>CAYNST010000165.1:0-5654 GCA_964399955.1 uncultured Cellvibrionaceae bacterium | reverse complement strand
AAGCCCGGTCATGAAGATCACGGGTATGCTGCGGAGATCGGAATCGTTTTTCAAGTGCCGGCAGGTGGTGAAGCCGTCCATCTGCGGCATCATTGCATCCAGCAGTATGATGTCCGGCGCCATTTTGCGCGCTATGTTAAGCGCCTGTTGACCTTCCAGGGCTACCAGGGTGGTCATGCCCGCCCGTTCCAGAGTATCGTTGAGCAAGGCCAGGGTCTCTGGCGAGTCATCCACCACCAGTACTAGATCGCGCATTGCGTAATTTGTCACCATTGGCAGACCTTGAGCGTTTCGCTGATGCTGGACAGTTCAACTCGCAGCACATGGTGTTTGAGCTTGGCTATGACATTGTCACTGGCCAACTGTCTTAGCTCCAATTCCTCCACCAGTGCGCGAACTTTTCCCAGTGCCCCCACCTCCGCCCAACCAATCAGCTCTTCTACAATAGACTGTGGAGGCAGCCGCGTAGGCTCTGTACTGGGGTCAGCTGGCACCGCTTGATCGGCTTGGGGCTGGTAACGCCAGGCAAGCTGTAAGTGCTGGCCCAGTTTTTCGACAATATGATCCAGTCGAACCGGTTTGATGAAATAATCGTCATAACTGGCGTTCAGGTCCTTGCGGGACAGGTCCTCGCTGGCGTTGGCCGAGACCATGATGATCGGCTGACGGAAGCCCTGGTGACGGAGCCGATGCGCCAGGTCCGGACCGTCCATGCCGGGCATGCAACGATCAATCAGGAAGGCGCTGGGGGTAAAGTTTTTCACTACATTCAAGCAGGCAAAGGCATCCGGTGCTTCTACCACGACGAAGCCCAGGGGCGCTAGCAGCTCGTGCAGCAGGCCGCGGTGAGCGGCGTCGTCATCCACGACCATGAGGGTGCGAACGTGGCCTTCATAACCGTAGATTCTGCGGACCTGTACCACCTGTTGCTGGGGGCGAAACACCCGTGCCAACATAAGACTGACAGAAAAGGTCACTCCGGCGCCATCCGGGTTTTGCTGTACGTTGATATCGCCACCCATGATATCAACCAACAGGCGGGTAATTGTCAGCCCCAGCCCCGTTCCATTGGTGGCCGGCACGCCGGGCAGCCGAATGCGTTCAAAGGGCCTGAAAATGCGCTCCATTTCCTCGACCGGAATGCCAACCCCGGTGTCACGTATGCGGATTTCCGCCACTTCATTGCGGTAGCGAATACTGAAATCGATTGCTCCTCGGGCTGTAAACTTGATGGCGTTGGACAGTAGATTAATCAAAATCTGTCGCACTCGCTTTTCATCGCCCTGCACCAGTTTGGGCAGGGGGGTCAACGGTTTGTATTCGAACTTGAGGCCCCGTTCCTGTGCCTGTAGGGCGAACATATCCACCAGTTGATCCATCAAGGTGGGCAAATCAAATACCTGCGTCTGGATTTCCAGACGCCCGGCTTCTATCTTGGAGATATCCAGCAGGCCTTCTATCAGGTCCGTCAGGTGTTCTGCACTGCGACGAATGACTTCAACCTGATGTTTGTTGTAGCCGTGTATGCGTTCGTCCTTCTCCAGCAGTTGCGCATAGCCCAGAATAGAGTTGAGTGGTGTGCGCAGCTCGTGACTGATACCGGTAAGATAGCGGCTTTTGGCGTTGTTGGCCGCTTCGGCTTTTTCCTTGGCCTTCTGCAGGGCCAGGTCGGTTTTTTCGTGGGCTTCAATTTCTTCCACCAACAGTCGATTTTGGCGTTGGCTTTCCTCCTGTGCAACGATGCGGCTTTCATGAGCCAAGGTAAACAGCCAGGTAATGATTCCGGCAATGATCATTAGAATAAAAAAAACCTTCCACAGCGCCTGAGCAATCAAGGTGTTGACGGCGTCGTCGGGCGTCAGGGAGTTGGAGTAGATAAGTGCCAGCAGCGCGGCGGCAACACCGCCGATCAGCAGCGCCAGGCCCATGACGTTGACCAGGCGCACATTGATGTACTCACCCAGGTTGGTGGGCACCAGTTTTTGCAGCGCCTGTGCAAGCTGGGCACTGAACTGGCTGGGTGACTTGCAGGAATCACGACAGCGGGAGTCCAGCGAGCAACAAAGCGAGCAGATAGCGCCCTCATAGGCTGGACAAAAAGCCATATCCGGTGGTTCAAACGTGTTTTCACAGACACAGCAGTGCACATTTTCCGGATGCAGGACAATCAGGTCGCTGCGGGCAAGGTAATACTTGCCACCGGTGAGAAGGGCAATGGCGGGCGCCAGAACAAATGCAGCGGCCAGGGCGATGAAGTGCGCCAGCGCCTGACTGACGGGGCCCAGAAGACCCAGGTAACAAATTATTCCCAGTACTGACGAGATAGCCACTGAGCCTACCCCTACCGGATTAAGGTCATGCAGGTAGGCGCGTTTGAACTCAATGTGTTTTGGACTGAGCCCCAGGGGTTTATTGATAGTCAGATCCGCAACCAGCGCCCCGACCCAGGCGACGGCGACTACCGCATAGACACTCAGTGTTTTCTCGAAGGCATGATAGACCCCCAGTTCCATCAGCAGAAGCGCAATGCATACGTTGAACACCAGCCAAACCACCCGCCCGGGATGACTGTGGGTAAGCCGCGAAAAAAAGTTGGACCAGGCGATTGAACCCGCGTAGGCGTTGGTGACGTTGATCTTCAATTGCGACACTATGACGAACACACCGGCCAGAATCAGGGCAGCTTGAGGCGAGTGGGTGAGGTAGGAAAACGCCATGGTGTACATGGTTGTTGGGTCCGCCGCGTCCAGCAGGCTTTTGCCTTGAGACAGTGCAACGTAGGCCAGGAATGATCCCGCAAACAATTTCAAAGCCCCTACGATCACCCATCCCGGACCGCCGGCAAGCAGTGCCGCCCACCAGGCAAGCCGATTGTGGGTGGTTTTTTCCGGCAGGAAGCGCAGGAAGTCTACCTGCTCGCCTATCTGAGCCACCAGCGCAAACATCACCGATGCCGCAGCACCAAAAAGGAGGATGTTGAATCCGGTTTCACCCTTTTGGTGCAGGCCGCTGTGGTTCTGCCATTGTTCAACCAGGGCAAAGTCATGGTAGAGAATGATCACCAGAGGAACCACTTGTAAGGTGATCCACAGCGGCTGGGACCACAGTTGAAAACGGCTGATAAATGTAATGCCGTAGAACACCAGCGGTATCACCACCACCGAGCTGACAATATACCCCCAGACCATTGGCAGGCCCAGCATCAACTCCAGGGCCTTGGCCATGATGGCGGCTTCCAGCGCAAAAAAAATGAAAGTGAAGGAGGCATAGATCAAGGACGTAGCGGTAGAGCCGATGTATCCAAAGCCGGCACCCCGGGTAAGAAGATCTATGTCCACCCCGTCGCGCGCGGCGTAGTAGCAGATCGGAATGCCCAGTAGGAATATCAACAGGCTGACCACCCCAATGGCCGCAGCGGCATTGGTAAATCCATAGTTCAGAGTTATGGCCCCGCCAATAGCCTCCAGCGCCAAAAACGATATCGCGCCCAAGGCGGTGTTGGACACCCGTTGAAGCGACCAGCGGCGCGAGCCAATGGCGGTAAAACGCAGAGCGTAGTCTTCCAGAGTTTGGTTATTAACCCATTGGTTATAGCTGCGGCGAATGCGAAATATTCTTTGCTGGGCGGCCATCGTGTGTCACTTAAAGGGGGGCGAAGCGCACCGAGCAGAGCACCAACTGCGGCCCGGCAGCCCGGTCTATGCCTGCAGCCAAGCCAGATTCGAGCCATCTGTGGTGGGGATATTCATTTTTCATAGAGATGCATTTTTTGTGCGCCTGCCGGAATACGTCAAATGACGTAGGGGAGGTGCGCACAAACCGCATGGTGCACGCCGGCGGGTGGATCAACAATGACCGTGCATTCACCCACGGCCCACCTGAAAACGAGGCACACCATGTTGATGTATCCAAAACCCAACCCTGTGCAGCAGTCCCGCACCTTGAAGTCCATCTGTTTTAGAACAGCGAAGTTGCTGGCGTCGATGACAGTAACCTTGGCGGCGGGAGCTGCCTTGGCGCAGTCAGTCAATACCACCAACCTTGCGGTTACCGACGACACCGTGACCGTGGGAATTCTTCACTCGGTAACCGGTACCATGGCCATCAGTGAGACCGGGTCGGTGCAGGCAGAAAAGCTGGCGATAAAACAGATCAATGAAGCGGGCGGCGTACTTGGGCGCCAGATCAAAGTGATACAGGAGGACGGCGCCAGCGACTGGCCCACCTTTGCGGAAAAATCCAGAAAGCTGCTGGTCAACGACAAGGTAGCCGCCGTGTTTGGCTGCTGGACCTCTGCGTCGCGCAAGGCCGTGCTTCCCGTGTTTGAGCAGTACAACGGTATGCTGTATTACCCCACTTTTTATGAGGGGCTGGAACAGTCGCCCAATGTCATCTACACCGGTCAGGAAGCTACCCAGCAAATACTCGCCGGCATTGACTGGGTTGTAGAAGAGAAAAAAGCCAAGACGTTTTATCTGTTGGGTTCCGACTATATCTGGCCACGCACATCCAACAAGATCGCGCGTAAACACATCGAAAAAATGGGCCACAAGGTAGTAGGGGAGGAATATTACCCGCTGGGCCACACCCAGTTCAACTCAGTCATCAACAAGATCAAACTGACCAAACCTGATGTGATCTACGCGTCGGTGGTGGGCGGTTCCAACGTAGCGTTCTACAAGTAGCTCAAAGCGGCGGGTATCAATCTTAAAGCCGGAAAGCCGACCTTGCTGACCATTTCGGTAACCGAAGACGAGATCCTGGGAATTGGCGGAGAAAACTTCGAAGGCGCCTACGCCGCAATGAAATATTTCCAAAGCTTGCCCAATCCCAATAATGAAGCCTTCGTCAAGGCGTTCAAGGCGGAGTACGGCACGGATGTTGTCATTGGCGATGTGAGCCAGGCGGCCTATCTTGGCCCCTGGTTGTGGAAAGCGGCGGTGGAAAAGGCCGGTTCATTTGATGTTGACAAGGTGCGCGAAGCATCTCCCGGTATCGAGTTGAACACGGCTCCCGAGGGCTACGTCAAGATTCATCCCAATCACCACCTCTGGTCCAAGACTCGTGTCGGCCTTGCCAGGCGGGACGGCCAATACGATGTAGTGTTTGAGACCGCCGAGCTGTTGGAACCCGACCCCTTCCCGGCCGGCTACCAGTAGAAGCCGATCAGGGCGGGCGGCACCGGCTCGCCCTGGTCCTGCCACTGTGCAATCAAGCACTAGCCATACGACGTCACTTTGACAGGTTGAAGTAAACCGGCGCCCTGGTCGTCGGTCCTGGCGGTCACAGAGGAATTCACCATGTTTGCAGACTACACCTCCGCAGAACTGCTTTCCATTTTTGCCATGCAGGGTTTCGCAGGTCTTATTTTGTTCTCCGTTTTTGTGCTAATGGCACTGGGACTTGCCATCATTTTTGGTCAAATGGGTGTGATCAACATGGCTCATGGCGAGTTCATGATTCTTGGCGCCTACGTCACTTACCTGATTTCCAATCTCTTTTCGACTTACTTGCCCGGACTGTTTGGTATTTATTTCTCTATAGCCATGATCGTGGCTTTTTTTGTGGCCGGTGCGCTGGGTGCGCTGGTGGAATGGAGCTTGATTCGCCACCTCTATAAACGCCCTTTGGACACTCTGCTGGCGACCTGGGGT
>CAYNST010000164.1:0-5768 GCA_964399955.1 uncultured Cellvibrionaceae bacterium | reverse complement strand
CAACTGGCTCAACTGGCTCAACTGGCTCAACTGGCTCAACTGGCTCAACTGGCTCGACCGCCTCGTTAGGCGGCGTTGAGGCAGTATCATCCGCAACAAATTCAAGGAAGTTGAAATTGACAAAGCCAGTTTCGAAATTGACACGCACTGTGTGCGTGCCCGCCGTCAAGCTGACGGGCACCTGCACATTGCTGTAGGTCTGCCAGCCGAGTGACGGAACAACAAGAGAACCACTTACATCCACCCCGTTGACCTCTACATAAACCGTGCGGTCTGCGGTGGAGCTGGACAATCGCAGGTTGAGGATGAAGTCCTGGTCATCGGCACTTTCCACTGTGTAGTCCAACCACTCGCCGGGACGAGTCCAGCCAATGTTGCAGGAACCGCTGGTATCACTGGTAATCTGCGAATCGACGTCGCCGGTAGCACAGATACTGTCGCCCGAGTTGCCCGGAGTGGTGTCATTGGCTGTAACAAAATCTTCTGCCTCGATTCTAGCGGGCAAACCTACCGCCAGGTTCGGATCAACCGGATCAACCGGGTCAACTGGATCAACCGGCTCCACTGGGTCAACGGGCGCACTTGAGCTGCGAGCAGCAACATCTATGTAATTGAGGTTGGTTGAACCCGTCACGAAGTTCACTCGCACTGTGCGCTCACCAGCCGTCAGGGTCACCGGGAAGGTAATGTTGGCAAAGCTCTGCCAGCCGCGCGCCGGAACATCCAGATCATCGCTGACATTCTCGCCGTCAACGTCTACCGACAGACGGCGGCCAGGGGCATTGGCAGACGCACGCAGGGTGAGATCGTAGCTGCCGTCTTCCGGCACATCAATCACATACTCTACCCATTCGCCGGGCGTCGTCCACGCAATGTTGCAGCCACCGCCGGTATCGGATGTAGGCTGTGCATCCACGCTGGTGGTGCTGCAACGGCCGTCGCCCTGATTACCCAAAGTGCTGTCGTAATAGTCACTGACCACCTCGGCCTGCACCCGGCCAGGAACTGCAACCGGTACGTAATCATCCTGTGGGTCGGTCGGTGGTGGCGCCCAGGGTACGGGCGGGTTGTCCGCCGGGATATCAGTGGGGAAGCGGCCGGCGTTGGCGTTATCCGTCAGCACCAAAACCAATTTGCCGTCGATGGCTCGTGCATTTTGAGGAATGTAGTCATTGATTGCGCGGTCAAAGGTCCAGTTGGCGTACCAGTAACGGTCGCGGCTCAAACCGGAGGTGAAATCGTCACGCCACAACGGTGAAAAATCAGAGCCGTCAGCGCCTTCCCCCGGGGTGTAGGACCATACTTGCAGATACTCTACAAAGGTCGCGGCAGGCAGAGCGGTTTCGTCAAAAAAGCCGGACCAGCTCCAGTCGCCAGCCCAGATGCCTATGCGAATTTGGGCGCGCTCCGCGCGTGCGGGGTCCAAAACCTTGCCGTAGCGGGTTCGGTCGGTTTCACGGCGAACCAGGTTGCCGTCAATATAAAATGCCAAATATTCCGGAGTCCATTCCATGCGGTAAGTGTAATAGTTCTCCCAGGCTTTGGTCGGCAAACGGTGATCAATTTTGTTCTCGGTGCGCGGGTTGCCGGGCATCATCAGCTGGGTCTGGTAATCACCGTTTTTGCCAAAGAGCTCAAAATCCTGCTCCTGCCACTCTGTGCCGGCCAGTTCGGAGTCGTGCTTCCACAGGAAAAACGGAGTAACAACGCCGGAGCCTTGAGGACCTCGTATGCGGGCCTCGAAGGCGCCAAATTTGAATTCCTGGCGGGTAATGACTTCGGCACCCTTATACGGTTTGGCATGCACTTGCACACTGACCAGCATCACCGACACTGCGGCCAGCAGGTATTTCCAGTTCTTGTAAATCATCTTACCTGTCCTTAATTGAGAAGGTTGTTTAGCTGCTTGATCAACTGGCTGCGCCGACCTGCCGCATCGCCTTGCCAGGTATGGAGGCGAGCCCCGCGTCCTACCCCTGTCCTGAATGTGCCATAGGCTACCCGGATACAGACTGAGCGGACCCGTCGTGCCATATGTTTTACCGGAGAGTTGTCAGCCAGGATGGGGGCATGATCATCAAGCAACGGTGACGCGGGAAGCTGTAGCAAGTTCTTTACCAACCACGAGATTCGGTTAGTGCTCCAAGATCAAGTGGCTGGGGTGCCCCCCTGGCCGTCTGGCAAGATAGACGCCCCAGCCTGCGGATCTAAAGGGATACAGCCCAGGGCGCCTGATAGAAACCGCAATGAGCGGCAATCAGCTGGCGGTCACCTTCACAACTTGGCGCCAGCTTTTGCGCGTAAGCCAACCCCCGCCGCCAGCCAACTGCAACAAATTGTGAAAGAATAATCGACAGTTTGTAAAAAATGGTCTACCCGGTTACGCCAGGCCGGTGACATCAGGAGTTCGAGCAGTCGAATCAGGCACAGTGGCTGCCGCTGCCTGTTGCAGCCTGCGCTAATCTGCAGCGGAGTTCGCGAAGCGATCGCGGTCATGGGCACTGTTGAAATCTGTTTCCGGTCCCAAAGGGACTATCTGGTTGGGATTGATCATGGGGTGGCTGTAATAGTAGTGCCGCTTGATGTGGTGAAAATCGACAGTCTCCGACACCCCTTTTACCTGGAACAGCTCACGGGTATAGGCAGACAGATTCGGGTAATCAACAATCCTTTGGCGATTGCATTTGAAGTGGCCATAATAGACCGCGTCAAAGCGTATCAAGGTGGTAAACAGGCGCCAGTCGGCCTCGGTTAGCTCCGAACCGGTCAAGTAGCGCTGCTGGTTGAGCAAGGTTTCCAACCGATCCAGTGCGGCAAACAGCTGCTGATACTCCGTTTCGTATACTTTTTGCTCTGTCGCAAAACCGCACTTGTACACCCCATTGTTGACGCCGTCGTAGACAAACCGGTTGATTACGTCAATCTCATTGATGAGCGTTGACGGGCAAAAATCCTGATCATTACCGGTGATAGCGTCAAATGCACTGTTGAACATGCGGATAATTTCAGCGGACTCATTGCTCACAATGCGCTCCTGCTGCTTATCCCAAAGCACCGGCACGGTAACGCGCCCGCTGTAGTCTGCCTGGTGCCGCGTATAAATTTGATGCAAAAATTCAGATTGGTACAGGGAATCACCGCTGCTCCCTTCCTGCTGCTCAAATGTCCAGCCCTGGTCCAGCATGATGGGACTGACAACCGAGACGCCGATATGCGCTTCAAGGTTTTTCAGCTTGCGGAGTATCAAGGTGCGGTGCGCCCAAGGGCAGGCCAGGGAAACGTAAAGGTGAAAGCGTCCGCTCTCCGCCTTGACGCCCGGGGCACCGTCAGGGCCTGCTGCGCCGTCAGAGGTGATCCAATTGCGAATCTGCGAGTCTTCACGTTTGAACGCACCGCCTGAAGCCTTGGTGTCGTACCATTTATCTTGCCATTTGCCGTCTACCAGCAGTCCCATAAACTTGCCTTCTGAACAGTTGCGGTGCGGTTGATGATACTGCAGGAACCAAAATGTACCAACCGTAGAGGAGGGAACAACCTGAAATTCAGCCCAAGTCATTCAAGGGGCTGACGAGCTTCCGCCAGCCCTTCAAAACTAACGAGTGACTATGATATAGACGGCATGAATAATCCCGGGGATATAACCCAGTAGCGTCAATAAAATATTCAACCAAAAGGCGCCGCCCAGCCCCACTTGCAGAAAAACGCCCAGTGGCGGAAGTAATATTGCAATGATAATTCTGATGATGTCCATAGTGCCCTCTCGTTTGATTATGAAGCGCCTGAATACCTGCTCACTCGAAGCTTGCGCGCATTCCAGTTTGCAAACATCAGGCCACCCGCGTATTGCTGCTTTTATGCGGCTTGTTTGCCCCGAAGCCGCGCCAGACTGATGCTTGCAGGAACTTATTGCAATCAGGTGTACGGTTTGCAAGGATTAACGCGCTTTCAGGAGGGCGTCTTCATTGTTTTCTCCCAAGGTGGTCCGTCGCGCCTGAGCCTTCACCGACTCGGCATCCGTTGTCAGTGTCCCCTCGGAACAGGTGCTGACGCTGGACTCTTCGCCCGTCTCTGCCGTCTCTGCCACATCAACGCCCGTCTCGGGGGTTCGGTCCTCCTGCGATAAAGCCAGTCCCTGCGGAAATATCACCTCCCGTGCATCGTCGGGCATGCTGATTTGATGCTGAATATAGGTGCGCTTCAGCAGCCTCAGGACGGACGATTTGACTTTCAGGACGCTGTGCTCCGCCGCGTTCACCCAGAAAAACATCCGCAGGTTCACCGTGGAAGCCGCCAGTTTATCCACCAGAACCAGGGGCTCCGGCTCGTCCAATGCAGCCGGGTGCCCTTGCAACAGCTCCATCGCCAGGGCCTGGGCTTTTGCAATTGAGGCGTCATAGCCTATGCCTACTTGCACTTCCAAACGCACCAGGGGGTTGGCAGAATAATTGATGATGGGCTGCTTGTAGATGACCGAGTTGGGGATCTGCACGTGGTTGCCTTCGTCTGTCATCAAAACAGTTCCGCGGGTGGTCACTGCCTGTACAAATCCTGTGAACTCGCCTACCTTGACGAAGTCACCCAATTTGAACGGTCTTTGCACACTGATGAGAATACTGGCCAAAAAATTCTCAGTGATATCGCGAAAGGCAATGCCGATAACCAAGCCAAGCAAGCCGGTGCCGCCAATGACGGTTGCGGCCAGATTGCCAAGCCCGGTGATGTTCAAAACAATATAAATTCCAAAGATAAATACCGGCACTGAGCAGATACGGGAAACCAGTCTGCGCAGAATATCGCTGTCCAGCCTGGGCGCCAGAAAGCGATACACCACTCCCGAGAAGGCACGGGCCATTAGCAGTGTCAACAACAATACAATGGCGCTTAGCAGCAACAATGGCAATGCCCCAATGATGCGATCCAGCAATCGTTGGGCCTCTATCAGTGCGGGCTCGAAGGTCCAGTCTGCCTCCGGCTTCACCTCCATATTATTCATCACCGCGACAACATCCTCCGTTCGCACAGCGATGGCCTCTGCCCACTGAAAATAAGCGTTGCGCTGAGTGCGCCCGCCAAGCATGACAATACCCTGGCTGACTTTTACTTCCAACTCGTCGAACCAGCCGCTGGATTGCAAGATAGTGAAGATGCGGCGCTGAATTGCACGGTCGGGAATGATACCTTCCACTTCAATACTGCGGTTGGTGGCAAGCTCCGGGGCAGGTTCTGCCGCTGTGCCGGCATCGGGTTCCTGGGCGGTCGAGGAGTGACTTGTGAGCACACCAAGCAGCAGTAGGCACTTCAGCAATTGCTGGATTTTCAAAGGCGTCGTTCCTGGCAATCGACCTGCCATACAGATAAACAGGTAACCGGTTTAGTTCAAGCTAGAGTCTCAAGATGTCCCCTCTATGTTACGCCGCCCGCCTGCAAAAGACCGCCCCAAAAACCGCCGTGTTGGACCGGGAGTTTTTTTTTGCAGACGGTTCGTTCAGATGCAGATTGCCCTAAGCCGGGTTGAAGGCGGGATATCTGCGCCTGTACACTGGCGCCTGGTGGACATGCCCTGTACAAGCTTGCCGCTGGCCTAAACAGTCACAAATGGGGCCTGGGATTGCCTTCTGCCAGAGTCTACCCGGCCGCTTGCTGCGTCGAGGGGTACCATGCGATGCGGCCATGAACCGCCACAGGCCTGGATGAAAGCGTAAAGCCTTCCTCTGCTTAGGGTCTGTTGACGTTTCATCATCGCCTCTGTTGCACCTGAAAACGCGCCA
>CAYNST010000163.1:0-5861 GCA_964399955.1 uncultured Cellvibrionaceae bacterium | reverse complement strand
ACCCGTGAACTTCACATTCCGAAGGGCCGTTTACGGCCTGAGAAGAGGCTTGGCGCCAGCCACCCGAAGGGTGGCTGGCGCCAAGCGCTGGAAAGGGGAAGCCTCATTGGGCGGAACTGGCGCAGATACCGCCGGCACGCCGCCTGAGTTGTGCCGGCCGGGGTCCCGCGCTTAGACGGGGAACAGCGTCAGATCGCAAATGGCGGTTTAGTCTTCCGCGAGGATTTCAGCGGTTGTGGCATCAAGCGTCACTTTGCGCTTTTCTCCATCCTTGTAGACTTCCGCCTCCCATTGTCCGTCGTCATACTCCACTTCGGTCACGGTGTCATAGCCACGGCTTTCCAGCGCTTCAACTATTTGACCGATTTTTTTCCCCTCTGCAGGTGGCTTCTCCGTCGCCATGACAAAAACGGGAACGCATACGGCAAAAATGCCGGTAAAAAAGGCGGTTTTTACACTGATCATGGGGTCATACCTCTTCGTTCTCTTGATTTGCGGGCGCTTGTGCGCAGGTCATTGCACCTGACCTAGAGCCTTGCGAAATCCGTTCCATGTTAACAACTTCACAACTGAACCCGAACTGGGCAACAAATCCGCAACTGTTGTCTATCTGCGTCCTCGCCCATCGACTAGATGAACAGACCGGCGCGCCACATCTGCGGTTGTGGCCACCGCTTCTGACCATCAAACACTGGCAAGCAGAATGAGGATTAAAAAAATGAGAGTGATGGTAATGATCAAGGCCTCCCCAAGTTCAGAAGCGGGGAAGCTACCCGACGCAAGGCTGCTGAATGCCATGGGACGGTTCAACGAGCAACTGGTGGATCAGGGAGTCCTGCTGGCCGGCGACGGATTGAAGCCCAGCCGCGACGGCTACCGAGTGCGATTCGCCGGCGCGTCTCGCGAAGTGCGCCAAGGTCCGTTTCCGGCAACCGACGAACTGCTGGCGGGCTACTGGATCTGGAAAGTCCGCGACATGGACGAAGCCATAGATTGGGTCAAACGCTGCCCCACTCCAATGGAGGAAGACTTTGAGATAGAAATTCGCACCGTCTATGAAGCAGAGGACTTTGCCGAAGTGGACGGCGATGGTGAGACCATGACGCAGGAAAACAGACTGAAACAGCGTTTGGCGTTGCAAGCGGCCAAGGCGCACAGCTATTTGTTTTTTTCCGGTCGCTGTGAAGAAGCGTTAGATTATTACCGGGCGCACCTGGGTGCGACGATTGAATTCATCATGCGCTTTGACGAGAGTCCCGAGCCCCTGCCGCAGGGCACGCTGGCCCCCGGCTTGAGCAACAAAATCATGCACTGCGAATTCACTTTGGGGGGCATGCGCATCATGGCTTCCGACGGTTGTGACAGTTCCTCGCAGATTGGCGGTTTCAGCCTGGCCCTGGCACTCCCTGATAAAAGCAGTGTGCAAGACGCATTCAAGGCCTTGGCCGACGGCGGACAAGTACGCATGCCGCTGACGGCCACTTTCTGGTCGCCTCTTTACGGCCAGGTTACCGACCGTTTTGGGGTGGCCTGGATGGTGATGCTGGACGGGGAACAAGGGCCCTAGGCCAAGCTATCATGGCGCCCCTGTTGGAGCACGCCTTCAGGGGTCAGCTATTGCGGGACGGTCCAGATTATAAAAAACAGCGCTGCTACCGGTTTCGTTGCCGGGTTTGTCCTCGGGCCACCTGCGTGCCATAAACCGCAGCGTCTCCAAATTCCATTTCTTATTAGAACCACTCGCAGCCCTAGCCCGTCTAAACTTAATATTTTATCCATAAGGTTTCCCCATGACGGATCTGTTTGAGCTGCGCCAGGCCCTGCGCCTGGCGGCCTACGAAGATGAACAAAGCAGCGTCAATCATCTCCTGCGGGCGATCGCGACCGGTGAGACCGAGCGGGCCCTGATCAGCCGTCAGGCCGCCGACCTGATTACCCGCAGCCGGGCGGCACAGGAAAAAAGCGGTGCCCTGGCGGCCTTTCTGCAGGAGTTTGACCTGACCAACCAGGAAGGCGTGGCCTTCATGAGCCTGGCCGAAGCATTATTGCGCATTCCGGATACCGCCACGGCGGACGCGTTGATTGCTGAAAAGCTGCGTGCGGGGGACTGGCAGGCGCATCGGGGCCAAAGCGGCTCGCTGCTGGTAAACGCCTCGGTGTGGGGCATAATTCTGAGCGGCAAGATTCTGGCGCTTGACCGGAACCTTGGCACTGCAAGCCGCTACTGGCTGCCAGAGTTGGTCGGCCGCATAGGCGAACGCTCCGTGCGTCGGGCCATGCTGCAGGCGATCCGGCTAATGGGCAACCAATATGTGCTGGGCGGCACCATTGAAGAGGCTCTTGAGCGCGGCCCTGCGGAAAACCCGCCCGACACGGACTTCTCTTTTGACATGCTCGGTGAAGGCGCCCGCACCCAAGCGGATGCCGCGCGTTACCTGGCAGCCTATGAACACGCTATCCAAGCATTGGCGGACAACAGCCTTAACAAGCAAACCGACGGTGTGGTAGCGGCCCATGGTATTTCCATCAAACTGTCTGCCCTTCACCCTCGATATCAACAAAGCCAAGGCAGCCGGGTGCTAACGGAGCTTCTACCAAAGGTGCTTGGGTTGGCCACGGCGGCCAAGCGGGCAGGCTTGGGGCTTAACATTGACGCAGAGGAAGCCACGCGCCTGGATTTATCTCTGGACATCTTTGAGGCTCTGGCGCGGGCACCAGAGCTTGAAGGCTGGGAGGGGCTGGGCTTTGTGGTACAGGCCTATCAGAAGCGCGCCCCTGCTGTGGTGGACTGGCTGATTGCCCTTGGCCGCACAACCCGCCGGCGTTTTATGCTGCGGCTGGTCAAGGGCGCCTACTGGGATACAGAGATCAAACGCGCACAGGTGCTGGGCCTGACGGATTACCCGGTTTTTACCCGCAAAGCCAACACCGACCTCTGTTATCAGGTGTGCGCGCAGGCAATGCTTAAGGCGCAGGATGTGATTTACCCGCAATTTGCCACCCACAACGCCTTGACGGTAGCAACCATCATGCAATTGGCCAAGCCCGGCCAACGCTATGAATTTCAGCGTCTGCACGGCATGGGCAAACTGTTGTACCAGCAGTTGCGCACCCAGGCGGATCAGGAGTACATACCCCTGCCGCGCCTGCGCGTCTATGCCCCCGTGGGAGCCCACCGGGACTTGCTACCCTACTTGGTGCGCCGCCTGTTGGAAAACGGCGCCAACAGCTCATTTGTGCACCAATTGTCGGACAGCTCCATTCCAATTGAGACGCTGACGGCCGATGTGGTCGACAAGGTACGCAGTGCCGAGCATCATCGGCATCCCGCCATGCCACGGCCACCGGATTTGTACCGCCAAAGCGAGGCACCGCGAGCCAACGCTGCAGGTATGGACCTGGACGATGTGCATCAGGCAGGGCAGTTGTTGTCCCGGCTTGAGGCGCTTTCTGGCAACCGATTTATAGCCCACCCGACCACAAAAGCGGATAGCCAGAATGAGGCAGACAGCGTTGCCGTCTGCAGCCCCGCCGATGCAGAACTGGCTCTGGGTGAGGTGCGCCACGCCTGCCCGGAAGACCTTGAAGCCGCCTTGGCTGCGGCCACTGCGGCGCAGCCGAGTTGGAACGCAATGGGAGGTAGTGAACGGGCAGAATGTATTGACGCGGTCGCCGAGGCCTTTACCCTGGCCACGCCCGAGCTCATCCACCTGATCAGCCGTGAGGCCGGTCGCACCCTGAAAGATGCCTTGGCCGAAGTACGGGAGGCCATTGACTTCTGCCACTATTACGCCGCGCAAGCTCGACTACACTTTGTGGCGGCTTCGTCGCTCAGCGGCCCCACTGGCGAGCAGAACCTGCTGGCGCTGCACGGCCGCGGCGTGTTTGCCTGCATCAGCCCCTGGAACTTTCCCCTGGCCATATTCACCGGCCAGGTGATTGCTGCCTTGGCGGCCGGTAACGCGGTTGTTGCCAAGCCCGCCGAGCAGACGCCACTGGTGGCGGCGCGCGCCGTGGCATTGATGCACGCCGCAGGCATACCTGACACTGTATTGCACCTGCTGCCCGGCACGGGCGGTGAAGTGGGGTCGCGCCTGGTGGCCGACCCACGCGTATCAGGTGTAGCTTTTACCGGTTCCATCGCTAGCGCGCGTCGGATCAACCGCCAACTGGCAGAAAGGCCCGGACCTATCGTGCCATTGGTTGCAGAGACAGGCGGCATCAATGCCATGATTGCCGATGCCTCTGCCCTGCCCGAGCAACTGGTGGACGATGTGATTACCTCGGCGTTCCTCAGCGCCGGACAGCGCTGCTCCGCCGCACGAGTGCTGTTTCTGCAGGAGGATATAATAGAACCGGTTATGAACATGCTGATAGGCGCCTGTGACGAACTGACGCTGGGGATGCCCTGGACACTGGCTGCGGATATTGGCCCGGTCATAGACAAGACTGCCCAGGCCACGCTGCAGGAACATATTGCCCACATGACGGAGACGGCCACTCTGCTCTATGCCTACCCCAAAACCAAACTACCTGCTAAGGGCAGCTTTGTTGGGCCGCACATTTTTCAGTTAAATAATCTGAACGAGTTGGAGCGCGAAGTTTTTGGGCCAATCCTGCACGTTATCAGTTATCCAGGAAGCGGGCTTGACGAGGTGCTGGAACAAATCAACAGCACCGGCTATGGCTTGACCCTGGGCGTGCACACGCGCCTATACAACCGCGCCCAGCACATCATCGACAATACCCGAGTGGGCAACTGCTACATCAACCGGAATATGGTGGGAGCGGTGGTGGGTGTTAATCCTTTTGGAGGCCAGGGACTGTCCGGTACCGGCCCCAAAGCCGGCGGGCCGCATTACCTGTTGCGCTTTGCAACGGAGAAGACCATTACCCGCAATACCACTGCCACCGGTGGCAATATTGAATTGTTCAAGCAAATGGGTGACGGATAAGGAGGGACAAATGCGGCGGCAACAACGCCGCCGCTAGCGGAGGCACAACGGCTAAACCTGACGCGGTAAACTCAGGTCGCGGCCAAAGGCCCAGCGCATTAACCAGGAGGAACGGGGCTGGATGGCAGGAGTCTGCACCAAACGTTCCTGCCGCTGGGTGGGCATGGAAAAGCCCTGGCGGCAAAACTCCGGCAGCAAAAGGCGCAAATGCCTAAGCCATTTTTTGTTTACGCAATCAGCAAGGCACTTCTTGGTTTGGAAGGCTAACAAAAACTCTTCAATGTGCCAGGTTAAAACCTCATGCGCCTTCAGTGCGAGCCGGTTGGCAACAACCTTTTTATAATGCACCAGTTCCTGCCCCTCCACTATTTCAGTGCCGGCGGGCTCGCTGGTGTAAGCTGCCTCCAACAGTAATTGCTGCGCTTCCAGAAAACGCTCTTCAGCTTCCTGCAGGGCAATTTCTGCCTCCAGGTGCGAGAGTCCGCCTCTCAATACTTCGGCCAGCCAGTCACAGCCGTCGTTGACAAGGGTGGAAACCCGGATTACCGGAGTTGGATCATTTTTTTTGGACATGGCAGTGTACTCGCGCTCTCACAGTTGCGGCAGGCTTGCAGTCGCTAATTAGTTAATCTGATTTTCAGATTGTCTCTGAATCTTTGAATCAACCTTAGTGAGAATAGACCAGTGCTTGGAAACTGCCGCAGCATTCGCCGCCGACTGGATAAGTTTTTGGCCTGAACGTCCAGCCCCTGCAGATGAACCATCCAGCACCAGCATTCATCCGCCATTTTTTGCTCTTTTCTGGACAATCTCTTGCGCGGCGCTAAACTTAATGACCGCGCCCACAGGCACTAAAACAGGTCTTCTCCTGTAGTCTTCTCAGCTAATATTCAAAACCCAGCTTAG
>CAYNST010000162.1:3625-5959 GCA_964399955.1 uncultured Cellvibrionaceae bacterium | reverse complement strand
TAGACTGGCGCAAGGAAAATTGCGTCGGCCTAAACGTGTAAGATGTGCACGCTTGCTGCGCGTTACCCCTCCGGGTGCCTCCCCTGCCGGCGTTTTGTCCCGTCCCTGAGCCGATGGGCCAATGGGTAACGCAGCCAGGGGCGTACCCGGGCCAGAGCTTTGGAATCACGCCCTGGCTGAGGCGACCCCGCCACTTGGAGTAGGCGATATGGGCGGTCATGACGACCAATCCGCGTTGACAACAATCATTGCAATGCAACCTGTCGACGTCGTAAGTGTCCGTTGCCTGCGGGACCGGGTGCGGTTTTTCTTTTGTCTTATAAGGACTTCACAATGAAACTGACAACCGCCTGCCTGCTGTTGTTGGCAACGCTGACCAGTTCGGTTGCCTGCTGGAGCCAGTCCAACCGGTCATTCATATACTGGGGCGCAGGCATACACAATCAGCAAGCCGAGGTCACGCTGGATCTGAGGGAGGTTGCCGTACAAAATCCGCCCGCCATGGGACGGTTTGCCAGCGTGGCTCAACAGGAGCCGGAATCTGTGTTCCATGTGGGTGAATACGGCTTTGGCCCTCGTTTTTTCGTCGGCCGCCAATTCAACAATTTTATTGCGGCTGAGGCTGGCACCAGCCTAAGGCTGTCCTCTATCGAATTGAACGACGAACTCCTCAACATCAGCTCCGGCAGTATGTACGCGGTAGACTTTAAGCTGCTGCTGTCTTTGCCTTTATCTGAATTCATATTTGTGCGCGCCCACCTGGGCACCCGCTTTCACGATGAACTGCTGTACCGGGCGCAGGAGGGCGAAGAGGAAGGCGCGCCCTGGTCAGTGGAGGAGACCCGAACCGCCACCAACGACCTGACCCAGGGTGTGGGACTGGGCTACAGCTGGAGCGGGGACCGGGCAGTGGTTTTGAATTTTGAGCGTTTGGATCGAGGCAGGCGTCCACTGGACAGTTTTGGCCTCTCGTTGATGCTGCGCATGTGAGCGGCTGAAACAGGCCCCATGGCACGCGCCACAATAACCGATTGCGGTGCCACATTTTTGCAGAACTGAGACCTTGGTAGAACAATGGCACGAGGATGTGGCGAGACGGGAACCAAGCCGGGCAGAATTCATCCAATCATTTTTGCCATACCTTGAGTACATCTATGTTGCGCTTGCGTCTCTCTCTATACAGTCTGCTGGCCCTGTTCATCCCCTGCGCAACCTCGGCCGAGGCGTTGCAGGCCGGTGACATTGCCCCCAACTGGATACTGATGGACAGCCAGGGGGAAACCGTCTCGCTTTACCAGGAGGCGGAGCAAGGTCGTGCCACCGTCATGATCTTTTGTGCCAGTTGGTGCAAAAACTGCCAGGAGCTGTTACCAGAGATGAACAAGCTCAGCGTGCACCATCGGGAGCAATCGTCCAAGGTTGTATTCTATGTTATGAACGTGTGGGAAAATGGTGACCCCACGGCCTATGTCAAACAGCGGGCGCCGTCCATATCCGTCGTCTTGCGGGCCGACCACATAGCTCGACGGTACGCGGTTGAAGTGACACCTGGGGTGGTGGTTGTAGGCCCCGACCGGCGTATTCTCTACCAACGCGCCGCCGGTACCAGCTCCCAGCAAGTGGCGCTGCAAGTAGAGCAACTGCTGTCGCAGGCAAGCCCTTAGGCCCGCAGCGCTTACTCCTCTTCAGTAAATTCTTCCAGCAAATCCAGCGGCTCCAACTCATCTCCTTCAAGATCGGCGTTCCAATTGGGCCCAATCAAAGTCAGGTCCTCGTGCAGGCCCGGCAACCAATCGTCTATCAGCTCCTCCAGCGAAATTGGCACTACCTTGTAGTGGCTCCACTCCTCCACCGCGTGCACCTGTGCGTAGTCCGGCTGTGACCAGAGCGGCATCACATCAATCTCGCCGTTTTGTGCAGAAGGACACAGCGCCCAGCCTTCCTCGCTCTGCAGGCCCCATACACAACCTGTCGCCAAAGATTCTTCGATGAACAGTTCGTAGTTATGGTCAAAATCTTCCCCGAGAATGTCACTCATAGCAATGCTGTCCTACACGTTGGATGGTGCTTTGGCGGGGTGCGACCGGCGGTTGTCCGGTCCGGAACCTCGCCTCTGCGGCTTTATACGGTGAATATGCATACGGGACGCACTTTCCGGCTCCGGGTTATTGGCCCGGCTGAGGAGGGCCCTGATACCGGCCGGCATTTTAACGCCGACGGAGCAGAATAAGGGTAACTATTCAGCTAACCGGCAGATTTACCCATCGCTGCGTAAAAAAAGAGAGCCTATGCTGGAAGGCACCGCCATTTGCGCCACGGCCAACCTGGGCGTGG
>CAYNST010000162.1:0-3525 GCA_964399955.1 uncultured Cellvibrionaceae bacterium | reverse complement strand
GGTTCAGCTTGGGGTGTCTGACCCGTCGGCAACCCGGGTAACGGTTACCGCAACCGTCAGACGGTTCTTTTTGCCGCCACCAAAAATAACCCCACGCAAGGGCGTTACATCGGAATAATCTCGCCCCCAGGCGGTAACTATGTGTTGCTGTGAAGCCATTTTATTGTTGGTGGGATCAAACTCGCACCAACCGTCTTGCGGGCAAAAAACCGCAAGCCAGGCGTGGGTGGCGTCCGCACCAATCAGTTTGGGCTGGCCGGGCGCGGGCAGGGTCTCGAGGTAGCCGGAAATGTAACGCGCGGGAAAGCCCAGCGAGCGCAGGCAACCAATGGCCAGATGAGCAAAATCCTGGCACACCCCGCGCCTGTTTTTAAGCACATCCCACAGGGGCGTGGCTACGCTGGTAGAGCCGGGTACATAGGCAAATTCGCGGTAGATACGTTCGGTCAATTCGCGCACGGCATCCAGCAGCGGCCGACCGGGGGCGAAGCTGGGAGCGGCATATTCGCGCAGGGCGGCATGTGCCTTGATCATGGGCGAGTCCAGTAAAAACTCCCGCGCCAGCAGTACCTGCGGCTCTTTGCTGTTGCGCAAGGCCTGCAGCGCCTCCTCGCAGCTCAAGCCAAATGCAAAGGATTCACTGAAACTGAGCGGCTGCATCACTACCTCACTCAAAGCGGTGATACTCAGCTGGGTATGGCTGGTTTGAATGGAAAAATAGTAGGACAGATTGCCGAAGTAGTCCTCGTGCTTGTCCGTTTGCGCAGGCAACGGCGTAATTTGCACGGAGCTTCGCAAACACGACTGCCGCTCGGTGTCCCGGGGCAGCATGTGCGCCATGTTGTAGCATCGCCCCACCTCGGCGTTGTAGTGATAGCTGGTGGTATGAGTAACCTGGTAGCGCATTCTCAGCCCTCCCACACGGCGCGGACCAACTGCTGGGGCCGAACCTGCAGGTCAAAATATTTGTCGCTGAGGACGGCGCCGATACTGCTCAGTAACTGGTGCAAATGGCTGAGCGTTTGATCCAGGCATTCGCGCCGACCGGATTCGCTGTCCACTTCCGCCAGTTCCACCAGCCGTTTCAGTCGCAGCGTGGTGATGGCCTCCAGGACAGCGCGCTGCTCTGCCTGCAGCTCGCGGCTGGAAGTGCCCATCTCTGGCAGCAGGTTCATCTGACTTTGCAACTGCTCAAACTGGAACAGCAGCGAGCGCGGATTGCTGGTATCCAACAGTACCAGCTCCAGCACCAGCGCCGCATCCATGCGCGCCCGGTAACGGCGGCGATAGGTCATCAACACCTCCAGACTGGAAAGGGTTGCCAGCAACAGGCTGGATTCCTCTGCTTCGTCACCAGCGTCGCCAAGCAGGGTGCGCAACAGGGATTCGGTCTGCAGCCCGCGCTCCAGGCGACGGCCTATCTCCATGAAGCGCCAGCCGGTGCCGCGCACCATGCTCTCCTGCGACAGACCGGAGAGCGCCATCAGCGCCGTTACCAGTGGATCCAGTGCTTCTTCCGGTGCGGCCACCAGGCCTTCCTTCAGGTCGGCGGAGAGCGTATCCAATCCATCACGAATGTCGTTGATCACCCGCAAAAAATCCGAGGACAGCAACTCTTTGGACTCTTCTGCGCAGTTGAGCATCGCATTCAAACAGTACTTGACGCTGCCCATGCGGCCGCCGTCCAGCAGTACAGCCAACAGCTCCGGCTCAGGATTGACGAGCAGGGTCTGACCGCTGCGCTTGAAACCCGGCGCGCTGTCGGTGACTTCAGAAACGGCTGACAACAGCGTTTTACGGCACGCTTCCGGTAGGGGCTCGGCACTGTTGAGCATGACAAACACCGTGCGCAGAACCCGCAGGGAGCTCTCTGCCCGCTCCGCGTAGCGACCAAACCAAAACAGGTTTTCCACCACCCGACTGGGCAGGCCCACGCCCTGCAGGTGTGCGGAGAACTTCTCCGAGGGCATGTCCGACTGCCCTTGCCTTTCGGGCTCCGAGGCCACCACCCAGATGTCCTTGTTGATGGACCCGAGCTGGTTGGAGATGAGATAGCTGTCCTCTTGTTGGCCGACACGCGCCAGGCCCCCCGGCATGATGGAGTAGGACACCTTGTCCGCCACGGCGAAGCTGCGCAAAATGGTGGGCAGGGGTTTGAGCTGTCCGTCCACCAGGGTCGGCACGCGGGAATGGCTGATCAGCTCCTGGGCCACAAACTGATAAGGTTGACTGCTGATGCGCTCTAGCAGCGCCTGTTTGTCGGCCGCAGACAGCGTCGCCGGAAGGATGCTCTGACCGCCGCTGCCCCGGTAGATGGGCTTGATCACCAGCTCGTCGAAACGGCTTTTGATCAACTTCATGTCGTCTTCCGCGCCACACCAGTAGGTGGCCACCGAGGCCAGTCGCGGTTCACGCCCCAGCAACCGGCGGCTGATTTGCGGCAGGTACTTGAGCAGTACGGGGTTCTCCAGCACACCGGCCCCCAGGGGGTTGACAATGGCCACCCGCCCCAGTCGCGCCACATCCAACAGCCCCGCCACCCCCAATTGGGAGTCGCTGCGCAGCTCCAGGGGGTCACAAAAAACATCGTCAACCCGGCGCAGAATAACGTCCACCCGTGACAGGCCTTCCAGGGACTTCATCCACACAAAGCCGTTGCGCACAATCAGGTCGCCACTTTGCACCAGGGGGTAGCCCAGATAATTGGCAAGGTAGGTGTGCTCAAAATACGTTTCATTGTGCGCGCCGGGCGTTAACACCACCACCCGTGGCTCGTCGGTGTGTGGCACCAGTTCGCTGAGTTTGACACGCAGGCGTTGAAAGAATCGAGCCAGGCGATGCACCTGGCTGTCGCGGAACATACTGGGCAGTACCCGCGACATGACCGTGCGGTTCTCCAGTGCGTAGCCGGCGCCGCTGGGCGACTGGCAGCGGTCGGCAAATACGCATAGCTCACCACTGGGCAGGCGCGCCATGTCAACCGCGTGCAGTATCAGCTGGTGGGCGCCAGCCAGTTTGATGCCGTGGCAGGCCCGCAAAAAGCCGCCGTGGGCAAAAATGGCTTCCGGTGGCAGGGTGCCGCTTTTGATCAGCTCGCGCTCGCCGTAAATGTCTTCCAGAATCAGGTTGAACAGCTCTGCCCGCTCCAGCAGGCCGGATTCAATTTTGGCCCAGTCGTCACTGCCAATGACAAAGGGCACCAGGTCCAGTTCCCAGGCCTTGATGGCGCCGTGCTCGGTTGAGTAAATGTTATAGGTGACGCCGTCGTCGCGCAGAATCCTGCGGGCCTTCTGGTGGCGCTCGGCAAGGCCTTGCGGGCCCAGTGCGTGCATAGCGTCCAGAACGTAGCGCCAGGACTCGCGCACACTGCCGTCTGGATGGCGGGATTCATCGCCGGGGTGCAAAGCTTGCTGGCTGGCGGCCGAAAAGGTAGGAGAGTCGCTCAAGGGGGAGATCCACTGTCAGTTCATTAGGGTCTGTTGACGTTTCCTCATCACCACTGCTGTAGGCCATTTTTTCGTCTGG
>CAYNST010000161.1:0-6060 GCA_964399955.1 uncultured Cellvibrionaceae bacterium | reverse complement strand
CCCTAGGCGGTCGGGCGGCAAGGCCGATTTTTACGCCCCCCCTTGCATTAAGGCGCAAAAACCGGATAATGCCGCCTCTCGACCAACGGTCGTTTTATTATGGTGGCCCTATCCGGTCCCCTCGCAACAATAGGCTGTGAACCCCGCCAGGCCCGGAAGGGAGCAACGGTAGCAGTTGACTTGTGTGCCGAGGTCAGGCTGGTTAGGGTCCCCACCATCTTCCGCTCCACACCCCATTGCTTGTCTGCGCTATAATCCCCGCCCTGCCTTAACTGTTCAACTCACGCCCAGATTTGCCCATGGCTGCTTAAAAAATGGTCAGCATCCTGTCAGGAACAGGATGGAACGCCTGCAAGGCGGCCTCAATAGGGGCGGAGCACAGGGAGTGCGGAGTATTCACATGTGTAAACTCACATTTTTTGCCTTGCTCTGAACAAATCTTGACGCAATCTGAACAGTTACGGAGCAAGCTGAAGAGTTACCTTTTTTGCCTTGCGCTGCACAAAATTTGGCGCGATCTAAAAAGTCACGAAATGAGCTTTTGAATTATCTATGCAGGGGCGCTCTTTGTTGCGCCTTTAAGAGTCAGGTCCGTCAAGTTGCTATGTGAGTCTTTACAGCCCAGTTTCCGGCGTCCGGGCCCCGTCTGACGCCCCAGCAGAGTAGTTGCGAGTGAGTTATCAGGTATTGGCCCGCAAATGGCGGCCGCGCACGTTTCGCGAAATGGTTGGGCAAGAGCACGTCCTGAAGGCGCTGATCAACGCGCTGGACCGCAATCGCCTGCACCACGCCTATTTGTTCACCGGCACCCGCGGGGTGGGCAAAACCACCATAGCCCGCATACTGGCCAAGTGTCTCAACTGCGAAACCGGCATCAGCTCCGAGCCCTGTGGTCGCTGCTCTGCCTGCACCGAGATCGGCGGGGGCCGGTTTGTTGACCTGATCGAGGTGGACGCCGCCTCGCGCACCCGGGTGGAAGACACGCGCGAGCTGATGGACAACGTGCAATACGCGCCAACTCGCGGGCGCTTCAAGATCTATCTGATCGACGAAGTGCACATGCTCTCCAATCACAGCTTCAACGCCTTGCTGAAGACCCTGGAAGAGCCGCCCCTGCATGTGAAGTTCCTGCTGGCGACGACCGACCCGCAAAAATTGCCGGTGACCATACTGTCGCGTTGCCTGCAGTTCAACCTCAAGAACATGAGCCCCGAACGCATCGTCCAGCACCTGGGGCATGTACTCACAGAAGAAAAAGTGCCCCACGAGTCGTCTGCACTCTGGCTGCTCGCGCGAGCGGCGGACGGCAGCATGCGCGACGCGCTCAGCCTCACCGACCAAGCCATCGGTTTTGGCGATGGCAAGGTGGGCGACGACGATGTGTCAAGCATGCTCGGCACCATCGACCACCGCCTGATAGAGCGGTTGATACGCGCATTGATAGCCACTGACGGGGCGGCGCTTCTGCGAGCGGTCGCGGAGGTGGCCGAGCACGCTCCCGACTACGTCGCCGCGCTGGAAGATCTGGCCACACTGCTGCACCGCCTGGCCATTGCCCAGACGGTACCCGAGGCGCTGGACAACAGTTACGGCGACCGCGAACAGGTGCTGGCGCTTGCGTCGCAACTGACCGCCGAAGACGTTCAGCTGTTTTACCAGATGGCGCTGCTCGGCCGGCGCGACCTTGCTCTGGCGCCCGATGTGCGGGCGGGCTTTGAAATGGTGCTGCTGAGAATGCTGGCGTTCAAGCCCCAGGGGGTGGTGGATGTGCCCGACCGGCCGCTGGTGGCCCCGGCCTCTGACCAGCCGGCGCCACCGCCGGTAGACGCGCACGCCGCCGTCCCGGAGGTGGCGTCGGAGGAAAAAAAGCCGATAGCTGAGGTCGCAAACCAGCGGCCTCTGTTGGCGGAACTCGCGCACCGGGTCACGGCCGTAGATGGGCCGGCTCTGACGCCTGCGCCGCTACCCCCCGCAGGCGTTCGCACCCCGGAGCCTCCGGCAGCGGCTGGACCAAAGCCGGCGCGCATAGGGCTTGCAACCTTGCAGCCGGCGGATTGGCTGGCACTGAGTGAAGCGCTGGAAGTGCGTGGCGTGCTGCAGAGTACGGTGAACAATTCGGTGCTGTCGGCGTGCGAGGGCCACCATTTACATTTTGTGCTGGATCCCCGCAAGAGCAGTCTTTACGATGATTCCCATGAAAAACGGCTGGCGGATCTACTGAGTGACTATTTTGGCGAACCGGTCAAGGCGAGCGTGGCGCGCGCCAATCTGCCGGAGGGGGCCACCACCCCCGCCATGCAACACGAAATCAACCGTCAGCAACGACAGCGGGAGGCGTTGGAGGCCTTGCAGCGCGACCCGGTAGTGCAAAGTCTGGAGCAGGAATTTGGTATCAAGCTGGACCCGAGCCGGGTTGAGTTGGTCAAAGCAGAGGCAAAGCGCTAGCTGGCAACAGCCAAAGCCCAAGCGTTTTGCCTGCGTTGCGGGTCCTGGCCCAGAACATATTCACCCCCCCCACCCGCCGGAGGGTGGCTTCCTAACCGTTCATCAACGAGGTAGTGCTCATGTTCAACATGACCGATATCATGAAACAAGTGCAGGATATGCAGGGCAAGATGCAGGAGATGCAGGAGCAAGTGGCCAATCTGGAAGTGCAGGGCAGTGCCGGAGCAGGCCTGGTGACGGTGACCATGACCGGGCGCAACGATGTGCGCAAATTGTCCATAGACCCCAGTCTTATGAGCGAAGACAAGGAGATGCTGGAAGACCTGGTGGCCGCTGCCGTCAACGATGCCGTGCGCCGAATAGAAGAAGCCCGCACGGAAAAAATGCAGGGCATGACCGCCGGCATGAACATCCCGCCCGGGTTCAAAATGCCTTTTTGAGGTAGACCGTGTTCAGCCCACTCATTGACGACCTGATCAAGGCCCTGCGTGCTCTGCCGGGCGTAGGCCCCAAAACCGCGCAACGCATGGCGCTGCACCTGTTGGAGCGCAATCGCGGCGGTGCGCTGCACCTGGCGGAGGCGTTGAGCCAGGCCGCGCACAAGGTGGAGCGCTGCAGTCGTTGCCGCACCTTGACGGAGCAAACGGTGTGCCGCCTGTGTGGCAACAGCCAGCGCAACGAGCGCCTGTTGTGCGTGGTCGAGTCCCCCGCCGATGTGCTGGCACTGGAGCAGTCCGGCTCCTTTGACGGGCATTATTTTGTGCTGCACGGCCACCTCTCGCCCATTGACGGCATCGGCCCGCAGGAATTGGGCATGAACGAGCTATTCCAGCGTTTTCAGCAGGGGTTGGACGAAGTTATCGTAGCCACCAACTCCACCATGGAAGGCGAGGCGACCGCTTTTTACCTGGCAGAGAAAGCCCGGGATGCCGGCGTACGGGTTACGCGCATTGCCCACGGTGTGCCCATGGGGGGCGAACTTGAATACATTGACGGCGGCACTTTGGCGCATGCCCTTGCCAGCCGCAGGGAATTCTGACTTGATTACAGCCATTCAGCCGATCATTTGGGTCGACGATACAGCTCAGCTGGCGCAACTGTGCGCCGCTTGGCATGAAAAAGAACTCTTGGCGGTGGATACCGAGTTCATTCGCACTCGCACCTATTACCCCATCCCCGCTTTGATCCAAGTGTTTGATGGCAGCAGCAATTATTTGATTGATCCGGTCGCCATTGATGACTTTGCACCGCTGACGGCGTTGATGAACAACCCTGCAGTGATCAAGGCCATGCATTCGTGCTCCGAAGATTTAGAAGTATTTGCCCGGTTGCTGGGCGTTCTGCCGCAAACCGTCTGCGATACACAGATTGCCGCATCGCTGTGCGGCTGTGGTCACTCGGTGGGCTACGCCAATCTGGTCAGCAGCCTGTTGGGCGTCACCCTGCCCAAAGAAGAAACCCGCTCTGACTGGCTGCAGCGGCCATTGACCCAGGCGCAGTGCACCTATGCTGCGCTGGATGTGCAGTATCTTTACAGCCTGGCGCTTGAACTGCTGCAAAAGCTGGATCAGGCCGGCCGGCGCGACTGGCTGCTGCAGGAGTATGCGCGCCTGCAGCAGGGCTTCAACAGCGCCGAGCAGTCGGACAACGCACTGGCCCGCTTCAAACTTGCCTGGCGTTTGAACCCTCGTCAGCTTAGGGTATTGCAGCGCCTGGCCCTTTGGCGTGAGCAGACCGCACGCGAGCTTGACCTGCCGCGCAACCGCCTGGTGCCCGAGCGCTCACTGCAGCAGATCGCGGAGATGCAGCCTGGGCACATCAGCCAGCTGCGGGGGGTTGAGGAACTGCCCGAGCGCACCTTGCGCCTCCACGGCGAACAGATGATCGATATTGTGAGGGCGGCTCTGGCCGAGGACGAAAGCGACTTGCCGCAGGCGCTGCCCAAGCCATTGGACCGGCCCCAGCGGCAGCGCCTGCAACTGTTGCGCGAGCGCTTTGCGGCGCGTGCCGAAGAGCTGGGTATTGCGGCGGAAATTTTTGCGCGGAAAACCGATTTTGACCATATGGTGCGCGCGCTGGAGGCCGGTGAGCGCGGTCGCGACATACTGCCGCCCACCTACACCGGTTGGCGCCTTGAGTGTGTGACCGACGCCATGTTGGAGGACCTATGACCCGCACCCTTTGCGATATCTACCGCAGCCGCAAAAAAGAAGGGCTTTATCTTTACGTTTCGCGCAAGCACGGGCTTGAATGCGTGCCGGAGCACCTCCTGCAACTGTTTGGTCGCCCGGAGCTTGCCACCACCTTGCTGCTGACCGCTGAAAAAAAACTGGCGCGGGTGGATGTGGAACGTGTGCTGCAGGCCATGGAAGAACCAGGCTATTTTCTGCAAATGCCACCGCAGGCTGAAGACTACATGCAGGCGGTCAACCAACACAACAGCAAGCTCGGGTCCTGAAGCTGGTGGTGAAATACTTCTGGCAGGAAAAAAGTCTGGCGGACATGAGCCCGCAGGAGTGGGAGAGCCTGTGCGACGGCTGCGGCAAGTGTTGCCTGGTAAAACTGCAGGATGAAGAGGACGATCAGGTCTACTATACGGACATCGCCTGCCGCTATCTGGACCTCTCCACGGCCCGCTGCAGCGACTACACTAACCGTTTGAGAAATGTGCCCGCTTGCCTTAACCTCACCCCCGCCAATCTGGCGGACTGCTATTGGCTGCCGGAGAGCTGCGCCTATCGGCGTATCGACGAGGGCCGTGGCCTGCCGCAGTGGCATCCGCTGATTGCCGGCCGGCAGGACGCCACCCGCACTGAGGGCCGGTCTGTGGCTGGACGCGTCGTCAGCGAAGACACTGTGGATGAAGACGATTGGCAGGACCGGGTTATTTATTGGGTAGAGGAGCAGTGAGTGTGACCGATAATACGGCAGTCAACACGCAGGCGCAGGTGGAAGACCTGCAAAGCCGGGTGAGCTTTCAGGAAGACACCTTGCAGGTGCTCAGCGAGCAGCTGGCACAGCAGGGCTCAGAGCTGCAGACTCTGCGAACACAGATGCAAATATTGAATAAAAAAATGGGCGACCTGCTGCAGCAACTGGAAGCCCAGGCGGGTCCCGCCGCGTCGGAACGGCCCCCGCACTATTGACAGCTCCGATCCCGCCCGGACGGGGTCTTTTTGAGAAGGCGTTAATGTACACAGAACAGGAATATCTTTACGGCTGGTTGTTCTACGCGCTGGGCGCGCTGCTGCTGATTGGCAGTTTCTGGTGGCTGACGTCGGTCATTCGCTTCCGGCCCGTTCGGCTGGTGCTGCGCGTGGTGTTCAGCGTGGCCATGTTCACCCCCTGGTATGCGTCCGACGACCTGGAATATCTTGCACCCGCCTGGCTGATTGCGGCCTATGAAGGCGTGTTCGAGGGCGGTGATGCCTTCTGGCGCGCCGGCGCCCCACTGGTATCCGCCGCCGGTGTGGCCCTGGGTGTTTGTCTTCTGGTACTGCTGGCCAGATATTTTGCCCGCCGCCCATCCAGGCAGGACGCCCCCGCCGAAGCGGCAAATCCCTGACCAGCTGCTATAACTAAATGTGACCTGTTCGTCAATTGCGGTCTGCGTAG
>CAYNST010000160.1:0-6103 GCA_964399955.1 uncultured Cellvibrionaceae bacterium | reverse complement strand
CCTGTGACCTACGGCTTGTAAGGCCGCCGCTCTCCCAGCTGAGCTAACCACCCTGTTGAGGCCGCGCATTCTACCGCAACCAGAATGACTGTCAATAATTATTTGACCGCCCGGGCGCTGATGCGCACCATACACTCGCGAGCCGTAAGACTAACTGCCGGTCACCAACACTCTTGCCGTACCGAGACACACAGCTTATGACTTATTGGATTACAGGCATCATTCTGGTCCTGATCGCGCATTGGGTGCTCTTGGCATACCTCTTGTTGGGAACGCGCCGGGCACGGCGGGCCGGCCAGCAGCTTGGCCCTCTGCTTGAGAGAACCCGCCAACAGCTTAGCCGCGAGATCTATCGACATGAGTCGACCGAGGAATTGCTGATAGAGACTCGCGACTATCTCAACTGCCTGATCGACTCCCTGCCCCTGGCGGTAATTGGTGTGACTGAGAGGGGTGAAATCACCCACTGGAACGCAGTGGCTGCAAATTGGAGCGGCATCAAGCAAGCCGAGGTGCTGGGCAAGGCGGTCACAGACGTCTGGAGCAAGCCGCTCATACCGGTGGACAAGATCCGCCAGACGATTGCCGAGGGGCGTTCTTTTGTCAGTGAAGCCACGGTTGTTGGCCAAGGCGCGGACGCTCGCTTCCTGGATTTGACCATTCACCCCCTGGTGTCCCACGAGGTTCAGGGAGCGGTAATACTGGTGCAGGACGTCACGCTCAAGGTTCGCCTGGAGCGCTCCCTGATACAAAACGAAAAAATGCTCAGTTTGGGCGAGATGGCCGCAGGCCTGGCTCATGAGATCAACAACCCTCTGGCGGCTATCGTCAACAACGCTCACACCATAAACCGGCGATTCTCCTTGACCTTGCCGCAAAATACCGAACTTGCTGACCAACTGCAGCTTAATTTCACAGCCTTGCAGGACTACCTGGACAGGCGAGGCATAAACACCTTGTTGGAGGCCATACTGCTTGCCGGTGAGCGCGCGGCCGGCATAGTAAAGACCATGCTGGACTTTTCCCACAAGAACAACGCGGGTTTTGCCCGCCACAGTTTGGCGGAGCTGGTGGACCAAAGTCTGGCACTGGCAGAAAACACGCTTAAACTGAAAGGCGGCAAGGGTTTGGGCATGCCCTTTGTCTTGCGCGACTTTGACGCCGATTTGCCGCGCATTGCCTGCTCGGCGTCCGAGGTGCAACAGGTGTTTCTGAACATTTTTCTGAATGCCGCACAAGCCATTCACGAAGCCGGTACCCCTAACCCGACCATCACCATCCGCTTACGACAGAATGAACGGCGTCTCCGCTTGGAAATACACGACAACGGGCCCGGTATGAGCGAATCCGTTCAACGGCATATCTTTGAGCCCTTCTTCACCACCAAACCGGTGGGCAGCGGCACGGGGCTGGGGCTGTCAGTGTCTTATTTCATTATCAAGGAACACCACCGAGGCAGCATTGAAGTTGACTCCAGCCCAGGTCAGGGCTGTCGATTCATCATAGAGCTGCCCATTGATCAACACCCGGCAGACGATCTTGAGAGCGAACGGACAGTATCATCTGCCCCGAAGGGGGATGCGTGATCGCAGGCTTTCAGCCCGCCGCCAGCAACGCCTTCAGTTCGGGTATGCAAGAGCCGCAATTGGTGCCGCATTTCAACCGCTCGCTCAGCATACCCAAGTCGGGACACCCCTCAGAAATAGCTTTTCTGATAGCAAAATCGCCCACCTGAAAGCAGGAGCAAATAATGGCACCCGTCGGCTCCAGCTCGGTGCCCTGCCCTCCGGCAAGTATCGCCCGGCGCCGGTCTAGGTCGGCGGGCTCTCCCAACCGCTGCTCCAACCAGCTGGATTCCGCGACGGGCTGCGTGCCCACCTTGGCGCTGAAGATCACCCTCACCCTGCCCCCGCACATGCCCAACGCCCGATAAAAATTTTGCTGTGAATCCAAAAGCTCTGTCCAGGTCTCGATATGGGCAAACTGCAACCTGAGCCAGCCTTTCCAGTCATTGGGACTGCTGGCTGCCAGACGAAACTTGAACCCCGCCTCCAGGCTGATCTTGCTCCAGTAGCTCAACTCAGGAGTTATATCTTCTGTGCACATCAACACCCCCGCCCAGACCTGCGGGAAGGGCGACAAGGTTACTGGCACATGTTTGAATTCGGGCTGACCCGACAACGGGTCCACCACATCACCCACCAGCGCATCGGCCCGACTGCAGGACGCGTACTTCCCGTTCCAGTGCATGGGCACAAAGATCTCACCGGGGCGCTGGGCGCGGCTGGACTTCACGCGACCAAAGTAGCGGCCTTGGCGGCTTTCCAATTGTGCCAGCGCGCCCACCGTCAGGCCGAGCCGCTCGATGTCTTCAGGGTGTGCATCTATATGCGGCTCGTCGGTGTGGCTGAGCAGCCGAGGCGCTGTACCGGTGCGTGACATGGTATGCCACTGGTCGCGAATGCGGCCCGTGTTCATCAGTATCTGATCACCGGCCACAGCAGCATCCGGCAAGCGAGCCCAAATGGGAATCAGCTGCGCGCGTCTACCGGGAGTGAAATACTGGCCATCGACAAAAAGCCGATCCGTACCCTGTGGGGCCTGTGCGGTGACCGGCCAGCGAACCGGCTCCAGGGCCTGATACTGCTCCAGGCTGATATCTTTCATTGCGCCGATGTCGAAGCCGCGACTATTGTCATTCTCGAATGCAGACAAGGCGGCATGCTCGCGAAAAATCTCTGCCGGGTGGCTGTAATTGAAACCTTGCTTGAAGCCAAGTTTCTGGGCAAACCGGCAAAGAATTTGCCAGTCGTGCAGGGCGTCTCCCGGTGGTGAAAGAAAGCCCTTCTGCAAGGATATGCAACGCTCAGAATTGGTGACGGTTCCATTTTTCTCGCTCCAGGTGCTGGCCGGCAGGAGCACGTGCGCCATACGGGCGGTATCCGTATTTTCAACGCACTCACTTACCACCACCAGTTCGCATTTGGCCAGCGCCCGCTTGACCTTGTCTGCATTGGGCATGGACACCACCGGGTTGGTGGCCATCACCCACACCGCCTTGATGCGTCCATCCTCAATTGCCTGAAACAGGTCCACCGCCTTCAACCCGTCCTTTTGCGCCATATTCGGCGCATCCCAGAAACGCGCTACCCGGTCGACATCGGCTGGATCGGCAAAGCCCATATGAGCCGCCAGTTGGTTGGCCAATCCGCCGACCTCTCGCCCCCCCATGGCGTTGGGCTGACCGGTGATGGAAAAGGGCGTCGCGCCGGGCCTGCCAATTTTACCGCTGGCCAAATGGCAATTGATAATGGCGTTGCCCTTATCCACTCCAGAAGATGACTGGTTGATGCCCTGGGAAAAGAGCGTAACTGCGCACGGCGTTGCGGCAAACAGCCGGTATACCTCACGCAGCTGCGCAGCTGGCAGATCACACATTTTTGCTGCCTGCTCCACGCTGCCTGCCTGCTCAACCGCCGCCGCCAGGGCGTGTTCAAAGCCATCGCAATGCTTCTGGATATAGTCGCGGTCCAGACCGCCTTCCGCCGCCAGGTAGGCCAGTAAACCGTTAAACAGAAAGGCGTCGCTACCCGGCTTCAGCGGCAGGTGGATATCGGCCAGGTCGCAGGTAGCGGTGCGTCGCGGGTCGATCACCACCACCTTCATTTCCGGGCGGCGCGCCTTGGCACTGGCAATTCTCTGGTAGATGATTGGATGGGCGTAGGCGGTATTGGAGCCAGTGAGGATTACCAGATCAGCAAGTTCCAGGTCTTCGTAACAGCCAGGTACCAGGTCTCCGCCAAAGGCGCGCTTGTGCGCAACCACAGCTGATGCCATGCAAAGCCTGGAATTGGTATCCACGTTGGCGGTGCCAATAAAGCCCTTGATCAACTTGTTGGCTACGTAATAATCCTCCGTTAGCAGCTGCCCTGACAGGTAAAAGGCCACCGCATCGGGGCCGTGCCGTTGAATAATACTGCTAAACCCCGCAGCGACATGGGTCAAAGCGTGGTCCCAATCCGTCTCCTCGCCTAGCACGCGGGGCGAGAGCAGACGGTCCTGGTTCTCTTGAGTTTCATGCAGACTGGAACCCTTGACGCAGAGACGCCCACGGTTGGCAGGGTGCGCTTTGTCTCCGCTCACGGCAATCAGCCGGGCGTCCTCCACCACCGCGTTCACGCCGCAGCCGACGCCACAATAACAACAGGTGGTTTTGACTATCTGCCTTACAGTTGCACTTTCTGACATGAAAAACCTGCGCCATGTTGGTCCCTGCACCAGCGCGGCCTGTTTAGGCCGCACCGCAGGAGTTTTAGGAGTGAACACGTTAGGCGGCTTGGGCTTGCGCAAGCTCGCCGTAAAAGGCTTTTCCAAGCAGCAAAGTGGACACACAAGCTGAGACGTCTACCCGATCTTGCATCATCGTGAAATAGTCGGGGCCGTCGCGCGTATCACCGAACAGGACGACGCCCTGAATGCGGCCCTCCTTGAGGATGAGCTTGCGATAGACGCCTGCGGCCGCGTCTTGCAGGATCAATTCACGATGTTCTTCGCCGGCAAGATGAATGCCGGCGGAAAACAGCTGTATACCCGACACCTTGAGCTTGGTTGCGACCGGTTGACAGCTGAAGGGGGTTAAGCGATTGAGGCACAGGCGGTCGGCGAGGCTTACACAGTGCTGCCAGATGGGATCCACCAGGCCGAAGGTCTCCCCCCGGTATTCCGCGCACTCCCCTATGGCGCTAATGGCAGGGTCTGACGTGCACATGTAGTCATCAATGAAAACACCGCGGGCACCGGCCAGGCCGGCGGCCAGACCCAACTCCTTGTTGGGGCGGATGCCGGTCGCTATCACCGCCAACTGGCAGCACAACGTCTTGCCATTCTTGAGCCGAACCCCGCTTAATACGTCGTCACCCAGAAAGGCCTCCACCTCATTTGCAAGCTCAAAATTGATATTCCTGGCGGCCAGAACCTGCCTCAGCAGTTCGCCCGCAGCGGGATCCAGCTGGCGATTCAGCAACCATCCGCTGCGGTGAACCACAGTGACAGGTAAACCCTTTTTGGCCAGGCCGTAGGCCGCCTCCAGCCCCAGCAGGCCACCACCTACAACAACTGCTCTGGCGGTCTTCTGACTGGGACCCGACTGCACCACCACTCTGGCCGCAGCGGCAATTTGCTCCACATCCCCTAGTGTGCGGAAACTGTAGATGTTCTGCAGGCCCTGGTTCTGCGCAGGAATAACCGCAGGCCGCGAACCGGTCGCCAGAACCAACTCGTCGTAGTGCAGGCCGTCTCCGTTATCCATTACCAAGGTTCGGTTTTGGCGGTCAATTTGGCTGACTTTGCGCCCGCCCAAAAACCTTATCCCGTGATCACTGAACCATTTTGCCGGTTTCCCGATAATTGCTTCCGCCGTTACTTCATCCGCCAAAACGGAAGAAAGCATGATGCGGTTATAACTGCCCTGGATCTCATCGCCGACGACGGTGATATCAAAACGGTGAGGTAACCGCCTGGCAAACTCCTCCAGCAGTCTGCCAGCAGCCATGCCGCCGCCGACAACGACCAGTTGTTTTCTCGCTTCTTGCATGCCAAGTCTCCAAACCCGAGAACACACTATGTTGGTGCGCTGTGCACCAGAGGAAGGCGGCCAAAAGAAATGCGAATTCAATCCAAGCGCTGATTTGCAGCCAAAATGGGACATAAAGGTGCAAAAAAATAGGATTGGAACAATTTTAGAGCCACAGCCGCCTTGCTTAGGACGGGTTTTAGCAAAAGCCAGGCCATAGGAGGGGAGCGCGTATCAATAACTTGATCGACAGAGACTGGAGTGGACAGACGAAAAAAATGATGCGCGTAGCGCACAGAGGGAGAACAGAAAGACAGCAACAACTTAAAGGGGGCGAAGAGATAAATGCAGTTAGGCGAAGTGAGAATGGGGTGACTGACGGGGCTCGAACCCGCGACCACCGGAATCACAATCCGGGGCTCTACCAACTGAGCTACAGTCACCATAACGCTATGAGCTGGCCGTGAAACCGAAGGTGGCGCGCCCGACAGGATTCGAACCTGTGACCCACGGCTTAGAAGGCCGTTGCTC
>CAYNST010000159.1:0-6151 GCA_964399955.1 uncultured Cellvibrionaceae bacterium | reverse complement strand
TAGTCTCAGGCGCCCTCTGTTGGCCATGCCCCGGCAGAGTGTTCGAGACCGCTGTTATCAAGTCGCCGGGATAGAGGCTGACAGCAGCAATTTTCGCTTATAGGTCCTGCGCACAACATACGCCTTCAATTGGCGTATATTGGGCGCGCCATACAACAAACGCTGTGGGAACCGGTTGATGGCGGTGCCAGCCCAACGCATGACAGCACCCAAACGACACCACCCGCCCCCACTGGCGTCGATTCTTTGCCCGACTGAGCATAACTTGGCGGGCTGGTTCAGCGGCGCCACCGCAGCAAGGAGAATGCATGAAACCACCCGCACTACTAATAGAAAACCTCACCAAAACGTATGAATCCGGCTTCCAGGCACTGGACTCTGTGAATCTGAGTATCCAGGCGGGCGAAATATTTGCTCTGCTAGGACCCAATGGCGCAGGAAAAACTACGCTAATCAGTATTATCTGTGGCATCGTCAATCCCAGTGCCGGCCGGGTGCTGGTTGATGGGCACGACATTGTGCGGGACTACCGCGCGGCCCGAGCCTTGGTCGGTCTGGTACCGCAGGAGTTGGCCACAGACGCCTTTGAAAGTGTCTGGGCCACGGTACGCTTTAGCCGCGGCCTGTTTGGCAAAGCGCCGGATCCTGCTCATCTGGAACGAGTGCTGCGCAGCCTCTCCCTCTGGGACAAGCGCGACAGTCGAATCATGTCGCTCTCCGGTGGCATGAAGCGGCGGGTCTTGATTGCCAAAGCCCTGGCCCATGAGCCGCGCATATTGTTTCTGGATGAACCCACCGCAGGCGTCGATGTAGAGCTGCGGCGCGATATGTGGAACCTGGTACGGCAGCTGCGCGACCAAGGCGTCACTATCATCCTCACCACCCACTACATCGAAGAAGCCGAAGAGATGGCGGACAGGATCGGCGTGATCAACCGCGGCAAGATTATTCTGGTAGAACACAAACAGGCATTGATGCAAAAGCTGGGCAAAAAGCAGCTGACGTTGCAATTGCAACAACCCTTGCTGGCACTGCCGCCTGCGCTTAGCGCCTTCAACCTGACTCTGAGTGAAAATGGTCAAAGCCTGACCTACCGCTTTGATACGCAGCAAGACCAAACCGGCATTGCGCCACTGTTGCGAATGCTTAACGAGCTGGGCATCGACTTCAAGGACCTGCACACCCGCGAGAGTTCACTGGAGGAAATCTTTGTAAGCCTGGTACACGAGGAGAAATCTGCATGAATTATCACGCCATTCGCGCAATATACCTGTTCGAGATGGCCAGAACCGGCCGTACCCTGTTGCAGAGTATCGCGTCTCCGGTGTTATCCACTTCACTCTATTTTGTGGTATTTGGATCTGCCATAGGTTCACGTATGACCGAAATTGACGGCATCAGTTACGGCGAGTTTATTGTGCCCGGCTTGATTATGCTGTCTCTGATGACGCAAAGCGTCTCCAACGCCTCGTTTGGCATTTACATGCCAAAATTTTCCGGCACCATTTACGAGATCCTTTCAGCCCCCATTTCTGCAGTGGAAATTGTCGCCGCTTATGTGGGCGCAGCGGCCAGCAAATCCATAGTACTGGGGTTGCTGATATTGGCCACCGCCCGGCTCTTTGTGCCTTACGAGATCGCCCATCCGCTGTGGATGCTGGTTTTTCTTGTGCTTATTTCCATTACCTTCAGCCTGTTTGGCTTCATCATTGGCCTTTGGGCCGACGGCTTCGAAAAGCTGCAGATCATCCCCCTGATGGTGATTACCCCCCTGGCCTTCCTCGGCGGCACCTTTTACTCCATACAGATGTTGCCCCCCCTTTGGCAGACCATCACCCTATTGAACCCGGTCGTATACCTGGTAAGCGCTTTTCGCTGGAGCTTCTACGGTGTGGCCGACGTCAATATTGTGGTAAGCCTGGCCTTCACCCTGTTGTTTCTGCTGCTTTGCATGGCCACCGTGTGGTGGATATTCAGAACCGGATACCGCATAAAAAAATAAGGCCGGGATGCGTGTCCGGATAATGATTCAGCTCATCCGACAGCTGTTGAGGAAGTATTCGCAATCGGTGCAACGCAAGTCAAAAAAGTTGAAGGGGCCTCTCGGCCCCTCCACACTTGCTTGAGTATCAACTTGCTATCAGTTGAACTCGACCCTGGCGCGCAGGCCAAAGGTACGGGGCGGCGACCACATGAAATTTGGCTCCGCGCGGCCGTTCCAGCGGCCCTGGTCGGCTTTGATGGCTTCGTTGGTAGCGTTGTTGACAAACGCCTCCAGGGTCCAGCTGCCTGCAGTGGGTATGTAGGTGGCGCTTAAGTCCAGTTTTTCATAGGGTTCCTGCCGGTCCAGATCTTCTGCCCGCGGCAGACCGCGAAAACCCTCCGGGCGATCCCCCCGGTTGGCCGGGTCCAGCCAAATCTCCGAAGACAGGGACAGTCGGGCGCGGGGCACCAATGTCGCGCCACCTGGCAATGGCACCACGTGCTCATAACTGAGCGTAAGCGCCATTTCCGGAGCAAAGATCAGATTGTTGCCACTGAAATCCAGCAGGTTGGGGAAGGTGGCGTTGTCGGCGCTGGGATTGAAGCGCACCCCGTCAGGTCCAAAGGATGAGTCGACGGTGAAAAACTCGTCGTAGGTTGCGTCCAGCCAGGCGAAGGAGGCGTCCAATTGACCATTGCTACCAACCAGCCAGGTTACCTCAGCCTCAAGACCGCGAATGGTCGCCCGGCCGGCATTGGTCTTTCTGAGTAAGTCCGCACCCGTCGCTGTGGTGATATTGCTGGTGACCTGCAGATCACGATAGCGGGTTTCGAACAAAGCTGCGGACACTTGCAAGGTCCGATTGTAATACATGGCCTTGTAGCCCAGCTCAACGCTCACGTTCTCTTCCGGGTCCACGTAAGCTGCTGTACCGGCATCCTCGTCGTTGTTGACGGCGATGATGGCCTGCAGGTCTTCTTCCGTAAAGGGGCTGCTTCCGGTGTAGGGCGCGCCATCCTGAATGGTGCCGGACTTGAAGCCGGTGGCAACCGAGCCATACAGCAAAACATCATCCGTCATGTCGTATTCCAGACGAGCCAGGCCAGTGGTTTTATCCCAGGAGGGGCTGGTGTCATTGTAGTTGTCTATCCAGCATTGGCCGTCTTCTGCCAGAGACGCGTTGGGGGCAAGCCCGCCCAGCAGGTTATCGGGGTCATTTGCGCTGTTGATTGCGGTAAAGTCAACGCCAGCGCGGGGATTCAATGCGCCGTAACTGGCTGTCCCCTCCAGGGTTTCTTCGCACATGATGTTGCGGCCGCCGCGATCCCAGCGCTCGTCACGGGTATGACGAAGGCCAAGCGTGGCGCGGAAGTCATCGGTGACGTGATAAGTTGCCTGGGCGAAGATGCTGTTGGATTCCAAGCCGCGGTCAGGCTGGCGGTAAGTTGAATAGTGATTGGCCACCGGAGCGTCGGCGCCGTACCAGTTGGCGTCTGGGTGAGTAATATCAAAATGGGTGTAGTTCTCTTCCTTGAAATTGAAGTAGCCAACCATCCACTGCAGTTGTGCATCGTCCGCGCTCTTCAATTGCAGCTCATGTTGAGTAGCCTGGTGATCGCACTGGATACAACCGCCCCACTCATACAAGTCTTCGCGCCAGCTCCTGTCCCATCGTGACACCCGCGAGGAATCTGTCAGGCCGGCCAAATAGCTAAGCATCATGCCGTTGGCAAAGGTGTAGTCCAGGCGGCTGCGCAGCGAGTCGATCTGAAAGTCATTGGCACCCAGAACCTGAATAAAGGCTTCTCTGTCACTGCGACCGGTCAGGGTGGGAATATGCCCAGTACCCCTGTCGCTGAAATTTTCGTAGGACAGAAACCACTCGATAGACTCGTTGGGGCTGTACAGCGAGCTGACACGGAATGAGGCGAGGTCTGTTGAGCCGTATTTTTCACCAAAGGCCGACCCCGGCGCAAAATCGACCACCCCGTCTGCATTGTCAGTGGCGGCAGCAAACCTCACCGCCCAGGTATCGGTGAGCGGCAGGTTCAACATGACGCGCGTGGCATGACGATTGTAATTGCCCAGGGTGTATTCGAAATTTGCGCCAAACTCATCGGCTGGTCTCGCCGTGTGCAGATTGATGACCCCACCGGTGGAGTTTCGTCCAAACAGCGTGCCTTGGGGGCCTCGCAAAATCTCGGCGTTGGCCAAATCGTACATCAGGATGGTGGAGCCTTGGGAACGCGCAGAATAGATGCCGTCGACATGGAAGGCTACAGCCGGGTCGCCGCTCTCGGTCTGGTCAAGTGAGCCAATACCGCGCATGAATACCATGGGCGTGTTTTGCGTTCCGTTCTGAGCTATATGCAGGCTGGGCACCATGGCCTGTAAATCCAGAAGATTGACAACATGGTTCTTGTCAAGTGTTGTCTGGTCAAATGCAGACACCGCAATCGGCGTGTCCATGACTTCGGTAACGCGTTTTGTAGCCGTGACCAACACTTCCTCGATGACCCGGTCCTGCCGACCGTCCTGTGCCAACGCACTGCCCGCTTGAGCCAGAATCAGCATTGCAACTGCCGACGCCATTCTGTTTTTATTGATGTTCATATCACGTTCCCCAATTGTTTTTTTTAGGCAGCTGCGCCTGGGCTTCTTCGATTTGAAGTGCTTGCGACCCGACTGGACCGAAGGCTTTGTTCGCTGCCGGCACATAATAAGGCAGGACCCTGAAAAGGCAATGAATTGAGGCGGGGAAAATTATCCAAAAAGGCACAAAGCCTGCCAGTTCACAAAAAGATCAGGCGCAAGATGCAGAAATCCGAGCCTGCACCGGCTTGCCAGATAAACCCACAGAAAATCAAGCCCAAGCCCCAAGGCGAGCCAGGCGGCACCCATCGGGCTACCGCCAAAAGGGGCCTAACTGCAGTTTACCCAGCCCGCATTTGCATGCATCATGCCCTTGTGTTGGAGCCAATTCGGGGTGGACTATTGGAAATCATCTTTCTGGGCACATCGTCGGGCATGCCAACCCGGCAGCGCAACGTTTCCGGCATTGCGCTGCGCCGCAAACATCGCAAAACCTGGTATCTGATTGATTGTGGCGAAGGCAGCCAGCATCAGCTGTTGCACACCAACTTGTCCCTGAACAATCTTGAGGCAATCTTCATAACCCACATCCATGGCGACCACTGCTATGGTCTGCCCGGCCTGCTTGCCACTGCGGCCACACGAGGACGAGTAAAGCCGCTCATCCTGCTGGGCCCTGAACGGATCAAAAGCTATATTGACGGCGTGTGCGAATCTACCGCATTGCACCTACCCTACGCTGTCCACTTTCACCCTGTCGAGCGGCAGCACACCGACTTCATCACCGGCGATTATTCAGTGAAGTCCGTTGAGTTATCCCATCGCGTGCCATCTTACGGCTATTTGTTTACAGAAACGGCCTGCTCCGCCAAGCTGAATAGCTCAAAGTTGAAAGCCCTCGGCATGGTCGAAGGGCCCGAGTGGGGCCAACTGCTGAGGGGCGAGAACGTGGTAAGCCCGGCCGGTGAGCTGCTCAAAGCGGCCGATTTTGTTTTGCCACCCCGCCGTGCTCGGCGTGTTGTCATTTCTGGAGACAATGACCGACCGGAGCTGTACGCTCCATTTTCCGACGGTGTAGATGTACTGGTTCACGAAGCGACCTACACCCACGCGGTTGCCCTGCAGGTGGAACCTGGCCCCCAACACAGTTCAGCGCGGCAGGTAGCCGCTTTTGCCGCAGAACAGCAAATTCCCAATTTGGTGCTGACCCATTTCAGTCAACGCTACCACAATGGCTCCCCCGGCGCGCCCCCGCTTGATCTGCTGCGGAATGAGGCGCAGGCACTTTACTCCGGCAGCCTGTTTCTGGCGAACGATCTTGACGTTTTCCATCTAGACGAACAAGGACGGTTGGCTTTGAACTCGTCCACTGAAGGCACCGAATTGACAGGGCAGCGGCCTTTACAGCCGGTAAACGGCAGCCAATAGCCCATTGGCCGGGGCCGAACGGTTTCTCGGCCCGTTCTCATCGCGTATCGCCCTGCTGCCTCTCAATTGCACTTGCCACACCTGGCGGGCAGATTAGGGTCTGTTGACGTTTCATCATCGCCTCTGTTGCACCTGAAAACGCGCCAA
>CAYNST010000158.1:0-6175 GCA_964399955.1 uncultured Cellvibrionaceae bacterium | reverse complement strand
CGTCAACAGACCCTAGCTCAATCTACAATTTAATTTCATTTTTGGCTAAATATCAGGCTGATACTGCCGATAAACAGAGTGTCAGCGTCGTTTGTGGCGATCTGCCAGAGCCAACCGGGCTTTGTCAGACCTCTACCGCAGGCTGCCAAAGGCAAACTGGATTGCAATTTTCGGAAAAGTTTCAAACTTTGACTATGCTTCAGAAAAGAGATTGTGTTGCACAGACAAAGTTGGATGCAGTAACCGCCGATTCAGTCAATACAGTCAATTATCAGGCGCAGCGGTGGTTTTGGCTGTGCAAGTTGTAGGGCTTGGTCGCGTTTCTGACGCAGCCGCAAATTAAATCACTGGTTATCGGTACTTTGGAGTTAGACAATGAGCAAACAGCAATCCGGCTTTACCTTGATCGAATTGATCGCAGTCATCGTTATTCTCGGCATCTTGGCCGCGACCGCCGTGCCGAGATTTGTCAATCTCCAAGGCGAGGCGCAATTGGCGGCAGTGCGCAGCCTGGCTGCCAGCATAGAGAGTGGCTCGGCACTTAACCACGCAGTGGATATTGCCATTGAAGCCGGTTTGACCAATATTACGGACGACCCCTTTGTAACGGTCGAGGATTGCTCCGACGGCGCCAAACTGCTGCAAAAACCGCTGCCGACCGGCTACACCATTACCCCTGGCCCTGTGGGTGATCAAGTAGCCGTGACCTGTACTTTGACCGGGCTCCGGCCAGAAGCAGTAGCCCAATTTGTGATCATAGGTGCCTTGGGTGGCAGCCTCTGATAACAAGGTAAACAACCGGCGGTAGAGTACTTGTGGTGCAACAGCAGCGTGGCTTTTCATTGGTTGAACTGATTACCGTGATTGTGCTGCTGGCCATTATCGGCGGCGTTTACGCCGCCCGCACGGTTTCACAGACAAGTTTTCAACTGCAAGCCGGCCGGGATCAATTGATCTCGGCTTTTTTTATGGCGCAACAGGCCGCGCTGCACCAGAGTGCGCCGGTGCGTTTATCCACCGGCAGTACTTGGGTAGATATACGCCAGGACCGCAACACCGACGGCATTTTTGCTGCCGATGAAAGCCTGCAGCGCGGCGGCAGCCGCTATCCGCAAAGCCTGCCCAACGGCATCCAGGTAAGCAACCACAGCTTTGACTTTGATCGCCTGGGCCATACCCAGGCCGCCGTCATCGTCCTAAGCAAGGGCGGGGCCAGTGCGCAAATCACGGTCAGTGCCACCGGCTATGCACGCTAAGGCTGCGGCCGGACGGCGGCAATCCGGTGTGACCTTGCTGGAGCTGGTCATATTCATTGTGGTGGTCAGCATTGCCATGAGCAGCCTGATGATGGTGTTCAACCGCAATGTGGTGCGCAGTGTGGACCCGGTGGTGCGTGTGCAGGCGCTGGAAAAAGCGCAGGCGCTGCTGGCGGAAATCATGGCGCGCAAGTTTGACCAGAACACACCCACCGGCGGCATTCCCGCCTGCGATACCACTGCCGGAACGGCCTGTGCCGGTATAGTGCCAGACAACCGCTATGACGATGTAGGCGATTACCACGGCTACAGCCGAAGTTTTACCCATTACACCTTGAATGTGGCGGTGGTGGAGGCGGGCGTGGAGCTGGGCCTACCCCAGCGGCAGGCGCGGCGGGTAACCGTGAGTGTGCTGATGCCGGGGGACAAAACCCTGGTGCTCAGCAGCTACAAGGTCAATTTTTGACATGAGCCTTCCCGTAGAAAGCAGGCCCCAGGCGCGCAGACCAAAATTGCCGTTACCAGTGTGGCTTTACGGGCGCGTTCAGAATTGTGCCAAGCGCCGTTCGCAGGCCGGCTTTACTTTGGTAGAAGTGCTGACGGTCATCGTGATTTTGGCAATACTGTCAGCGGCGGGCAGCAGTTTTTACGTGCGCACCGTGGACGCCTACCGCACCACGCAACTGCGCAGTGAGCTGGTGCAAAAAGGGCGGTTGGTTACCGAGCAGTTGGCGCGCCAGTTGCGCCTGGCCGCCCCCAACAGTGTGCGCCTCAGCCCCTCGGGTCACTGCCTGGAGTTTCTACCCCTGGTGGCGGTTACCTCCAGCCTGGCGCCGGTGCCCGACAGCCACAACGGCATGGCCGCCAGTGCCGCCATAGCGGTGCTGCCCATTGATTGGAACCCGGGGCAAGCCAAGCACCTGTTGGTTGCCCCCTTCAACCCGCAGGAGATCTATCAATACGGCAGCCTTGCCGCGCGAGCAGGCTTCGGCGGCGCAGTGGGCAACCCGGTGCACACGGTTACGCTTGCCAGCCCGCACCGTTTTTTGCGCAACTCCCCCAGCCTGCGACTGTTCATCAGCGATGACCCTTTGCGCTTTTGCATCAACGGCGACCAATTAATGCAATACAGCGGCTACGGTTTGCTGACCGCGCCGGTGACCGACTTAAACCCCGGCGGGGAGCAGGCGGTTATGCTGGACGGGCTGGTGCCACAACATTCTGCGTTTCAGTTATCGCCCGGTTCGGAAGACCGCAACGCTGCGGTAATCATCAATCTGCAGCTTTCCGCTGGGCGCAATAGCGTACAGCTCAATCACCAGGTACTCATTCGCAATGTACCCTAGCGCTTGTCTCCGCCGTCAGGCGGGCTTCCTGCTGCCGCTGAGCATGTTCATACTGGTGGGCATGGCAGCGCTGGCCCTGGCCATGAGCCGCTTGAGCAGCAACACCCTGACCGCCGCCGTACAGGAGGCCATTGCCGCGCAGGCATTGAACTCCGCCGACAGCGGCGCGCAGCTGGGGTTGCATAAGCTGCTATTTGACGCGCAGTTGCAAAGCGAGGTAGACACGCGCTGTGCCACTCTTCAAGGCAATGAGCTAAGCTTCAGCGCCGTGGGATTGACCGGCTGCCAGGTGCGTTTGCAGTGTGAGGTGCGTCAGGGCGCTGTGGGCGGGCGCCATGTGTACGCGCTGATCAGTGCCGCCCGTTGCGGCGGCGGGCAGTTGACCGCCGAGCGCAGCGTGTCGGTGGCCACTTACTTCGACTGACCGCCCAACGCCTCGCGCTTCATGCGCTGGTATTCGGCGCTGAAGTGCGGGCCCATCTGCGCCTCCCGATGATCAAAGCCAAAGGCTCGGCGCTTCACCGCCAGCACCGGCGGGGCCTGAATGCGTTTGGCGACCGCCATACCCTGGTACAGTGTCCACCAGCGCTCCAGGTCTTCTATAAAGGCGCGGGCGTCGGGGAAGAGTGAATAAATATCCCCTTCATAATGCAGCACCTCCGCCAGGCTGCCGTCCAGATACCAGCGCAGGTTGTCTTCCGGCGTGGCGCGCTCCCAGCGCTCCACCCAGCTACGGAAGAGGGTATCGTGGTAGGGGTAGAACAACGGGTCGCCCTGGCCTTCGTCCACATTGTGCGCCGCACTCAGTTCCGCCGAGGGCACAATATCAATGGTGCCCTGCGGTATTACCTCCCTCCCGTAGACCTCGCGGTTGATGTAACCCGCCATGGCGTAAACTTCCCCTTTCCATAAATCCCCCATATTGGCCAAAAACCCGCCCAAATCGCCGTACAGCGTACTGTAACCCACGGTCATTTCCGATTTGTTGGCATTGCAGGTAAAGGCCCCGCCAAAGGCTGCGGCACAGGCGGCCAATATGCGTGAGGAGCGGTCGCGGGCCTGAATATTTTCCATCACAAAATCGCTGACGGTAAGGCCCATGCTCTGGCCACCTTTGCGTTCAAACTGAGTGGATTCCAGCTGTTGCCGAGTCAGTTCCACCGCTTCAGCAATCGGAACCTCAGCAAAAGGGCATTCCAGGGCTTCGGCCAGTTCGCGACCCAGGTTGCGCGTGGTGCCGGAGGTATAATGCCCCGGCATGCTCACCAGTAGCAGGTTCTCCGGCGGCAGCAGCTGCCGGTAGAGGGTGGCGGCCAAAGCGGAGTCAATGCCACCGGATACGCCAATCACCACCTTTTTCAGGCCAACCCGCTGCATGAACAGCCGGGTGCCGTAAATAATTGCCTCGTATTGGGTGCCAATGTCGTCTTCCCTCCAGGTAACCGGCGCCACCGGCTTCTTGGCTTCAAACTGTTGCACATCGGCAAAGCTTTCTTCAAAGGAGCCGAGCGTGCACAGCAGCTGCCCCAGTGAATCGTACACACAACTGGAGCCGTCAAAGGTGAACAGCGTTTTGCCGTTGTCCTGCAGGCCGGCACTGTTGACGTAAATCAGCGGCAGCTTGTGGATGCGCGCCTGGTCGGAGAATACCCGGTTGCGTTTGTGGTTTTTGTTGAGGGTATAGGGGGAGCAGCTCACATTGATGAGCAGCTGCGCGCCTTTTTGCGCCAGTATTTTGGTGGGCGCCAGGTTGTAGTCCTGGTCCCAGCCGTCTTCACACAAAAAGCAGCCCAGCCGACCCAGCCGGCTTTCCACCGGCTGGATCAAGTCTTCTATGCTGCACTGCATTTCCTGGGCTAACTTGCGCGGGTCAAAAAAGTAGCGGCTGTCATCAAACTCCCGGTAGTTGGGCATAAGCGTTTTGATGAAGTAGGGCAGGCCGGTGGTTTTGTTCTGCAAAAATTGGCCGTGTTCGGCAACAAACACGGCGTTGTATTTTCGCACCCGGCCGTCCTCATTGACCTTGTCCCAGTCCATGGCCACGTTGCCAAACACCACCGTGATGCCGCTGGACGCCCGGCGTATGGCCTCGCCCGCCGCTTGGCATTCGCGCAACAGCGCCGGCCGCTCCCAGGCATCCCCCAGCAGATAACCGGGCACCGCCATCTCCGGGAATATAAGCAGCTCTATGCCGGCCGCGCGGGCCTCATCAATGGCCGCGAGCATCTTGCTCAGGTTGGTGCCCGGGTCACCGGGAATTACGTCCAACTGGTAAAGGCGAGTCTTCAGGTTAAGTAGTAGGTTCATAGCATGGGGACACAAGCAGGTTTGTCGGGTGTGCAGTTCAACAAGCAGGCGGCGGGTTGCAGCGCGCAGGCTTTGGCACGGGGTTGGTTAGGATACGCCATAAGCGGTGGATGGGTTTTGGTTGGGGTGGGGGTTTGGCGGAGTGGGTGGCCGCCGGGTGCCGGCCTGCCGCACACGCCGTGAATCCGTCCCTGGAGGCTCGACACGCGCCTCCCTGCGCGTGACGGTGCGGCATGGTTGCACCCGGCACCTTCGTCAGGGCCGGTATCAGTCAATGGGGCTGCACAAGCCGCGCTGGTGCACCCCGACCACGTGAGTGTAGATCTGGGTGGTTGCCAGGTCGTGGTGACCAAGCAGCTCCTGGATATTGCGGATATCCGCCCCCGTTTCCAGTAAGCGGGTGGCAAAACTATGGCGAAAGGTGTGGCAGCTGGCTTTTTTGTGTATTTTCGCCGCCCCTATGGCTTCTGCAACGGCACGCTGCACTACGCGCTCACCTATGTGGTGCCGCCGCTCAACGTCGCTGCGCGGGTCAATTGCGCGGCGGCGAGCCGGGAACACGTACTGCCATGCCGGCGCTTGCTCCGCCTTGGGGTATTTGCGATCCAGCGCGTAGGGCAGATACACCTTGCCAAAACCTTCTTCCAAATCTTTCTGATGCAGCGCCAAGGCATAAGCAATCTGCTTGCGCAGCGGCTCCACCAGGGTTTTTGGCAATATCGTCTGGCGCCACTTTTCTCCTTTGGCCTCTCGCACAATCAAGCACGCGTTGCTGAAATCCACATCCTGCACCCTCAATCGCACCGCCTCCATCACTCGCAGGCCGGCGCCGTACATCAAAGACGCCAACAACCAGTCTTCACCGCTCAGCTCAGACAACACCCTGCGCGCCTCAACGTGGCTGAACACCACCGGCAGTCGTCGGGCGCGGCGGGAAGATGCAAAGCCAATATCACCAATGTCACGCTTGAAGTACTGTTTGTACAGGAAGATCAAGGCATTCAAGGCCGTCTTCTGCGTGTTAATCGCAACGTTCCGCTGCACCGCAAGATGGGACAGGTATGCTTCAATATGCTCAGTTGAAAGCTCAGACGGGTGCTTCATGCCGTGAAAGCGAATAAACGACGCAATCCAGGTGCAGTAGGTCTTCTCAGTACGGTACGCCAACCGCTTGCTGCGAATAAACAACCGCAAACAATCCATAAACCGAACGGGTTTGTCCGGTATGGGTATGGGAATGTCATCCATGCTGCGGCCTCCGTGCGG
>CAYNST010000157.1:0-6515 GCA_964399955.1 uncultured Cellvibrionaceae bacterium | reverse complement strand
TTGGCGCGTTTTCAGGTGCAACAGAGGCGATGATGAAACGTCAACAGACCCTAGCCAGTGGCAGGCTGTCCGCCGACGTTTGGCGCGGGTCTCAGGCATGCTGTTATTGCTGCCGGGCCTTGCCGCCTGTTCAGAAAGCAGTTCCGGCTCGGGACCTGACACCCACACTTCCAGCAGTTCTTCGTCATCCAGCACTTCATCCGCCAGCAGCTCCAACTCGTCCTCGGGCGGCTCATCCTCCAGTTCAAGCTCGTCCAGCTCTGCATCCTCTTCCGGATTTTCCCCGTCGCACCCCGTCAATGACACTGGGGTGGACTTCTGCCGCTCGGAATCCGGCGAGCTGCAGGGCTGTGATGCTGCCTTTTGGCAAGACGGCAACACCGGCCGGGATGCTCTGGCGGCCGTGGGTTTGCTGGGCAAGGTGGGCGGGGGGGCGGCGGGTTTCGACTTCACCAAATTGGATGCCGGTGGACAGCCCTTGGTCATCCAGGATCAGAGCTGGAGTGAGGAGGGCAGTGAGGCGCAGGGCAGCCGCTGGCGCTGCGTAAGAGACAACCACACCAATTTGGTCTGGGAGGTCAAATCGGATCGCCCAGAGGATTTGCATTACCGCGGCTTTGACTACCGCTGGCATAATCCTGACCCCGACCAAAATGGTGGCTCAAGCGGTACACCCGGCACCGACCTGTGCGCAGGGGCACTGTGCGATACAGACGCCTACCTGCAGGCTGTCAATCAGGAGGCAATTTGCGGCAGCGACAAGTGGCGCCTGCCCAGGGTGAACGAACTGTTGTCCCTGGTGCACAGTGGCCGCAGAGATCTGTCCATTGATGTGGATTATTTCCCCAATACCCAGCCATCACATTACTGGTCTACTCAAAGCTATGCCCCCGTCCGGGATAATGCCTGGTACGTCTACTTCAGTGATGGCAGCCCAAGCAATACCATAAAGAGCACGCCCATGTTTCTGCGGTTGGTGCATGCGGTTGAGGATTAGAGAGCTGCCTATGCGCCCACTTATGAATGACCCATTGGCAAAGTCCACTGCGCTTCGGGCGCTTCGGGCGCCTCTGCGGTCAGCCCTTGCTGTGCTGTTTTTGGTTTGCCTCAGCGCCAGGCTGGCGGCTGCCTGCTTGCCCAATCTGCAGGCAGAAACACCTACCGCAGCCTTTGAGATCAACGGCGCTGTGGCGGTGCATAAAACCACAGGGCTGATGTGGGTTCGCTGCACCTTGGGCCGGGTTTGGGATGAGCAGAGCCGGTCTTGTCGGCCGGACGCAGGCACCGCGCGCTTGTACGTCTGGCAGGACGCGCTTCAGGCGGCAGGCAGGGTAAATGTGGCGGGATTTACCGACTGGCGCCTGCCCAACAAAAACGAACTGTCGTCACTGGTAGAAAGAGCCTGCACCGGCCCGGCCATCAATGAAGATGTCTTTCCGGACACACCGCTGGAGTCATTCTGGACGTCGACGCCGTCACTGGCGGTGACCGGCTTTGCCTGGCGAATCCATTTCACCACCGGAACCATGGTGCCGGCCGAGGCGACCAACCTCTTGAACGTGCGCCTGGTGCGAGAGCCCTGATGCAGCAACCGGTTCCGGTCTGGCGCGATGCTGGCCGCCCCATGCTTCCCAACCCTCTCCTCAGTAAACTCAGTAATCGCCTATGATCCAGTCTGTTCCGTCAACTGAACCGCAACTGCCGCCACACCACCTGCTGGCCTGTCCAAAATGCGCCGCATCGACGGAGCTGGGGCTCAACATCGCCGCCCAACGCTGCGACGCCTGCGGCACTCAGTTTTTTGACCTGGCCGGGCTGCCCTGCTGGTTTCAAAATGGCGAGCAGCAGAAGGTTGTATGGCAGAACCTGTTTGCCCTGACACTGGCGCAGTCACAAACCAATCTGCAGGTTACCGAGATGGAGTTGCAGCAATGCGATCTTCTGCCGCAGGTGCGCCAACGATTGCAGAGCACCCATCAGGCCAATCAGCAGATCATCGGCGCCTTTACCGAGCTGATGCAGGGCGCAGGCCTGGTGCCGCAACCGGTGCCAGAGCTGGCGCACATGGACCCGGGCCCGATGCTGCAATATTTTGAGTTGCTGCTGCGCGACTGGGCCTGGGACAGCGAACTGGCAGAGGAGATGAGCCCAAACCGCGCAGAGTTTTTGCGGGTGCGTCAGGCCCTTGCCGACAGCGCCGGGCTGGATGGATTGGGCAATTTATTGGTGCTGGGCGCCGGTGCCGGGCGGCTCAGCTACGATTTGCACACTCAGCTGACGCCTGCGTCCACGCTGGCACTGGACAACAATCCGCTGTTGATCGCCGCTGCCCATCGGCTGGTAAAACAACAGAAGCCCTGGCAATTGCCGGAGATTCAGACCAACCCGCAGGACGGGTTTCCGGGCATCCGCAGCTGGACACTGCAAACCCCTTTGCCCGCTGCCGACCTTTCCCAGTGGTCTGCCATGGCAGCAGATGCCTGGCACCCGCCACTGCGCACCGGCAGCTTTGATTTGATCCTGACGCCCTGGTTTATCGATGTGAACGGCCGTGAGGTGCGGGATTTGATGGCTCAGATAAGCCGCCTGCTGAAACCCGGTGGCTATTGGATTAATACCGGCCCTCTGCTGTACAGCAAGCACCAGCCGTTGTCGCAGCAGTACACCCATGACGAGATCCGCATGCTGTTGAACCTGGCGGGATTTACCCTGGCCGCAGACAGGGTGACCACCAGCCCCTACCTGCAGACACCTTTGGCGGCACAGTGCCGCCACGAGCAGATGTGGACCTTTGCCGCACGTGCCCCCATGCAGGCGTGGCGCTCAAGCGAGACAGTAGAGGGACTGCCGGCCTGGGTTATCTTGCCGCATTTGCCTATACCGCCGCTAAGTAATGCCCGCACCCAGCAGCACCCGGTGCTGGCGCATGTGCTGTCACTGGTCGACGGCAAGCGGTCCATTTACGATCTTGCAGCCATGATGGCGCCAAACCTGGCCCCGGATCAGGATCCCGTGGCCATGATGAAGGCGGTGTTCACTCAGTATCTGCTGGCGGATTGAGAAGGGCCACAACCAGCAGGCGGGCAAACCACTATTTGGTGGACATACCCGGCCGCCCCAGCCGTGTTGTTCTCATTGGCACACCACTTTATACTTCGTCCCCTTGCCTCATTCGCGGGGGAGCCACGCTCCTCCAGGGACTCCGCCCAGTCGACTTGGTCACCAAGGATTTTCATGAAGTTATACATCTCCGCCGCCGGCCTCTTGGCAGGCCTGCTGGTCTCACCCTTCAGTTTTGCGCATTTTTTTGACAGGAGCGGGCCCCTGCCCAACCCGGCGGGACATGCGCCTGCCGGCGTCATGTCCGAGCACATGCACAACCGTGGCGGCGCCATGCTCGGCTACCGTTTTGTGCAGTCGCGTCACAGTGGCTTGCGCCACGGCAGTGAAGCGGCTGATGAGGCGGCCTTGATCGCGGCGGGGTATTCGGCAATGCCGGAATCCATGACCATGCGCATGCACATGCTTGACCTGATGTACGCGCCCTCCGACTGGCTTAACCTGATGCTGATGCCACAGTGGATGAGTATGGACATGAGCATGAGCATGAGCACCGTTGCGGATGGACACGGGCACGGAGAACACGACCACGGCGGCGGGCACAATCAGCATTCGGGCCACCACGATCATGGCGTTTCCGGCCTGGGCGATACCATCGCTTCGGCACTTGTGCGGCTGTATCAGCACCAGGGGCACCTGCTTCACCTGGGGCTGGGTTTGAGCATTCCCACCGGCAGCGTGTCGGAGGTGGGTGAAGACGGGCGCTTCCTGCACTATGGCATGCAACTGGGCTCGGGCACCTGGGACGCGCTGCCCACATTGACCTACAACGGTTTTGCCGGGCCGGTCAGTTGGGGTTTTCAACTGGGTGCCACTCAGCGTCTGCAAAGCGAGAATGACAGCGGCTTTCGCTTTGGCAACCGGCAAGAGGTAAGCCTGTGGTCGGCTTACCGTGCCTTGGAGTGGGTAAGCCTGTCTGTGCGGATGCAGTACCGGAGAGAGGGCGGACTGCGCGGTCATTATAATGCGTCGCACAACCATAGCAGCCCGGGCGATGTGCAGGCCAACTACGGTGGAGAGACCTGGCAGGCGGGCGTGGGTGCCAACCTGGTCGCCCCTTCCGGGCCTTTTGCCCATCAGCGCCTGGGGTTTGAATGGCTGGTGCCGGTCAGCGAGCATTACCGCGGGTATCAGCTGGGGCTGGACAGCACACTGGCCGTCAGCTGGTCTACGGCCTTCTGACCGCCCTTCAGCCATAGATAGCGGGGCCTGAGCGTCAGCGGTGCAGAGCCTTGGCCGCGCCTCCCATGCGAGGGTCGGCCGCGCCCCGCCAGGTGCCATCAATTTGTTCAACGCCGTGAACGCCACTGCGTATGGGTTTGACCTCTACCCTGTGTCCCAGCTGACGGAAGTACTCCGCTGAATCTTCCAGTGCGGTGCCGGCCTCCAGCTCCAATAGATCGCCTCGATGAATCAGGTTGGGCAGGGCGGCGGCCTCCTGCAGGGTCAGCCCCCAGTCCAGCACTCCCACCAGTGTTTTTGCCACATAGCCAATAATGCGGCTGCCGCCGCGAGAGCCCACCGCCATTCGCACTTCACCGTCGCCGTCCAGCACAATGAACGGTGCCATGGAGCTGCGCGGCCGCTTGCCCGGCGCTACTGCATTGGCCACCGGCCTCCCATCGCGGGTCGGGCGAAAGTCAAAATCCGTCAGCTGGCTGTTCAACAGCAAGCCGTTCACCATAATCCGGCTGCCAAAGGGCACCTCAAGGGAGGATGTCATGGACACCGTGTTGCCCTCGCGGTCCACCACGCTGAAGTGCGATGTGCCGGTGGTTCCTCTGCCTGCCGGCCAGCTTGAGGCTTCCGCGTATTGAGCACCTACCGGACGGCCGGAGCGGACCTGCGGCATGGCACGACCCGCCTGAATCAGGCCGGCACGCCTGGCCAAATAGGCCTGCTGCAGCAAGCCCTCCACCGGCACCTCGACAAAGGCCGGATCACCGATGAACTGGGCGCGATCCGCAAAGGCCAAACGACTGGCCTCCGCCAAGAGATGCCAGGCTTCGGGGGACTGGGGCTCCAGTTGAGCCCAGTCCGTGTGCGCAAGCAGGCCCAGTATCTGCAGTACGGTAATGCCTCCGGAAGAGGGCGGGGCTGGTCCGCACAGCGTCCACTCGCGGTAGGGCGCACATACCGGCGCACGTATCTCTGGCCGGTAATCGGCCAGGTCCTTTAGAGTCAAATCACTGGGCCACCACCAGCGACCGCGCGCCGCATCGACAATTTGTTGCGCCAGGGGGCCGCGATAGATTGCAGAAGCACCCTCCACTGCGACGGTCTGCAGCGTCCGCGCTAGCTCTGGGTTGTGCAACTGCGGCTGTTGCGAGTGCCGCGGGCCGACAAACGCCGTCCGGGTACCGCCAAACAGGCGCAGAGAAAAATCTTCATCTATTTGTTGCTGCAGGACCTCGGACATCGGCTGCGGGGTGTTGGCCAAGGCGATGGCTGGCGCAAACAGCTCTGCCCAGGGCAGACGGCCGTGTGCGCTGTGGGCTGCCTCCAGCATGGCCAGCACACCCGGAACGCCTACCGATCGCCCGGAGGGAATGGCCAGCAGCAGAGGCACTGGCCAGCCAAATACTGTGAAGCGGTCCGGGGACGCCGCCGCCGGTGCGATCTCCCGCCCATCAAACATCTGCATGACACCGCTGTCGCCGTCGCGGTACATCATGAAGGCGCCCCCGCCGATGCCGGACTCCGGCGGCTCTACCACGTTCAAAATCATTTGCACGGCGATCGCGGCGTCCACCGCGCTGCCGCCAGCGGCCAGGATCTGCAGGCCGGCGTCCACCGCAGCTGGATGCGCAGCAGCGATGATGCCGCCGGTTTGGGCCATGGGTGCTTGGGTCTGGGCCTTAACGGTCGCTGCGGCCAAAAGCGCCACAACCGTCAAAACAGCAAAAGCGCATTTATTACTAATGGGAATCTCCCGCAGATAGCTAGCCTTGTTGCTTGGGTGGTACGCAGGGAAGGAGCGGGCGGTCGAAGTCTGTGTTGCCGCAGGGTAGGGCGCTGCGGTGACTTGCGCCCAGTTAAGGGCGTTGCTCTTTGGTCGCGGGCGCTTCCGCCAGTTGCTGAAGAAACCCCAGCTTCTGCTGTCGGGGCAGTTGTTTGACTTGCCACTCGGCGCGAGACGCGCTGGAGCGGTCAGTGAACGGTGCCCAGGCGAGCAGGCGCAAGGGCGGGTTGGCACGCGTGAACCGCGCGCCGCGACCGCGTTCGTGCGCGCGGTAGCGGGCCTGCACATCCTTGGCAATGCCCGCATAGTAGGCGCCGTTTTGGCATTCGATCAAATACAGGTACCAGATGGTGCGCTCCCCCTGGACAGCCGCCAGTGTATTAGGGTCTGTTGACGTTTCCTCATCACCACTGCTGGAGGCCATTTTTTCGTC
>CAYNST010000156.1:0-6579 GCA_964399955.1 uncultured Cellvibrionaceae bacterium | reverse complement strand
CGCGACCTCCGGCGTGACAGGCCGGCATTCTAACCAACTGAACTACCGGTCCGCGGAACTTGGTGGGTGGTACAGGGATCGAACCTGTGACCTACGGCTTGTAAGGCCGCCGCTCTCCCAGCTGAGCTAACCACCCTGCAAGAGCGGCGTATTCTAACGAATTTGCGCAAGCCGTCAATACTTCTGTAAAAAAATAGTCCTAAATGTCGTAGCATCAGACCGTGCTGCTATAATCGACTGTCGAATTTCCGCTTGGTACTAAGGGAGAGTTTGCATGATCAAACCATTATTGGCCTTGGCTTTGGGCGTGTTGCTCGCAGTCCAAAGTTTTGCCGCCATCGATGTGTACGAATTCAGTTCCGAAGATCACCGCAAGCGCTACCAGAAGTTCACCGAGGAGCTCCGCTGTCCAAAATGCAAAAATCAGAACCTCGCCGGCACCAACTCGCAAATTGCAACGGATCTGCGCCGCGAATTGCATCGCCTGATTGTCGAAGATAAAACCGATGCTGAAATCCTGGACTTTATGGTTAGCCGCTATGGCGATTTCGTGCTTTATCGCCCGCCTGTGCAAGGCAATACCATTGCCCTTTGGGCGGCGCCAATCGTCTTCATGCTGGCGGGGGGCGTGACGATAGGCGCAATTGTACTGCGGCGGCGCAGGACCGCACCTGGGTTAACTGAGGATCTGAGTGATGAGGAAAAAGCCCGCATCAACAAACTTTTTGCCGGTGACGGTGATTCTTCCACCAAATAAATAACAGGCTTAACTTTTCAGCTCGTCGTAGCTGTTCAGATTGCGACCAGGTTGTGCAGGGCAAGGCGAAAATAGCAGCTTACATGCTCAGACCCGCCTTTTCTTAACCACAATCATGGCTGGTTTGAGCGTGAGCTGGATATTACAAACAGACATAAGTGAACATTCTATGGCGTTTTGGCAGGTAGCATTCATCTTGACTCTCTTGGCAATCGGCTTTGTGCTCTGGCCGCTGCTTAAATTCAAACGCAAATCATGGGCCGGGCCAGAAGGCTACGATGAGACCCAGGCAGACCTGTACGCAGAGCATTTGGCGGATCTGGAAAAAGCAAGGCTGGCCGGCGATATTGACACGGCTCAGTTCGACGAGTTGAAGCTGGAACTGCGAAAGACCTTGGCCAATGAAATTGGCATGGTGCAACCGGTTAAGCAAAAGGTGGGCGGCAAGCAATTGGTTATTGCCGTGGCCGTGTTGACCCCCTTGGTGGCGGTGTTTTTGTACAATTCCGGCGGCGCCAAAGCCGATTGGCACATATATGAAGTGTTGCAGGAGTTGCCCGAGGCTAGCACCCAGGAAGATTACAACAGGCGCATGCGCGAACTGGTGGTTAAAGTTCAGGCACGCTTGCAGCAAACACCGGACAACCTGCAGTTGCGCAATCTGCTGGCGCAGACTTCCATGGCGCTGCAGGATTTTGACATGACAGTGGATGCCTACAAAAAAATACTGGAGCAGGTACCAAACTCTCCGCGGGTGATATCCAACCTGGCTCAGGCGCTGTTCTACCGGGCGGGCAACGTGGTTACGCCAGAGGTTCGCGAGTACACCCAGCAGGCGCTGACCCTGGCGCCGATGTTGCCTGAGATGCTGGGCCTCGCCGGCATTGACGCAAAAAACCAAGGGGATCTTACCGGCGCTATCCGATATTGGAAAATGGCGGTCAGCCAAATGGATCCCAATTCACGTGTTGCTCAAGGGTATCTGAACGGCATAGCCAATGCCGAGCGGGCACTGGCCTCGGCCGGGCAAAGCGCCGACCAGCCAGCCGCTTCCCCCGGGCCCGGCGCGCCGCAAGGCCAACAAGCGGGTGATGCCGATGCAGCGGGCAGTTCAATAACCGTTCAGGTGGCCCTGGCGGATTCCGTCAAGGTTGGCCCTGAGGTCACTGTGTTCGTATATGCACGGGCGTGGCAGGGCCCCAGGATGCCCTTGGCCATACAGCGCATCACCGTGGCGGATCTGCCCACGGAGATAGTATTGGATGCCGGCTCAGCCATGGCACCCGGCATGACCATTGACAGCTTTCCGCAACTGGAAATACTTGCCAGGGTTTCTCGATCCGGCGACCCCTCGCCTAAATCCGGCGATTGGCAGGCAGCCAAAGGGCCGATCACGGCTGCCGAACAGGATGGCCCGGTTCAATTGCTGATAGACTCACAAATTCCTTAACCTGGGCGACTTCATACGGTTACAATTCGCTTTCACTGAGATGGGGCGCCCGATGCATCAAGATCGGGCAACTCCTATGGCTACGGCATAAGCGATTTGTCATGCGGTTAAAAAGTATCAAGCTGGCAGGTTTCAAATCCTTCGTCGATCCAACCACGGTTAATTTCCCCAGCAATCTGTCCGCCGTTGTTGGCCCGAATGGCTGCGGCAAATCCAATATCATTGATGCGGTGCGCTGGGTCATGGGTGAGTCTTCCGCCAAGAATTTGCGCGGCGAAGCCATGACTGATGTGATATTCAATGGCTCCAACACCCGCAAGCCTATTGGCCAGGCGTCTATTGAGCTGGTCTTTGACAATTCTGACGGCAAGATCCTTGGGGAGTACGCCAGTTACGCCGAAATTGCCATCCGTCGAAAAGTCACCCGGGACGGTCAGAATCTCTACTACCTAAACGGCAATAAATGCCGCCGCCGAGACATTACTGATATTTTCCTGGGTACAGGTCTGGGACCGCGAAGCTACGCCATCATTGAGCAAGGCATGATTTCGCGGTTGATCGAGGCGAGGCCCGAGGACCTGCGCGTCTATGTCGAAGAGGCGGCGGGCATCTCCAAATACAAGGAGCGTCGCCGGGAAACAGAAAGCCGCATGCGCCGCACGCAGGAGAATCTTGAACGTCTCACCGACATCCGAGACGAATTGGAGAGACAGCTGCAGCGCCTGGAGCGTCAGGCGCAATCCGCAGAGAAATACCGTGAGCTGAAACAAACCGAGCGGCAACTCAAGGCGCAGCTGCAGGGGGTTCGTTACCGGGATATCAGGCAGCAGTCCGAGCAGAAGCACCGCGCCATCACCGAGCTGGAGCTGCAGGTTGAGGCGGCGGTGACAGAACAGGTCAATCGCGATTCCGGCATGGAAACCGAGCGCGCCCGACAGTCCGACCTGGCGGAGCGGTTTAATCAGGTACAGGCGCGGTTTTATTCCGTCGGTGCCGACATTGCCCGGCTCGAACAGACCATCAAGCACGTGCAGGAGCGAGAGAGCCAATTGCAGCGCGACCTGGAGCAAACAGCGCGTGATGCCGCTCAAGCCGAAGAGCTCCTGCAGGCGGATACCCAAAAGGTGGAGGACTGGCAGGCAGAGCTGTTGGAGCTTGAGCCAGAACTTGCCCTGCTGCAGGAGGCCGAGCAAAGCTCCGCCGAGCAGTTGCTGCTGGCGGAGGAGGCCATGCAGGCCTGGCAGCAGGATTGGGACGACTTTCATCAAAGCGCGGCCCTGCCCCGCCAGCGCGCAGAGGTACAGCAGTCGCGCATACAGCATCTGGAGCAGGTGCAACAGCGTTTGTTGGAGCGGTTGCGCAAGCTGGAGCAGGAAAAACAGCACCTGGTCGTCGACGAGGCCGAGGAGCAGATATCCGAATACGCCGAGCTGCTACTTGAGTTCGAGGCGCAACTGGAGGATCGCCAAAGGGTGCTGGCTGATTGCAGTGATCAGCTCGCCCGTCAGCGAGCTGAAGAGCAGCGGCTGAGCAGCGAGTTGAACCAGGCGCGTCAGGCTTATCAGTCGTCCAAGGGCCGACTGGCATCGCTGGAGGCATTGCAGCAGGCCGCTCTCAATCCAACCGGTGACGCCAGCAACCACTGGCTGAAACTGAATGACCTTGAGCAAGCGCGCCGCTTGGCTGAGCAGATACAGGTCGAGCCCGGCTGGGAAAAAGCTGTGGAAGTGGTGCTGGGAGCCGGTTTGCAAGCCGTATGCGTTAAATCCGTGGATGCCTACGCGGAGTCCCTCGCCGGGCAGGAGCGCGGGCGGTTGATGCTGATAGATGCAGACGCACTCTTGCCTCAGCTCCAACCGTCGGTGGCGACGCTTGCGGGCAAGGTCAGCGCTCCCCTGGCGGTTGCACCGCTGTTGACAGGCATTCTGGCTGCGGACAATCTAACGGCTGCGCTGCAAATACGCCGGCAGCTAAAGCCGGGTGAGTCGGTGGTGACGCGGGACGGCCTGTGGCTGGGCGTCAACTGGTTGCGACTGTGCAAAGACGAAGATTCTGCCGGTGGCGTATTGGCGCGAGCCAAAGAGCTGGAACAAGTTAGCCTGGCGCAGATTCGGCAGGCGCAGGAGGTTGAGTCGTTTGAGCAGGCGCTGCAGCAGTGTGTGGCAGCGCTGCGCGACAACGAGCAGCAGCGGGAGGAAGCGCGGATTCAGGCCGAGGCTATTGTACGTAAGCAAAGCGATGTAAAAAGCAGCCACAGTGCGTTGGCGGCCAAGGTGGAGCAGGTTGTAGAGCGACGCCGGCGAGCCGATGCAGAGGCGCGCGACACACGCGAGCAGTTGGCGCTGGAGGCCGAATCTTTGGCTGAAGCGCGCGCGGAACTTGAGCAGGCAATAGAGGCCATGGAGCAGGATACCGGAATGAGGGAGCAATTGACGGCTCGCCGAGAACGCCTGCGAGACGCACTGGACGCCATTCGTCAAAGGGCCCGGCAAGACAAAGACCGTGTTCATGAGTTAGCCTTGCGCAGCCAATCCATCAAAACCCAGCTCGGGGCAGTGCAGCACGCGCTTGAGCGGCTGCGCGAGCAGAGCACCACTTTGGCTGCGCGTCGCCAAGCCCTGTATCTAGCCCTGGAAGAAAGCCGAGAGCCGGTGGAGGACCAGCAACTGGAGCTTGAAGCCTTGCTCGAACAGCGTTTGCGGGTAGAGAGCCAGCTGACGCAGGCGCGCACCGAGCTGGACGCTACCGAGCAGGCTTTGCGACAAAGCGAAAAACAGCGGCAGGCCACCGAGCAACTGTTGCAGAGGCTGCGCGGCGATCTTGAGCGACATCGGCTTGAAGCCCAGCATCTGGATACACAGGCGGGGGGGCTGCGCCAGCAGTTGGTTGATGATCAGTTTGAACTGCAAGACGTTCTGGCAACCCTGGCGCAGGACGCCGATGAGCGTCAACTAAATCAGGAGCTTGAACAAATAGGAGCGCGAATTGCTCGTCTGGGCGCCATCAACTTGGCAGCCATTGATGAATACAAAATTGAATCCGAGCGTAAGGGATATCTCGACGCGCAAAACCACGACTTGCAAGAAGCCTTGGAAACGCTCGAAAATGCTATCCGCAAGATTGATCGGGAAACCCGAAACCGCTTCAAAGAAACCTTTGACCAAATAAACAGCGGTTTGCAGGCGCTTTTTCCCAAGGTGTTCGGTGGAGGCAGCGCCACACTGGAGTTGACCGGCGAAGATCTGTTAGACACCGGTATTGCCATCATGGCCAGGCCCCCCGGCAAGCGCAACAGCACCATACACTTGCTCTCCGGGGGCGAAAAGGCGCTGACGGCAATCGCGCTGGTGTTTTCTATATTCCGTTTGAATCCGGCACCTTTCTGTATGTTGGATGAAGTGGATGCGCCGCTGGACGATGCCAATGTAGGTCGATACGCACGAATGGTGGAAGAGATGTCCTCCCAGGTGCAATTCATATACATTACGCACAACAAGATTGCCATGGAGATGGCCCATCAGTTGATGGGCGTCACCATGCATGAACCTGGCGTGTCGCGGATTGTTACTGTCGATGTAGAAGAGGCTGCAGAACTTGCGGCTGTGTGAGGAAAGGTTGAAATTCCATGCGTGATTGGTTACTGGTTATTGTTATTCTGCTGATATTGGGCATTGCCCTGGACGGTTTGCGGCGTATGCGCGCACACCGTAGAAACTCACTGAAACTGAACGAAGGCGAAGATGATGATCCGGATGCCAATGCGGATTTACACCTGCCCAGCGAGTTTCCCAGCGGTGGTGCACGGGTGGCAGGTTACCGCGATCCGGACGACGTTCACGACATCTACAAGAACCTCAAAGAAACGCATGCGGCATCCAAGAAAACACGGGGTGCGCCCGCCCGACCCGCCGTGCGTGCCGCCAAGCCGACCCTGGAGGCAGCCTCTGCGGAGCGGGGCGGCGGCCGGGGGGCCAAGACGGGTGCAAGGGAGCCGGTGATCGGCAACCTCAGCGACCTGGACAGCGAAACGGCAGACGCCGACGAGCAGCGCGCCTGGGCGGGCAAGCCGGCTGCGCGCCGACTTGACTGCGACTGGGAGCAACCCGTTCACGAGGACGACGACTGGCTGGAGCCCGCCTCCGGTCAAGCGGCCGAGACCCACGGTGCGGCGAAGCGCAGAGCGCAGCAATTTGTTGGCGACGGGCTGGCGGCGGAACCCGACCGGTACGACCAGGGCCCGGACGCGCTGGAGCCCGATGCCGCCTCCGAGTCGGATGTGATTTTGGGCCTGACGCCGCTGCCGGAGCAAAACCTGGAGCCGGAAGAGGAATACCTGACCGAGCCTGAGCCGGAAATGGAATACCAAACCGAA
>CAYNST010000155.1:0-6620 GCA_964399955.1 uncultured Cellvibrionaceae bacterium | reverse complement strand
CCATGGAGCGTTTCAACCGGCGACGTATTCGCCAGTGAGGAAAGTGGCCGCAAATGAGATCCTCATCACAGGAATCAGGCGTCATAAGCCCGATACGAGCGGTTAGAGGTATTGCTGGTGTGCTTCGTCAGGATGTGGATCAGAGCGGGCAGAATGGTTGTGCTGCGATAGCTATCACGGAAAACCGAACGGGGCAGTGCTAAGATGTAACCGGTTACATCTGGCCTGATTGCGGAAAACTCATTGGTATAGCTAGCACTTAGATTATGCACAAGATTGCGCTGTACTAAGCTTATTATCTTAAGTGAGAGCGGCATAATAGCCTATGCCGGTATGCGCCATTCCGGTCGTGAGTTCAACAGTTGCTTAGAAAACAAGCGAGTTAAAACACATGATTACACGACACATTCAGCTGGGGTTGGTGTTTGCAGCGGTTCTTTCAGGTTGTGGCGGCAAGGGAGTGGATCAGCCCGACATTCCAGGCGCCTCCAGCAGCAGTTCCAGTTCATCAAGCAGTAGCTCCAGTTCGTCAACAGGCGGTTTTGGCTCCAGCAGTTCCAGTTCATCCTCCAGTTCTTCATCTTCCAGCAGCTCTTCCTCCAGCAGCTCGTCTTCCGGAGCGGGCGCATCCAGCTCCGGCGGCGGTAGCACCGGGCCACTGAGTGAAGCCTGCGTGCAGTTGGCGACGGACCCGGGCGTCAACTGGCGGGATACTGTGCTGCAAAGTGATCAGGAAATTGTTGAGTGCCTGTCGCAAACCCTCGGCCGCGCGGTCGGTTATGGTGAGCGTGCTTTGGGTGGCTACGGCGTCAATGGCAACAGCAAACTGACCGTAATCAAAAAAGGGCTGCCAGAGTCGGTGGAGGAGCAAATCCTGGAGGCCATATCGGGCGACGAACACAATTGGATAGTATTTGATAAGCGGGATTTTGCCCAGCCTTCGGAAATTGGCATGTATCGTTTGCATTGCGGCGACTCCGCAGTGCTGTCGCATCTGGGGGCAACGCAGAGTGAATGCATCAATTACCAACAGTGGTGCACCAAAAACGCCATTACAGGGGAGGCTACTTGCCTGGATGAGTTTTTCAACAAGGCGCTGAACGACAGCAACTTGCCCATTCGCATACCGGTTATTGGCTCCAACAAAACCATTGACGGGCGGGGCAGTAACGCGTTTTTCCGCTTCAGCGGCTTCGCCATCGGCAGTGACAGCTCGGGGCAGCCAACCCAGACTGCCAACAGCGTTATCCTCACCCATCTGGATTTTCAAGGCGCGGGCCACACTGAAGATCACTCGTTGGACCCGGACATGATCCGCTCCACCGGTGCGTCGCACGATATCTGGATTCACAAAAATACCTTTGACTTGACAGGCGACTCGGCTTTCGATGTGAAGGTTGGAGCCTACGACATTACCATGTCCTTCAACAAGATTCTGGACGTCAAGCGCGCGGCGCTGCACGGCTCCAGTGACGGTCGTACCATCAATGAACAAATCACCACCACCATGCATCACAACGCCTTTGTCACCCGCGACGAACACTACAGCCTATTCGGCAACACCGGCCGCCGAGTTCCGCTGATACGGCGCGGCAAGTCCCATATGTTCAACAATCTTTTTGTCAATTTCCGGAAAGATGTGTTGAGTGTCCGGGTGGGGGCCAGCGTGCTTTGGCAGGACAACATGTTCCTGGTCAGTGAGAGCCTGCAGGAAAAAAGCAGCCGGGAGGCGTCCTTGTCCGAATTGGCCTCCGGCCTGATAAGAGACATCAGCGGTGGTAACTTCAAAGCCGAAGGGGTGATGCTTTGGTTCAGTGGGAGCGACTGCTTGCTCGACTCCACCACCCGAACGCAGATTTCGCCCGCGTCGGGCAATGTTGAAGATCTGTCGCAGTATTATTCGGCGGCGTCTCGTGCGATGATCCAGTCAGAGCGAGCAGATGCCGGACAGGACATGGCCGACTACGTGTCCGCTACAGCCGGTAAATACGGCGCTGCACCGTTCAACTCGCCGTTAGCGCCGAGCCGCCGGGTTCTGTTGGGGCAGGGGAGAGTGCCCTGTCAGTAGTGTTGCAATGTAATAACACCTGGCTTGGCCTCACCAACCTACAGTGAGGCCAAGCCAGGAGCAGATCGGGCGGCCAGGCGATTACCTCAAACCTTCTGGAGATTGCCTTGTCACCTACCTACCGCCTCGCGGCGCGACTGGGCCGTTGGCTCAAGCCCCGCAATCCGCACTACGACCCCGGCAAGCCGCACCATACGCCTGGCGGGTTTCGCAATAACTATCAAGACATCAAACCAAGCAGCCGGGATGTGTTGCGCTGGCAGTGGCAGCGTAAACGCGGCGGATTGCCGAAGCCTCCGACAAAGCCCATATTGCCGGTCGAGCCCGATCTGGACTTCCTGCACGGCAATCGGACGGAAGTGAGTGTTACCTGGATAGGCCATGTGACTCTGCTGCTGCAAATTGGCGGGCTAAACATACTCACAGATCCCCACTTCGGCAAGCGTGCCTCGCCACTGAGCTTCGCCGGCCCACCTCGCCATCAGCCGCCGGGCATTGCCCTAGACAAGCTGCCGCCTATCGACCTGGTGCTGCTCTCGCATAATCACTACGATCATCTTGATCTGGGCTCGGTGCGCGCGCTCTACAAGCAGTCTGGCGGTCCGCCCTTGTTTTTGCTACCGCTGGGGGTGCTGCGCTGGTTCACCCGGCACGTTACCCAAGGCAATGCGCAGCATCTGCGGCAATTGGACTGGTGGCAGGAGTTTAGCTTCGCCAACCTTCGCTTCACGTTTTTGCCAGTACAGCACTGGAGCTCTCGCAGCGTCTGGGATCAGAACCGCAGTTTATGGGGGGCCTGGGCCGTCGAGACGTCAAATTTCAAGTTTTTCTTTTCTGGGGACTTGGGATACTCCCGAGATATTGCCGACATTGCCGCGCGTATGCGGGGCTTCGACCTGGCGGCGATTGGCATTGGCGCCTACGAACCCCGATGGTTCATGCGCAATCAACACATCAACCCGCATGAGGCGGTGCGTATTCACCGTGAGCTGGGTGCCAGGCAGTCCTTGGGAATTCACTGGGGCACATTTGAGGGCCTCACGGACGAGCCACTGGACGAGCCGCCACGTGCACTCTCGGCTGCGCGACAGGCCGCCGGCCTGACAGAACACGACTTTTTTGTGCTGCCACACGGCGGCACCTATCGCCCGGTCAGCGGCGGGCAAAAACGGTGAGTTTCGTCCACGTCATGACGTATTTCGACGACGTTCGCATCATTTAGCATGTTTATTTCTGTTGTGGCTGCAGCTAAATGTGATACATTTTGGGCTGGCTGACAAATGGGGGCTATCACGTGGCTGCAAAAATGGTTTCAGTTATTTCTTTAAAAGTTTTTTGGGGTGTCTTTGTTCTCCTCTTAATCGCTACACTGGCCACTTACGTTGTTGGCGGGCTGTTTATGATAGAACAATGGGCGCTCCGGGCGTTGCGAATGGTCGTTGTGGTGTCGTTAACAGTTTTTCTTGCCGCCTATTATTTCAACAACCGCGACTGATATGGCCTGCAAGGTGGGACGAGGATCAACATCAAAGCTGCTTAGAAATATGACTACCGGGGGGCATTCAGGCCTGCCGCCGGCTCCCGGTGCGCAAGCCGGCGCCGGCCGTTCTCTAAGTCACTGAGCTCACAGCGTTAATGGCTGTGATCCGGCCATTCCAGATGAATTCGTAGATGCCCGACTGACTCACCTTCCGAACACCCTTGGGCGTGAATAGCGCCCAGCACTCTGCGCCCGGGTTGCGAACGGAGTGGTATTGAATACCTTTTGCACCTGAAGTCCGGAGTTTTGCCGCCATGGCGCGGCTCGCGGAATAGTCGTCAGGGTTGTAGATCGGGTCGCTCATTGGCAGCTGCGTTGCGTCAGAAACGCCGGCAGAGGCAAATGAGCAGATGAGGCTCCGGAAGATAAACCGCTCGAAGTGCAGGCCTTCCACACCTCGCCAATACCGATCCTGGTGGTAAGCCACTTCCTTGATTGCTGTTTCTTCTGAGTCTGCGAGATACAGAACGCCCATCAGCCCGTCGCTGAAACGGCTGCCCATCGGATTCACATGGGTGAAGGGCGCAACCGCATAGGAGCAACCGGGGATGCCGAACGGAATCTCTGCCGTTGGCAGCAAGCTGAGGTCCCCGGCTTCGGCTCTGAGTCTCGGGTTTGTCATCTCCTGCAGCCTGTACAGAAGGGGGAAGTCCTCTGCATTGGCGATATCATCGAACAGGGCAATGGGAGGAAGCTTGGAATTGATCAACCGGTACGCCTTGGATTGATCAACGCTGATGAATTCAGTCTCGCCACCCCCGCTCACCATTGCCCGTTTCTCATGGCATCCACGTGCCTGAACGTTTCATAGAGCGCGCTAAAGCTGCCTCCTCCGATTGCCTCCAGGGGAGACTTGCCATTGAAGAACCCATTGCTGTTCTTCATCGACATAAACCCGTAGATGTTATCGGGATTCTCAAACACAATCCTGAGATGGCTGTGTATGTTCAGGAGATAGCTGATGCGCTCAAGCTGGCTATTGCTGAGGTTCGCTTTCTCCGGGTGAGACAGGTACTTGTAGTAGGTGGACTTGGGCAGATCAAGGATGCCGCACTGCTGCTCGGGCGTGCCACCCCATGCCTTGAGGATGGCGAATGCAGCCTTCAGGCCGGCCGCGCCCATCCTCTTGGCTTCTGCGTTATCTGCAACAGCAGCTGTTTTCATATGCACCTCCCGATCAGCGCCCGTACAATTCGTCTCAATATAGACCGTACCGGCCTAATTGTCTAACTATAGACAGCATCGCTTTAAGTTAGTGCAGGCAGAATCGGCTTGGCCGGACCACTTCCAGGAGCTATACAAGCCATCCAGTTGGACCTATCATCAGGACCCATGGAGGAACGCTATGCGACACATCTCGCTCATCTTTGCCCTGGTACTACTGTCATGCGATGTCGGGGCGTGCAGCTTGGCCCCCGGCTATGAACGCTTCTTGCCCAGGCCCAATATCAAGCCCGAAACAAGCCCTCCAAGAAAGCCTGAGGTCTTACGCACCAGTATCCGCAGGGGTAAATTCGACGAGACTGGATCCTCTTGCTCTTCAGCTGGCTCATTATCGATACAGTTTTCTGGGGTAAGCCCTGTTGACCGGACCGGGTATAAATTTAGGCTGATTGAGGGCAGTATCCACCGGCGGAGCCTGCCAGAGGAGGTCATTATGCCTCGTCGAAACGGATACCCTCCTAACGCAGTCGTCTTTTTCTTTAGCGATGGCTACAAGATTCATAAGCCCGTCAATGCCAAGATCGAGATAATTGCCGTGTCTCCTGAGGGGCAGGAAAGTGAACCCGTGGTCATTGAGTTAAGTCATCCGGGTACAAGAGATCATGCCGGGCCTGAAAAGGGCCAGCATCTTGCGGGCTCCAGCCACTGATCACTGGTGCCGCAGTCAGCGCGGGCTCTGACCGATAGACCAACTCTCCGTTGGGGTGATACGTGACAACGGCACGAAATCCTCCGTCAGGTCTCTGAGTCCGTTCAGTGGCCCAGCGGCTCCGTCCAGTCCGCTAGTAGCAAATGGTGCTCCACGTTGTAGAAGGCTTTGTCATTGGTAATCAAAGTGGAGCCTATGGAAACGGAATGTGCCGCGATCAACATATCCATGGAGCCAAGCGACTTGCCCTCGCCCTCACAGGCCGTTCGTAAACGCGCATAGGCTTCTGCGGCGTCCGAGTCCCACGGCAGAACCTCCACTCTCAGCAAAAACTCTTTAACGGCCACGGCAAGCCTCTTGGCTTCAGGCTTTTTAGCCACGCCCCGCAGTAGCTCAGCTTCCGTGATCGCAGAGATGCAGACCTTAGCCATGGGTACCTGGAGCAGGCGTTGCCGTATAACGGCCGGCTCGCCTCTGATGATGTAACTGGCGGTGTTGGTGTCGAGCATGTAGCGCTTATTGTCACTCAAAACAAATCCCGCTCCTGTGGCAGTTCATTATCGCGCTCGACCATAAAGTCCTCTGGCACATTGATGGACTCCATCATCTTGAAGAAATCATCCCAATCACCAGGTTTTTTGGAAATGATCACATCCCCTGTCTCCGGGTCTTTCCGGATAAAGACCTCATCGCAGTCGAAGCGGAAGTTCGCCGGTAGCCGAACGGCCTGACTTCGCCCGTTCATGAATAATTTAGCGGTGTGCTTCATGATGCTGGGTACTCCTCTTGCGCTCGCGTAATATACCATAGTATATCGCACTGATAGTGATGGATCAAACGCCCCCAAAAAGGGTCTAGAACGGCAGCGGAAAATACTGCACTGCACATTTGCAGCCCTTGTGGCGCGTGACATGCAGCCGATTTTTCCCACCGCAAGCGTGATGAAACCTGCCGCAACCTCTCATCTGGACATTGCAAAGAGGCCATAGGTGTGCAGCTAGCAGGGGGCCTTGGCGCGATGTTTCATATGAACACTCCGAGTGGTGGAAGCTTGGAGCCTGGGACGTCATCTTCAGGTCGGCTAAATGCCCGCACGCACGGCACCACCGGCCGCGAGCCTCGCGCGCACTTTGAGCGTG
>CAYNST010000154.1:0-6786 GCA_964399955.1 uncultured Cellvibrionaceae bacterium | reverse complement strand
CAGACAAAAAAATGGCCTCCAGCAGTGGTGATGAGGAAACGTCAACAGACCCTAACAACACCAGAATACTCACAGCAATGGATAACCCGGCCAGCAAGGCAGTGACCTTGCGGTTGAGCAGACTTTTGCAGGCCAGCCTAAACAGCATGGTGGGCAGCTCCCGCCTTGTTCAGTTGAGTCAAATCCGCCACCCGGGCAAAATGCTGCGCAAGCGCCGCATCGTGACTGACAAACAACAGGGTGCAACCGGAGTTGCTGCACATTTCCAGCAGCAGTTGCATGAAGGCATCCCGCAGGTCAGAATCCAGGGCCGAGGTGGGCTCGTCAGCTATAACCAGTTGTGGGTTGTTGATTAATGCCCGCGCAATGGCCACCCGCTGCTGCTGTCCTACGCTCAGGCTGTGAGCTTTTTGATCCAGCAGGTGTTTATCCAGGTGCAGCGCGGCAAACAGCTGCCGGGCTCGTGTGTCTGCGCTTTGCGCCGTCCTGGGCGCAAAGTGCGCCGCCAGGCGAATATTGTCCAGCACGCTGAGATAAGGCACCAGGTTAAAGTGCTGAAACACCACGCCGATGTGCTGGGCGCGGAATTTGTCCCGTTGACGGCTGCTCAACTGACTCAGATTGCAGCCAAGGACTTCCAAAACCCCGGAGCCTGGGGTAAGGATGCCGGCCAGCAGGTTCAGCAGAGTGGATTTTCCCGAACCGGACGGTCCGCGCAGAAACACCTGTTCGCCGGCAGCAATCTGCCAATTGGCAATGTCCAGTAGATGCGGCTTGCCAGGGTAGGAAAAGCGGAGGTTGTGAAGGTGAACTGCAGAGGCGTGCTGCGGCAGACCCGCAATTGCGTGTGTGGGCAAGTCATTGCCTCCCTGTTGCAAAAAGTTGGCCGTGGGTAAATATGAGATACCATGGCAGTCACATTCAGCCGGACAGGCTCAACGCACATGAAGAACCTATCTTACGTCAATAAGGCCGCTGCATTAACCTTCTTGGTCTTGTTTACTTCCACTGCCTGCAGCGACAACAGCGATGGCCCTGCCTCCGTTGTGGATGCCGCAAAGACCACGGCAACCGCTGCTGCTTCGGCCGCCGGTGACGGCGCAGCGGCTAGCGCTCCAGCCCCCCGGGTCCGGCTCTTGAACAAGGCCGACATCCCCAAGACTGCCGCACCATCGAGTGGACCGACCTCATCCCCAAAGACGACCTGGACGCGCTGTTGAACCCGCCGGACTATCTGGATGACATTGAAGATGGCTCCCCGGAAGACCAGCTGGACAGCCAGGCGGCACTCGCCGAGGCGAAGGACAGCCCTTATCACCGGGCGTTGAAGTCCACCACAGTCATCCCCGAGTTTGACAATCAATGGGTGAGAATACCCGGCTTTATTGTGCCGCTGGACTTTGATGATCAGCAAAAAATCACCAGTTTTTTTCTGGTACCCTTTTTTGGTGCCTGTATTCACCTGCCGCCGCCACCACCCAACCAAATGATTTACGCCAGCTTTGAAGAGGGCATCACGGTGGATGTGCTGTATGACGCCTTCTGGGTGACCGGCTTGTTGCAGACAACCCTGGTAGAAAATGAATTGGCCAGTTCTGCCTATGTCATCACCGTGACGGGTGTTTCACCTTACGAAGACGACTGAAGGCAATCCAGCAGCGGCTGCTCTATGTTCTCAAGTAACTGCGGGTTGTGGGTGATCAGCTCCACCCGGCTGTCGGCTGCGTCGTCCAGGTAGACCGATGTGAGCACTTGGCCGGACTTGTTGAAACCAACCACGCCGTCGTCACAAATAAACACACCTTTCAGGCGCTCCACCTCCACGCCGCTGAGAAATGCGTAAAGGCGTTGCTGATTGAACACCCGCTGCGGCGCAAAGACCCAGCCGCGGCTGACGTAGCCTTCTCCTTGATTGTCCATGCTCAGGTAACCACAAGGTGGTAATTGCGGCTCCAGTTGCAGGGCAGGCGCCGCGTCCAGGTCTTGTGGTACCTGCAGTTGGCGCGCCGACACAAAGGCGCAAGGCGCCTGCAGCCATTCGACCTTCAGTGCAGCATGACAAACGGTGCGCACCGGCTTGTGCCGAAGTGCCTCGTTCTGAGCCAAATAATCAGCAAGCGCCTGCTGGTCGCCCGGCTGATACAGGTCGGCTTTGTTGGCGACGATCATATCGGCAATGGCCAGCTGCTGATTGTAAGTGGTGTTGTCGCGGTAACGGCTATCGCCAAGCTTACGCGCATCCACCAAAGTCACTGTGGCGCGCAGGTCCAATACCCCGCGATAGGTGTCGCCCGACAACACACCCAGTACCTCCCTGGGGTGCCCCAGGCCTGTGGGCTCAATAAGCAGCCGGTCGGGCCGGGCCTTGGCAAGCAGCATATTCAGGGCAATCTGCATTGGCAGGCCGGCCGCGCAGCACATGCAGCCGCCCGGAACCTGGCGAATGTATACGCCGCTGCCCTCGGCGTGCTGACCGGACATCAAACCCTCGTCAATGCCTACCTCGCCAAACTCGTTAACCAGGACCGCCCAGCGTTCATGAGCGGGCTTGTGTGCCAGAAGATGCCCAATGGCGGTGGTTTTTCCCACACCCAGGAAGCCGGTGATGATGTTGGTGGGGATGTTTAGCAAGGGTTTGGTATAGGCCATCAAAGGCTGCTCCTCTCTGAGCTGGCTTGAATCCCAAGGCCACAAGGCACAGTCGGGGGCGATGCACAGCGCCGGTCGCAACCGGGGCGCCATCCGGCGCAATTTTAACCGCAAACTGCACTCTGCGGTAACGCTTTACCCAAGCGCTTTGGTTGTGCCGCAAGCGCCCGACTTTATGCAAGACCTGGGTGAAACCGTGAGGTCAAAACTGCAAACGGCTGTAGGGCGCCTCTGGAAATAGCTTGTCACCTCCGGTCATCGGCAACGGTGGTCAGCAAGGCGTGGACAAAATGTAAGGGTTACCCCCTATGAATAACGCAAAAAAAACCCGCTGCAGGAGCGGGTTTGAAATTGAGGCTGGCTTGCTTCAGCAAAGAATGGTTAGTTACATCTTGCCAAAGCCTGCATGGGTTTTGACAATGTCCGGCACGCGGGCCGCATCGTCCAGCAACACATTTCTGGCGCCGTTGACACTGCAGCCCGCAACTGTGCCATTCAAGTTGCCGGATTGCCAGTTTGCCGGTACGTGGTGCGCATTGCCATTGCTGGGGGTGCGGGTGTAGGTACCGCCCGACCACAGGTTACCGTTGGCCACCCAGCAGCCGGGAACGTTGGAATCGGTTGAAGAAATCACCGGGTTGTTAACATTTCTAAAATAATTATTCTGCACCAAAGCCTTGCCGGAATCTCGCGCGTTCACATAATGGATCTGCCCCATGGAGCCGTCGTTTTCCCAGTAATTATTGAACGTATGGATGGTGGCCTGGCGAAGCAAGGGCGTACGTTGCTCAATGTTTTGGTAAAAGTTGTGGTGAAATACAATGTAATTATTGCCGTCTGGGCCATCGCTTGCACCAATCAGCCCCCCTCGGCTTGAGTTTCTGAAGTGGTTGTAGGATATGGTCACGTAGGTTGTGTCATTTTTCATGTCAATCAGGGAGTCATAGCCTGCAGACTCGCCACCGGAAGCTTCCAAGGTATTGCGGTCTATCCAGATTCTGGTCTGCGGACCGCCTTCAATGGCAATGGCATCGCCGCCGTTGGATGTGGGCGATCCGGATTTTTTAACATTCTTGATGTGAACATTGCGAATTATAATGTTGGAAGCCCGAGAGATTTGAATTCCGATCTGATCAAAGACCGCACTGGTGCCCACTCCCTCCAAGGTAATGTTGCTCACTTGTTTGAGGATGATGGCGTCGGTTTTTGTACCGTTGCAGCTGCCACTGGCGGTTGTGGTGTTGCCGTGATTGATTGTGCCGGCAACTCTGATGACCAACGGTGTGTCATTAGCCGCACGAGCACACAAGGCTCTGTGGATCTCGGCGCCGGTTCGGGCGGTTACGGTTTGCCCACCCTGTCCGCCAGTCACCGCGCTGCCGTATCCCACAAACTGGGAAACGCTCATCCTTGGCTGGTTGCTGCCTGGGCCGCCGGTAGAGCTGGTTGATGAAGAGCTGGAACTGCTGCTGGATCCGCTCGACGAAGATGAAGACGAAGAGCTGGAACCGGAACAGCTCTCAGCGGTGGTGCTTGCACCTGAAATGCTTATGGCGTCCACATTGGCCAGGCCGCCGGCTGTAAGACTGGTCAGCGCCAGGCGATTAGAGCCTTCAATCAAGGTAATCTCAACCGTTTCTTCTGCCCAGCTCGACCAACTGCCGGTGGGTGAGAAACTAAAGGTTGCCGCACTGCCCGCATTGCCATTGGCGGACAGGGTACCGGGACGGGGGTCAGCGCCACCGTTGCTGTAGCGGATGGTCACGTTGTAGACATTGCTTTCGGGTGCCCGGACCTGCCACTCAATTTTTGAGCCGACGGCATTCTGCACATCGATATAGCCACTGCCGGTAAAGCCCGCGTGTTCGGTGTCGACTCCTGCGGATGAGGTGCTGTAATCTGCATGACAGAACCCGGTAGTAGATTCCTGTATGGTCAGCGAACTCCCAGTGCTGCCGCTGGAAGATGAACTGCTGGAACTGGAGCTGGAGCTGGAACTGGAACTGGAACTGGAGCTGGAACTGCTTGAAGAGGAACTGGACGAACTACTTGAGGAAGAGCTGGAACTACTGCTGGATGAGCTGGTGGGCACTGCTTCACCTACGCCACCACAGCCAGTCAACGCGCACACCATCAAGCCCGTCATAATGTATTGCAGATTGTTCATGCGAGTATCCCGTTTGTTATTGTTTATTAGAAAGCTCGGCGTCCACCGCAGTTTTTCTCGTCATTCAAACAATCCCTGATTGCTACCAGTATTGTTGATTCCCGCGAAAAAGTCGGTGATGAAGATCGCAGAAAAAATAACCAATGCGTAATATTGCCGTATCCAAGCAGCCCTCCATTGAACTGTTAGTGTAAGAAAAAAAGGCTGCAGTGTCGCGTTTCCAATTAAATGTCTCGTAGTTTTCTTTTAGGAATTTTAGGTGTAATTTCAATTAGTTCTAAACGGTAGGCCGCAATCGGCATTCCACCGACTATCTGAGATCAATTTGCTATGAGCAACTTGCCCAACCCTCTTGCAGCCGGCAACAAAAAGACGGCACCCAATGTCACTTTTGGCCAGGCGTTCTGTTTTTGGCTGAAGTTGGGGTTGATCAGCTTTGGTGGCCCTGCCGGGCAAATTTCCATCATGCATCAGGAGCTGGTGGAAAACCGCCGCTGGATCTCCGAGAAGCGCTTTTTGCACGCATTGAACTACTGCATGTTGTTGCCCGGCCCCGAGGCTCAGCAGTTGGCAACCTATATTGGCTGGCTGATGCACAAAACCTGGGGAGGGGTGGCGGCCGGAGCGCTGTTTGTTCTGCCCTCGCTGCTGCTGCTGATTGCACTTTCCTGGGTGTACGTGGCGCTGGGGGATCTGCCATGGGTGGCCGCTGTTTTTTATGGGATCAAGCCGGCAGTAACCGCTATCGTGGTGCATGCCGCTTATCGAATTGGAGGGCGGGCTTTGAAGAACACTGCGCTTTGGGCTATTGCTCTTGCGTCCTTCCTGGCCATATTCGTCCTCAACCTGCCGTTCCCACTGATAGTGGTGACCGCCGCACTGGTGGGTTTTGCCGGCGGCAAGCTTGCTCCAGAGGCCTTTGTTATAGACGGCGGCCACGGTAAAGCCCGTCAGCACTATGGCCCTGCCACCATTGACGACAACTCTGCGGTCGCCGCGCACGCGCGTTTTAGCTGGTGGCGCCTGACGCAGTTGACGGTCATCGGCGGCCTGCTGTGGGCAGTGCCCATGCTGTTGCTGGTTGTCACCTTGGGCTGGGGCAACACCTATACCCAAATGGCCTGGTTCTTTACCAAAGCCGCGCTGTTAACCTTTGGCGGCGCCTACGCCGTCTTGCCCTACGTATTCCAGGGCGCTGTGGCCAATCACGGCTGGCTCACACCTACGCAAATGATAGACGGTCTGGCGCTGGGCGAAACCACGCCCGGCCCGCTGATCATGGTGGTAGCTTTTATCGGTTTTCTGGGCGGCTACGGGCAAGCCGCACTGGGGGCAGAGCAGCTATTTTTAGCTGGAGCCCTTGCGGCTACCCTGGTTACCTGGTTCACCTTTTTGCCGTCCTTTTTGTTCATTTTAATTGGCGGCCCATTGGTGGAGTCCACCCACGGCAACCTCAAATTCACCGCCCCCCTTACCGCCATCACCGCAGCCGTCGTAGGCGTAATACTCAACCTGGCTCTGTTTTTTGCCTACCACGTGATTTGGCCTGATGGCTTTGACGGCAGAATGGATTGGGTGTCTGCACTTATCTCGGTGGCGGCGGCCATTGCGCTGTTCAAATTCGAGCGGGGGGTTATTCAGGTGATTTTGGGGTGTGCGGGGGTGGGGTTGTTGATTGGGTTGCTCGGGGTTGGGCTTGGGTGAGAGGGTGCCGGCTGAAAGTCTGCCGGGCACGCTGTGAATCTCTCCCTGGAAGCTCGTCACGCGCATTCCTGGCGGTCCGTCATACCCCCACCTGGCACCGGTCGGAAAGTGAGCAGGCTCCTGGGAGCTGGTAAAAGGTAAAGGTGCCAGGGGTTGCAGGTGGGCGATTTGGAAGATATCGTTCTTATGAGGCTGTAAATGGCAGAGCGGGTAGGGTGGCTGTTTGGATTGTACTGTTGGCGATATGGCAAGACCCTGAGATTCGA
>CAYNST010000153.1:0-6848 GCA_964399955.1 uncultured Cellvibrionaceae bacterium | reverse complement strand
TGTTTCTGCAATGCAAGCGGCCTAGGGTGGCAGCATTGCTGTTCAACTCAGAGGAGGACTTCCACATGAACAAATGTTTTACAACCATCGCTGCCATTCTGGCGCCGCTCGCCGTCATCAATGTCAGTATCGCCCGTGAGCTGGTGCAAATTGACGGCTCCAGTACGGTTTTTCCCATCACTGAAGCCATGGCGGAAGAGTTCCAAATTGCAGAGAAAGGTGCCACCCAAGTGACCGTCGGCGTGTCCGGAACCGGGGGTGGTTTCAAGAAATTCTGTCGCGGAGAAACCGACGCGACCGGAGCATCCCGAGCAATTTCCGCAGATGAACGCACACTCTGCGAGCAAAACAAGGTGGAGTACATTGAGCTGCCAGTGGCGCTGGACGCCATTACCGTGGTGATCAACCCCAGGAATGACTGGGTGGATCATTTAACGGTTGATGAACTGAAAACCATGTGGGAGCCCGAAGCCCAGAATAAAATTACCAGCTGGAAGCAGGTTCGCGCGAGTTTCCCCGACCGCCCGCTCAAGCTGTTTGGTGCCGGCACCGATTCCGGGACCTACGACTATTTTGTTGAGGCGGTGGTGCATGGCAAAAGCTCGCGCGGTGACTTTACAGCAAGCGAGGACGACAACATGTTAGTGCAGGGGGTTGCTTCGGATGTTAACGCCCTGGGATTTTTTGGTCTTGCCTACTATGAGGAAAATCGCAACAAACTAAAAGCCGTGCCTATTTCATGGCAGGGAAAAGAGCCGGTATCGCCGTCCGTGGAAACCGCTCGGGAAAGCACCTACCAGCCTCTGTCCCGGCCAATGTTTATGTATGTCAGCAAACGGTCACTGGAGCAAAAGCCCCATGTTCAGCGGTTCATGGATTTTTACATGAACCCTGAAACGGCGGCAGAACTGGTAGAGGAGGTGGGTTACGTGCCGCTTCCGCTGCGCACTTATGAACTTGCCGCCAATAAACTCAAGTCGGGCTCAACCGGTTCTTCTTCAGAGGGGGCGGAACCAGGCCTGGGCGCGGAAGATCTGGCCCAGAGTCAGTCCGAATAATTCGGCCGGTTTGATAAACGGGGGCCGGGGCCCCTGTACCCTTCAACAGGTTCACTGTGGGGCATGAGCAATGTCATCAGCAACAACTGACCCTTTTGCCGTGGAAGCGGCATTTCTGAAGCGCCGAAAAATCCAGGGGCAGATCGCTTCATGGTTGCTATTTCTGGCCGCCTTCACTTCGGTACTGGTAACCACCGGTATCGTTTATGTGTTGATCAGCGAATCGGCCGGTTTTTTTGCCCAGGTGCCGATTTGGAATTTCTTGACCGATACCCAATGGACGCCGATGTTTGCCGACGCCCGCTTCGGCATCATTACCCTGGTATCCGGCACCTTGACGGTGGCGGGCATTGCCTTGCTGGTGGCTATTCCGGCGGGCTTGATGCTGGCGATCTACCTGAGTGAATACGCGCCGGCCAATGTGCGTGAGGTCGTCAAGCCCGTTCTGGAAATGCTGGAAGGGGTGCCCACGGTGGTTTACGGTTATTTTGCCTTGCTCACCGTGACCCCGGTGTTGCAGATTCTTTTCCCGGACCTGCCGGGTTTCAACATGTTGGCGCCCGGCCTGGTGTTGGGCATCATGATTCTGCCCTATACCGCATCCGTCAGTGAAGATGCCATGCGTTCGGTGCCAGCCAGCCTGCGTGAGGCCGGCTACGCCTTGGGTTTTTCCCGGTTTCGGGTGGCGGTCAAGATCGTTATCCCTGCAGCCTTATCCGGCATTACCGCGGCCTTTATTCTGGGAATGTCCCGCGCGGTTGGCGAGACCATGGTGGTTGCCATTGCCGCAGGCCAAAACCCGAACTTCAGCTTCAACCCCATGGAAGGCGCAGCGACCATCACCGCCTACATTGTGCAGATCAGCATGGGCGATTTGCCGCACGGCTCGGTGGCTTACCAATCCGTGTTTGCCGCAGGCATTGTGTTGTTCTTGATGACTTTGGTATTCAACCTGATCGGCTTTTATCTGCGTCGACGTTTTCGGGAGAATTATTGATGAATACGCTTAGTCGCACCTCGGCATTGGCCATTTCGCCGCAGAGTTTGGTCAGTGCCAACCGGCGCACCGATTTCATCGTCGCAGCACTGGGTCTTTTGGTGCTGGTTCTTGCCGGTGGGCTGTTGATTACGGTGTTTCTGGACCTGGTCCTTCGCGGCTGGCCCAGGCTGATTGACCCCTCCTTTTACACAAGCTTCCCTTCCCGCCGAGCCGGCCAGGCCGGCATCCTGTCTGCCCTGGTTGGTACCGGGCTTGTGATGCTGGTGACGGCGGTCGTGGCCATCCCCCTGGGGATTGCGGCAGGGTTGTATCTGGAGGAGTACGCCCCGCGCAACTGGGTAACGGACATCATTGAAATCAATGTCAGCAACCTTGCCGGTGTGCCGTCAATCATATTTGGCCTTCTGGCTCTGGGATTGTTTGTTTACACCTTCAATCTTGGGCAAACCATCCTGACTGCGGGGTTGGTGCTGGCTTTGCTGATTTTACCGGTCATCATCGTCGCCACCCGCGAGGCCATTCGCGCCATTCCGCGAGAGCTGCGCGAGGCCGCCTTTGGCCTGGGCGCCGACAAATGGCAAACGGTGTACCTCTACGTCTTGCCGGCAGCACGCCCGGGCATTCTTACCGGAGTGATCGTGGGGCTTGCTCGCGCCATTGGCGAGACCGCGCCGGTCATCACCATTGGTGCGTTGACGTTCATCGCCTTTCTGCCGCCGGCGCCGGTGCAGACCGCCGCGCCTTTTGTCAATTTCGAGTGGCTCACCAGCCCTTTTACCGTCATGCCGATACAGATGTTCAACTGGGTTTCCCGGCCGCAGGCGGATTTTCACGTAAACGCGGCGGCCGCCGGTACCGTGCTGATTGTTCTGACCTTTGCCATGAATGCCGTGGCCATGGTTATCCGCTACCGTCTGCGGCGCCAGCACCGGTGATTCGATGAACGATGAATTCCATACCTCTGGACCCGATGTTATGAACGAGCATTTCAACGCAGCCCCCCTCCAGCGCACCCCGTCTGACGATTCAGCGCAGTACAGTTTGCTGCCGGACCGCGCGGATGCTTCCCGAGGGCAAGAGGCGCAGGTTGCCGACCAGCCGCGCGCCGACATTCGCCACTTGAGTTTTTGGTACGGCAGCAAGCAGGTGCTGAAACGTGTGTCCATGCCGGTAATGGACCGCCGCATCACCGCCTTGATTGGCCCCTCCGGCTGCGGCAAGAGCACCCTTTTGCGCTGTCTCAATCGCATGCACGACCTTTACCCCGGCAACCGCTATCAGGGCGATGTGCGGCTTTATCCGGAAGACATGAATCTGATCAAAATGGAACCGGCACTGGTGCGTCTGCGGGTGGGCATGGTGTTTCAGAAGCCCAATCCCTTCCCCAAGTCCATCTTTGAAAACGCCGTGGCAGGGCTGCGGGTGCAGGGAATCAAACAGAAAAACCTGCTCAACGAGCGGGCAGAATGGGCCCTTCGCCGGGCGGCGCTGTGGGACGAGGTAAAAGACCGGTTGCAGGACTCGGCCAACGGTTTGTCCGGCGGTCAACAGCAACGTTTGTGCATTGCCCGTGCTTTGGCGCCGCAACCCGAGTTGTTGCTGTTGGATGAGCCCACCTCCGCATTGGACCCCATAGCCACCGCCAAAATCGAGGACCTTCTGACGGACCTGCGCGACCAGGTAACCGTGGTGATTGTCACCCACAATATGCAACAGGCGGCGCGTATCTCCGACTACACCGGTTATATGCATATGGGCGAGCTGGTGGAGTACGGTGAGACCGGTCAGATATTCTCCGCACCCAAATCAAGCCGCACCAATGACTACATCACCGGCCGATTCGGCTGACAGGAGGTTGGCCCATGGATAAAAAGCACACACTCAACAGCTTTGATCGGGACCTGCAATCGCTCAGATCGGAGGTGGTCGCCCTGGCGGAACAGGTTGGGCAGGAGCTGGAACGTGCAATTGACGCCTTGCTGCGTGGCGACACGCAGGCGGCGCAAAATGTTGTTGACAGCGACCGCAGGGCGGACGCCCTCAGCGAGCGCATTCTACTGCACACGGCAGAAGTGCTGACCCGGCAACAAGCCCTGGCGGACGATCTGAGAGCCATTCTTGCCGCCGGGCGCATCGCCTCTCACCTTGAGCGCATTGGCGACTACGCAAAGAACACGGCCAAGCGCTCACAACGTCTGGCCCACAAGCTGGATGCCACACTGGTGGCCCAATTCGGTTGGATGGAAAAGCGCATCCGTTCCATGCTTGCACGCGTGATCCGGGCCTACCAGGACGACAACGCCGACCTGGCCAACGTAGCCTGGGTGGACGATGTTGAATTGGATGCTATTTACGCACGCATCTTTGCCCATTTATTGGCCAGCATGCAAAATAATGAAAACTCCCTGCCAGACGGTGTGCAGCTACTGTTCATTGCCAAGGGGCTGGAGCGAGCGGGCGACCATGTCACGGACATCGCGGAGGAAGTGTTTTTGAAAGTCACCGGCGCGCCCCTTAAAGGCCCGCGTCCGAAAGTGGATGAAGCGGCCTCTGTAAACATGCTGTTTCGCAGTTGAACAACGCACCCCAAGCACTACTGCACAGGGTCCGTGGAGTTTTTATAGGTGGCTGCACCGGGTGCTTTGCCGGTTTTAGCCTCCAAACTGCTGTTTTGTTTGTTGAGATGGTATTGCCCCGCCCTGTCGAACCGGCATTCAGTGGGTGCCTAGTCTTGTAAGACCGGGAGGGGCCGTGGCTTGAGTCGGTTCCGGAACCTGTCGCCAAAGCGCGTCTTTCAGGCCGTCAAAATCCTCCGCTCCCGCCATTAGCCACTTCACCAAAGCCTGGGCCACATCCGGGTAGGGCAGAGGGGCTCGGGCGGGGGAGGCGAGCCAGTCGGCAATTACTTGAGGAGTGAGTTTGTCTGCGGCCGTACCGTAGCCCAGCTCACTCAGGGCAAGCGCGTTGGACAGTTGCTCCATCTGCCCCTTAACCGGTTGAACAAGCAGTTTTTTTCCCAGTTGCAAAGCTTCACTGGCCAGGCCAAAGCCCGCGTTGCAAATTACACCTTCACAGCGGTGCAAGTCGCGCTGAAACCCATCGCGGGCCAGCGGGTGAATGTGGATGTTGTCGTGGCTGCTGGCTTGCGCTACCGCGTGGTAAATCGTGAAACGGCACTTTCTGAAGCTGCGCAGTTGCGGCAGGATGTCATCCAGGCCGGTGAAAGGCAGGTAAACCAATATGCTTCCCGCGACCCGCTCAATTGGGTGGCGGGGCGGCTCTATCAGGGGCGGCAGGATGGGTTGGTCAAAATGATGCCAGTGAACGCCTATGGGTTGGCTGGTGGGGGCAAAGTTGCGCATGAACCAGCTGACCATCGGGTTGTTGCCGCGTTTGGGTACGGCATAATGAAACGCGCTTTGGTGAGAAATTCCAATCACCTTTTTACCTGCGCGTTTGGCCGCCCAGGCTGAAACCGGCTCAAAGTCGTTGAGGACCAGGTCGTAGGGCCCCACATCCAGTGTTTTGATGTCGCGGTACAGTTGCAACAGGTTGTTCTGCAGAACGGTTCTCGTATACAGCACCTTGCCGCGCGTTGCCGCAAAAGTAAGCCCGCGAAACGAGCGGAAGTTGCCGAAGGTGCCCATATCAAAATAGCGGCTTCGGGACCGTCCGGAAAACACCCAATCCACCTCGATGCCGGCGGCCTCGAACGCGCGCGCCATGGCCCTTGCCCGGGTGATATGCCCGTTGCCTGTTCCCTGTACTCCGTACAGAATCTTCATGTTCCACGTTCCATCAAAGGATCACACTCGCCGCCGTGATTGCGCAACTTGTACCCAGCAGCGCGCCTGCGGCTATGTCACTGGGGTAATGTACACCAAGCAACACCCGGCTCAGACCAATCAGACTTGCCCATAGCAAAAATAGACCGGCAACGGCCGGGTAGAATTCACACATCAAGCCGGCAAAAACGAAGGCCGCCGCCGTATGGCCTGACGGAAAGCTGAATTGGTCTGAGGGGGTTATCCAGGGTTTGTAGCTTGCTATGTGTATGGCCGGACGATTGCGCTTTATCAGATTTTTGAGTACCAGATACAGTACCACCTCCAGCATATAAGCAAGCACGCAGGCTGCTGCAAACTTGGGGCCCAGCGCAGGCTCCAGCCACCAGATGACCAGGCCGATCAGTACATACAGATAACCGTCTCCGCTGCGGGAGAGCCACCGGACGGACTTTCTGTAGGGGATTTGTTTGGTTACGTGCAACCACAAAAATGCCCCCGTATCTGCTTTATGAACCCTTTGAAGTAAATCATGCATCGTGTTTTTCTCAACAGACCTTTTTCCACAACCATTTCATACTTAGCATCAGCTCATGAAGCTCCCGTGACACAGAAAACATCCATGCAGCAGCACAACCTTCAACTGCATACGCTGGGGCATGCTCAAAATCAAGAAGTGTCTTGTTCGTTTCTCGGATGCGTCGGAGATGCCTGCCATGCCTAAACAGAAGTAAACCCGGCGTTGCCGGAACAGCTGGCACTAATTGCTGTTTCCTGCCGGGCGTTGCTGGGACCTGACATTGCGAAGCCGCCTTCCGACAGGAAGTTGTTTTTCTCGCATTTCTGTTGCCTGCGGCATTTTGACAGGCGAGTAACCGTATCGAATTGGTGCTATTGCTCTCCGGCCTGGTGTGCAGTCCTGACGACGAAGCTGGCCAATCCGCCGGTTGAGGCTGTCGCGGACCAGAATTGGTCCTGAATCCACCTGCACGCCCAATGCCCTAG
>CAYNST010000152.1:0-7003 GCA_964399955.1 uncultured Cellvibrionaceae bacterium | reverse complement strand
CCTAGAGTGGACGGCCGGGCTGCAAATATCTTTTGCCCGGTTCTGGCTTGCAGATATGCCGCTATGCCGTTGTTAGCCGTCGTCGTCTTCGTCCCGCTGTGGCGGTAACTTGGCCGCCAAGACTTTATCCACCCGGTGGCCGTCCATATCCACTATTTCCAGCTGCCAACCTTGCAAAAACACTTTTTCGCCAGTTAGTGGCAGGCGGTCCATCATTCTGAGAATCAAGCCGTTGAGGGTTTGATAGTCGTCTTCAAACGGCAGCTCGCTCACATCCAAACAGTCTTTCAAGTCCAAGGTGGGCAGCAGCCCGTCCAGCAGCAATGAACCGTCGTCCCGCGTGACTATCCACGCGTCACCTTCGTCGGCTGCACCAAACTCCCCTGTCAGCGCCTCCATCAAATCGTGTTGGGTGACTATGCCGTGAACATCGCCGTATTCATCAACAATGAACACCATATGCAGACTGGAGAGCTTGAAATGCTCAAGTAAATCCATGGCAGTCAGGTTTTCCAACACAAAGCTGCAGGGCTTCGCCAGGTCCAGTAGATCCACCACATTGCCGGTAATGGATTGCGCCAGCAAATCCTTGGAGGTCACTACGCCCACCAGTTGGTCAAACTGCTGGTTGCAGACGGGAAACGCCGAATGGGGAGAATCCATGATGCGCCGGTAGTTTTCTTCAATTGGCAGAGAAGTGTCCAAATAGATTACATCGGAGCGGGGCACCATAAGCGAGGTTACCGGGCGGTCGTCCAACCGCAGCACATTGCGCACCATGGTGTGCTCGTCTTTTTCAATCACTCCAGAGGTTGAGCCTTCCAGCAGCAGGGCCTGTATATCCTCCTCTGTGACGGCGTGATCCCTGGGCTTGTCCACGCGCATAAGCCGCATCAAGCCGTTGGTGGATTGAGTCAGCACGAAGACAAAAGGGCGGGCCAGGGTGGCCAGCCACGACATGGGTGCCGCTATAGCGCAGGCGACTGCCTCGGCACTGATTTGCCCAACACGTTTAGGCACCAGCTCACCAATGACAATGGTGATATAAGTTATCACCACCACCACCAGTACCGTTGCCGTGGTAGAGCTGGTTCCCGCTGCCATGCCCAGTCCCATCAGCCAATTGGCAAACGGCTCGGCCAAAACGGATTCCCCAAAGATGCCGTTCATGATGCCAATGGACGTAATGCCGATTTGCACGGTAGACAGGAACTGCGTTGGGTCGTCTGCCAGCTTCAGTGCGGCATTGGCAGAGCGATGGCCCTTGTCAGCCAAGGCCGTCAGGCGGGACTTTCGCGCGGTAACAACAGCAATTTCGGACATGGCAAACACGCCGTTGAGCAGTATCAGCCCTACCAGTATCAGGATTTCCATAAGCTCCAGTGGATGATGGCAAAACGTATTGAGCACATAATAAAAATGCACGGAGCCAGTGATTGTACTGGATTTTGCACTGAATCTCAGTCAGCATTCGCGGGCCTGGTTTGCGTGAATGCTGCACGAACCACAGTGCCAGCTACGCAAATTTTCCCCTTTGGCGACCCGCCTCTACTCTCACTTCCACTCTACGATTTCTGGAGCTAACATGACCTGGTTACTATTGTGTATCGGTTTGGTGATGCTGATTGCGGGGGCAGACCTGCTGGTTAAGGGTGCTGCGCGGCTGGCGGCCAACTTCGGTATCCCGCCGCTGGTGATAGGGCTGACCGTGGTCGCCTTCGGCACCAGCGCACCAGAGCTGGCGGTGAGTGTCAAAGCGGCGTATTCCGGCCAGGCAGAGCTGGCCATCGCCAATGCCGTGGGCAGCAACATCTTTAACGTACTTTTCATCCTGGGGGTTACCGCCGTGATTCTGCCGCTGAGCATCTCGCGTCAGCTGATACGGCAGGATGTTCCTCTGATGCTGCTGGCCTCCGTTGTTGTTTGGTTGATGACATTGAACGGTGTCATCAACAAATGGGAAGCGGGTCTGCTCACCGCAGGCCTGGTGGCTTACACCGGGTTTCTGTTTGTTCAGGGCAAACGGCAGGGCAGCGAAGACGAAGTCGGCGCGGGAAGTGATCGGGCACCCCTGGGGAAGAACCTGCTGCTGTTGGCAGGCGGTCTGGCGCTTCTGGTGCTTGGCGCGCGCTGGTTGGTCAGCAGCGCAGTGGAGATAGCCACTGCCTGGGGCGTCAACGAAGCGGTCATCGGTCTGACCATCGTCGCAGCCGGCACATCCTTGCCCGAAGTAATGACTTCCGTCATCGCCGCCGTCAAGGGCCAGCGCGACATTGCCGTGGGCAACGTGGTGGGCAGCAATATCTTTAATATTCTCTGCGTACTGGGCATCTCGGGCCTGCTTTCGCCCACACCTTTGCTGGCCGGAGCACAGTTGGCGCAGATTGATATTCCGGTAATGGTGGGCGTTGCCGCTCTCTGTGTACCGCTCTTCTTCGCAGGCGCCGTGCTTTCCCGCATCGAGGGTCTACTGTTTCTGGTTCTGTACGCCGCTTACGTCTGGTATTTGATTGCACTGGCCTTGTCATTATCCTACTTGCCGGCGCTGCAAAGCGGCGTCTTGTACGGATTGCTGCCTCTGACTGCCTTCTACGTTAGCGGATCTCTGCTTCTACATTGGCGGCGACGATGAAGGGCGACCGCCGAAGCTGTGCTATACCAAATATATGATTTGTCGTATATTCGCCAAACCGTATATTTCTAGCTGATAGGGCCCCGCTTGTTGATCGAAAACGCCAAGTACCATGACTGACGCCATAAGCCCCATCGATGTCTTCAAATGTCTGGCGGATGAAACGCGGCTGCGTATTGCGCTTTTGCTCCAGCGTGAAGGCGAGCTTTGCGTATGTGAATTGACCTGCGCCCTGGGTCAGAGCCAGCCAAAAATATCTCGCCACCTTGCGCTGCTGCGCAACCAGGGTTTGTTGGCCGATCGCCGCCAGGGGCAATGGGTGTATTACCGCCTGCACCCGCAACTTCCCGCCTGGGTGCAGGCGGTCATGAGTACAACCGGTGAGGCCAATCGGTTATGGCTGGACGAACAAGTTCGCCGCCTGAATGGCATGGGGGATAGACCGGTTCGAGTGGCAACCTGCTGCTGACCGTCGACGAGACCCGGGCCTGATATTAATGATTCAGCATTTCTTCCTGCAAAAACTGATGCACTAGCTTCAAACATAAAACGGACTATTTATGGCCTCGGCACTGGGTTTTTTTGAGCGGTATCTTTCAGTATGGGTAGCGCTTTGCATAACAGCGGGTGTGGGCTTGGGCCTGCTTGCGCCGTCTGTATTTCAGGCGGTTGCCGAGCTTGAATACGCCCACGTCAACCTGGTGGTGGCGGTTCTCATCTGGGTGATGATCTACCCCATGATGATTCAAATCGATTTTGCCGCCATCAAAGACGTTGGTCGCAGGCCTCGGGGGCTGGTGCTCACAGTGCTGGTAAACTGGGCAATCAAGCCGTTCACCATGGCGCTGCTCGGTTGGCTGTTCTTTCGCGTGATATTTGCCGGCTGGGTAGCACCAGAAACCGCTACCGAATATATGGCCGGCATGATCCTTCTGGGTGTTGCGCCTTGTACAGCCATGGTTTTTGTCTGGAGTCAGCTGACCCAGGGTAACCCCAGCTACACACTGGTGCAGGTTTCCGTCAACGACCTGATCATGATATTTGCCTTTGCACCTATTGCGGGTTTGCTGTTGGGCATGACGGACATTCAGGTGCCCTGGGCAACCCTGTTGCTGTCAGTATTGCTCTATGTGGTTCTGCCCTTGCTGGCGGGCGTCATCACCCGCAAAGTATGGTTTGCGCGTCGGGGCGAAGCGGGCTTGAACCTTCTGGTTCGAAACCTTAAACCGGCCTCGGTCCTGGGCCTACTGGCCACGGTGATTCTTCTGTTCGGCTTCCAGGCTGAAACCATTATCCAGCAGCCCCTGCACATATTGCTGATTGCTGTGCCTCTGACAATCCAGACCTACGGCATTTTTGCCATCACCTATTTTGCCGCCTGGCGACTTCGACTGAGCTATGACATTGCCGCACCAGCCTGTCTGATTGGCACCTCCAACTTTTTCGAGCTGGCGGTTGCTGTGGCCATTTCCCTCTTTGGTCTGCACTCCGGCGCCGCGCTGGCCACGGTGGTGGGTGTGCTGGTGGAGGTGCCGGTGATGCTGTCCCTGGTTGCTTTCGCCAATCGCACCCGTCACTGGTTTGATCAAAGCACTTCTTGAAGGATTTCCTCCATGCCGCAACACCCCTTTTACCCACTCAAATGTCCGGATCAGCGGGGCACACTGCTACTGACACCTTGTCCGGGCACTTTGGCGGCTGGTATTGAAGAGTCACTGGAGGCGCTGAAGACCGCCGGCGCAACCGCCCTGATCACCCTGATGACTGCAGAGGAAATGACCAAAAACCGGGTGAATGAAATACAGGCGCAATGCGCAGCCTTAGACCTCGCCTGGTTTCATCTGCCCGTAGAAGACGAATGTGCGCCTACCGAGGCGTTTGCCGAGCTGTGGACAGAAGTCAAAAAGCACCTTCATGATCGTTTGGATAAGGGCGAAAAGCTTGCCGTTCACTGCAAAGGCGGCTCCGGGCGCACGGGTTTGCTTGCCGCGCAAATATTGATGGAGCGCGGCGTTCCGACGTCGCATGCGGTTGAGCAGGTCAGGGCGTTGCGGTCAAACGCGTTTACCCATGCAGCGCAGGTGGATTACATCAACAGACTGGCAAACACGCTGCAATCTTAATGACTCACCTGAGGAAGCAAATATGACGGTGACAATCGGTATCAACGGCTTTGGCCGCATTGGCCGTCTGGTTGCTCGCGCGGCCTGGGAAATGCGCGACATTCAGATCGTGCAGATCAACGACCCGGCAGCGGATGCGGCGACCTGCGCGCACTTGCTGAATTTTGACTCCGTGCACGGCCGTTGGCGTCACGAAGCGCGAGCAGATGAGGACAGTATCACTGTGGGTAACCGGTCAGTGTCTGTAAGCGGCAACAAAGCCATTGCCGATACCGACTGGTCAGGCTGCAATGTGGTGATCGAAGCCAGCGGCAAAATGAAGAGTTCCGCGCTGCTGCAGGCGTATCTGGAGCAGGGTGTGAAACGGGTTGTGGTATCGGCGCCGGTAAAAGAGCCGGGTGTGCTGAATGTGGTGATGGGTGTCAACGACCAATTGTTTAATCCGGATGAACATCGCATTGTCACTGCGGCCTCCTGCACCACCAACTGCCTGGCGCCGGTGGTGAAGGTTATCCACGAGAAGCTTGGCATTCGCCACGGGTCAATCACCACCATCCACGACTTGACCAACACCCAAAGCATTCTGGACCAGCCGCATAAGGATTTGCGCCGCGCGCGCGCCAGCGGCATGAGTTTGATTCCTACTACTACAGGGTCAGCCACCGCCATCACCGAAATCTTCCCGGAGCTGAAAGGTCGCTTGAATGGCCACGCGGTGAGGGTTCCGCTTGCCAACGCATCTTTGACGGACTGCGTTTTTGAAGTCAAGCGTGCGACCACGGTGGAGGAGGTCAACAGCCTGTTGCAGCAAGCCGCACACGGTGAACTGGAAAATATTCTGGGCTATGAAGAGCGGCCACTGGTGTCCATCGACTATAAAACCGACCCGCGCTCCTCCATCATCGATGCCTTGTCAACCATGGTCATCAACGACACCCAGGTCAAAATCTACGCTTGGTATGACAACGAATGGGGCTACTCCTGTCGCACGGCAGAGCTGGCCCGCAAGGTCGGACTGGCTGGCTGATGCCTGAATAGGACGTTTTATGGGCATCTTGACCAGGCTCTCGCCTCAGGTCCGCCAGTATTTGGTTGTTACCGGCAACTACTGGGCCTTTACCCTCACCGACGGTGCACTGCGTATGCTGGTGGTGTTGCACTTTCACGGCCTGGGTTACAGCCCGCTGCAGATCGCCTCGCTGTTTCTTTTTTATGAGTTTTTTGGTGTGGTGACCAATCTGTTGGGGGGTTACCTGGGCGCCCGCTGGGGACTCAACCGCACCATGAACATAGGTTTGGCGTTGCAGGTCGTCGCGTTGTTGATGCTTACCGTGCCGGCGGAACTGCTGACGGTGGTTTGGGTTATGGCGGCGCAGGCCATGTCCGGCATTGCCAAAGACCTCAACAAAATGAGCGCCAAAAGCTCAATCAAAATGTTGGTGTCGCGCTCGGAGCAGGGCAAGCTGTATCAATGGGTTGCTGTACTCACCGGCTCCAAGAATGCACTCAAGGGTGTGGGTTTTTTCTTAGGTGGCGCGTTGCTGGCCTGGCTGGGCTTTCGTGGGGCAGTGTTGTCCATGGCATGCGTTCTGACCGTTATCTGGGTCGCCAGCTTGTTTTTATTGGGCCGAGACCTGGGCAAAGCCAAGGTTAAACCCAGATTCAGAGATCTGTTGTCCAAAAGTCGGGCAATCAATGTGCTATCCGCCGCCCGTTTGTTTCTCTTTGGCGCGCGTGATGTCTGGTTTGTGATTGCGCTGCCGGTTTATTTGAGCACCACCTTTGCTTGGGATTACTGGAAGGTGGGTGGGTTTCTGGCGGTGTGGATCATCGGCTACGGTGTGGTCCAGTCCTTCGCGCCGCTATTCACCGGCAAGCGTTCAGGCAGGGTACCCGGGGGGAGGGCAGCGTTTGCTTGGGCCGCAGCACTGGCGGCGCTTCCGGCGTTGATCGCTGTTGGGTTGGCGACAAGCTACTCCCCCCAGATTGTGCTGGTAAGCGGTTTGCTGCTGTTTGGCGCGCTCTTTGCCATCAACTCCTCACTGCACAGTTATTTGATTGTTTCCTATGCGCAAGAAGACGGCGTATCTCTGGATGTGGGGTTTTATTACATGTCCAACGCCATCGGCCGGCTTGTGGGCACCTTGCTGTCGGGCTGGGTGTTTCAGGCTTATGGGCTTGAGGCCTGTCTTTGGGTTTCCACCCTTTTTGTGACCTTTGCGGCTGTGATTTCTCTGGCTCTTCCAAA
>CAYNST010000151.1:0-7037 GCA_964399955.1 uncultured Cellvibrionaceae bacterium | reverse complement strand
TCGACACGCGCATCCCTGCGCGTGACGGTCCGGCGAACCTCCGCCCGACACCATCGGTGAGCTGCCGCGCGTAGCAATTGAAAAGTATGATTTAGGCGGCAAACAAAATGAATTTTCCCACTGCAGCTGCCTTGTTGGCGCATCCGGTTTAAGTGGTTTGAGTTTACATCTGGCCCAAATGAGTCCTTCTATCAAGCATTGGCTGGAGCAAGCAATTCACTTGAATCAAAGATAGTGTGTCAGATTCGTTGCTGAATCCACCCGAACTCATTCATAACAGCGACGAACAGGAGGCTGCGCCGGAGAGCGACTGTAGCGCATTATTTCTTTTCTTGCAGTTGACATCTACAATCCGACAAAGGCCCCCAAGTAGCTTTTTTTCCAAGAAAATGTCTCCCAGTAGTCACAACTCCAGCTCGCCATTCCATTCCAGATAAAGAATGCCGCTTCCGCACTTGGACTGTAGGTTTAAGAAGTGGGTGTCCAAGCGGCTTTCCCCGGGGCTTCAATAGAGTTGGCGGAATATTCGACATGGAAAGGCGCTCGCGTAATCACCGCAGGAGACTGATTTCAAAGGTTAAACTGCTTTCGACTGGTGTATGGGTGGCAAATGCCGGAGCGATTAAAGCCCGAAGAGCTTCAACATGCTGTACTGTGACGCTATTTATGCTGAGTGTTGACTGCGCAACAAAGTTTTCTTGTAGCCTAGTCACGTATCAAGAACACGCACTCTTGCCCAATGCTTGGTTGAAGCCCGAGTGGCAGGGGCGAGGTATTGGCTGCAGATGGGTTACCGGCATCTAATAATAAAGGATTTAGAGCAAAGTGGTTGCGGCTGCTTGAGGCGATCTCTGCAAGAACCTGTGGGCGACCGGCTGAAGCCGGTGGCGTGCCACGCCACCACCACTGAGAAAAAGTAGCTCTTATGTCACCTGATACTGATGTGCCTGCTGCGCAAGAGCGCGAGCAGCTCGCCTCCGACGCCTTGACCCCAGGGTTGTCTCTGGTGGGGATCGGTGCCTCCGCCGGTGGATTGGAGGCAATAACAGAGTTGTTGGCCAATGTCACTGACGCCAACGGCATGACTTTTCTGGTGGTTCAGCATCTGGATCCTGATCACGCCAGTCTGCTGACCGAATTGCTGGGCAAAAAAACTGCTCTGCCGGTGGTTGAGGTGCAAGAGAATCAGCTGATAGAGCCGAATCACGTTTATGTCATCCCGCCGAACAACTCAATGACAGTGTCAGACGGCCATCTAAGGTTGAAACCCCGGGAGTCCAGTCAGGGGCTGCCCATGCCGGTTGACGACCTCTTTTGCTCTTTGGCGGAAAACCTGGGTGGCAGCGCCATTGGGGTCTGCCTGTCAGGCAGCGGGTCTGACGGCGCTCGCGGCGTAGAGGCCATCAAAGGTGGAGGCGGCATTACTTTTGCCCAGGATGATGCATCCGCCAAATTCACAAGCATGCCTCAGGCGGCTGTGGGTACGGGCTGCGTTGACTTCGTATTGTCCCCTAAAGAAATTGCTGCCAGGCTGATGCGCATCAACCAGCACCCTATGATGCCCCGCCCGTCTACGCGGCTGAAGGGAGACCCGCCCGCCGCCGAAGAAGCAAACCTGGAGGCGGTGTTCAGGATACTGGATGACGCGTGCAAACACGATTTCAGCCGCTATAAGCGCGGAACCCTCACCCGTCGCCTCACCCGGCGAATTGCCTTATCAAATTTGAACTCATTGGAAGAATACATACGGTTGCTGAAGAGCAACCCCCATGAAGTTCAGGCTTTGTATCAAGATTTGCTGATCCGGGTTACCAGCTTTTTTAGAGACCCGGAAGCGTTTGAGGGGCTTTTTGAAAAGGTGTTTCCCACGCTGGAACAACGACTGACAACAGGTGGAGCAATTCGGATTTGGGTGCCCGGCTGCTCCACCGGTGAAGAGGTGTATTCCATCGCCATCAGCCTGACAGAATACCTCGAAGAGCGCTCCGTCAGTACCCGCATTCAGATTTTTGGAACGGATGTGAGTGACTCGGCTTTAGCCACCGCCCGTGCTGGAATCTATTTGGAGAACATTGCCAATGAAGTATCGGCTGCGCGGTTGGAGCGGTTCTTCACGCGAAGCAACGGAAAGCACCAGGTTGTCAAATCCTTGCGTAACCTGTGCATATTCGCCATGCATAACGTCACCTGCGACCCGCCGTTTTCTCAGCTTGACCTTATCAGTTGTCGCAACGTTCTGATTTATTTTAATCCGGTGTTACAGCGGCGAGTTATTTCTTTGTTTCATTACGCCTTGAAGCCCGGCGGATGCCTGACACTGGGGCCCTCGGAGTCAATTGGTGCCGCAACAGATATGTTCAGTCAATCGCACGATAACAAATACAATATTTTCACCAAAAAATCGGTTCCTCTGCGGTCACACCTGGCTTACCTGAGTGGCTCCAAAAGCCCGGCGTCCGTTCAACCGTCGGCGCCCCAAGTGGACGCTGCGGGTCAGCAAGGTAAACAAGCTCGCACGGTTGATCGAATCGCCATGGCGCGTTTTGTCCCGGCAGGGGTCCTGTGTGACGACGAGCTGAACATTCTGGAGTTTCGCGGTGATACCGGGCCTTATTTGCTGCAGCCCTCAGGCCCCCCCAGTACAAGCTTGCGGCAGCTTGCCCGGCTGGGCTTGTTTGTTGACATCAACAGTATGATTGACATGGCGCGTACGGAGCTGCAGCCCGTGCGCCGAACCGCACACCGGGTTCAGCTACGCGATGGCACGGGTGAAGTAGATCTGGAAGTTATCCCCATTGCCCCGGAGAATACCGAAGAGCCTTTATTTCTTGTCTTTTTTGACAGTTCACATGTGGGCGGTCTGCCGCCCATCAAACGCTTCTCCAAGCTTTGGGCGCGCCTGCGTAGTGCTTGCCTTGGCAAGGGTGAAGCCTCCGGTGACGCTGCTTTGGTGCAGCGTCTTCAGTATGAACTGGATGCCACCCGCCAATACATCAAGACCATGACCAGTGAGCATTGCACCGCTCAGGAAGAGATCAAGGCGTCCCAGGAAGAGTTGCTGTCAAGTAACGAGGAATTCCAGAGCACCAACGAGGAACTGGAAACCGCCAAAGAAGAATTGCAGTCTTCCAATGAGGAGCTGATCTCCACCAACGATGAGTTAATGTGTCGCAATCAGGAGCTGCATGACCTCAATTCAGAGCTGAAGCGGGCGCGGGACTATGCTCAGGCAATTGTGGAGACGGTGCGCAAGCCTTTGGTCGTGTTGGACGCTCAGTTCCGCATTGTGCGGACCAACGCCGCGTTTCAAAATGCCTTTCACCTTGCTCCCAGCCAGACGGCGGGTTGCCTGCTCTACGAATTGGACAACAGGCAGTGGGATATCCCCTCGCTGCGTCAGCTTCTAGGTGAGGTGTTACCAAAAGAGCAGGCGTTTGAAAACTGCGAAATTACCGGTGAATTCTCCAATATTGGCCGGCGCACCATGGTCCTGAATGGCAAACACCTGGTGTGGGATAAGGAGGCACTTATTCTGCTGGCCATTGAAGACGTTACCGAGTCCAAACTGGCGCAGGAAGAACGCGCAGACGCAGCCAAACGCAAGGATGAATTTTTGGCAATGCTGGCTCATGAACTGCGCAATCCTTTGGCGCCCATTCGCAATGCACTGGAAATACTGCGCCGTGGCGATGCGGGTGACAAAGCGGAGCAGCAGGCAATGCTGGTGATGGACCGGCAATTGCGCAAGGAGGCGCGCCTGATAGATGATTTATTGGACATCGCCAGAATTACGCAGGGCTCCATTGTACTCAAGAATGAGCTGGTTGACCTTCGTCAAATATTGAATCAAGCCGTGGAAAGCACACAGCATCAATACACCGGTCGCGACCATCTGCTGCAAATTCTTGTACCGGAGACGGAAATTACGGTTAAGGGAGACACTGTGCGGCTGGAGCAGATTTTCTCGAATCTGCTCAGTAATTCTGCCAAATATACAGAGCCCGGCGGGCGTATTCTGCTGAAGCTGGAAGTTGTAGACGAGGTGGCAATCATTCGGGTAATCGACAACGGAATTGGCATCAGTGCCGAAATGCTGCCCCGAATTTTTGACCTGTTTGTCCAGGCGGAAGTGTCCCTGGATAGGTCTCAGGGTGGCCTGGGTATTGGACTTGCACTGGTGCGCAGACTACTTGAATTGCAAGGAGGCGCAATTCACGCAGAAAGCAAAGGGCCCAACCAGGGAAGCGAATTTATTGTGCGCCTGCCAATTGCTCATGGTGCGGCGACCGCCCAGGAACCAGCAGCCGCCGATTCACCTGCAAATGCCCCGCAACCCGGCCCAGTGGCATCGCGACGCATTCTGATAGTGGACGACAACATGGATTCCGCCAACACCTGTGCCATGCTATTGCAATTGGAGGGGCACGATGTGCAGACGGTATATGACGGCCCTGCTGCGCTGGAGCTGGTTGGCCAGTTTAGGCCGGAAGTTGTACTTATGGACATTGGCCTGCCGGGCATGGACGGTTACCAGGTGATGCGCAGCCTGCGCAAAATGCCGGACCTAGAAGGGGTCCTGCTGGTGGCCGTCAGTGGCTACGCTCCAGTACCGGACCAGGAGCGCACCGTGTCGCAGGCTTTTGACCATTACCTGATGAAGCCCGTTGAGTTAGAGCAGTTGCGCAGTTTGATTGCCGGGCTGGATGGCAGATAGCAACAGGTGGTCAAAAGGCGGGGGCGGTCTGCCCGGTTATATGCTTCACCTGTGTGGTCTATCAGAACGGTAAGCCCGCAATGCTCACTGCCACCAACCAAGAAGCTGTCATCAACAATTGAGCGGCCACAGTGACTGCACGGGCAGCTTTGCTTGTGCAATACACATGCCTCCCGAAACGGCCGGCATGCGCAGGCCTGGTTCATTTCCCAATAGAAGTTGCGCACTTGGCTGGAAGCATACCTTGCCGCCAGGTGACTTTGGCGGCCAGCGTTCTTAGCTGACAGGTGTTTTCACTTCGGCAATCATTGTGCAGTTTCGCCCGGCGTGTTTTGCGCTATAAAGGGCATGGTCCACGCGTTTGAAAACCTGTTCAAACGGCTTTTCAATCTTGAAGCAGCCCCAGTTAGCCCCAAACCGATTATTCATTCACAAGCTGAGTTTAACGGGTTGCACGCGGTTTGCCAGCACTGGAGAATCAAGCTAAAGTGAATGGACGGCAAGGCTTAAATTTTTGGCCAGACAGGCCTGGGCGGTGCACAGATCTCGGGCGTCCTGCGCTGTCATTCCCCCCCCAATTGGGATACGCGAAGTGTGCAGGCCAACCAGCACGCCATCCCCGTTTTATGAGTATGACTATGCGTTCAAGTCTGATGAATCTCGCCACAATCATGTTGGCGGCTTTGACAACGGCGGCATGCCAACCCCCGCCGGCATCGCCCAAAGCCCAGATCCCAGCGTATTCGCTGATCACCGCAGAGGCCAATCCGCAGACACATGCTCTTTACAGCAACCTCGCCGAGCTTGGCCGCACCTCTTTGTTGTTTGGCCACCAGAATTCCACCGCCTACGGAGTCTTGTGGTATGGCGAACCTGGCCGCTCGGATATCAAGGATATTACCGGGTCCTACCCTGCGGTTATGGGCTGGGATCTTGGGGACTTGGAGCTGGGGGTCAAACTCAACCTGGATTGGCTTGAATTTGACTTCATCATTGAACAGATCAAAGAGACCTTCCAGCGTGGGGGAATCAGTACGCTTAGCTGGCACATGCGCCATCCTGCCACCGGGACCGGTGCTTGGGAAACAAAGCCGGGCATCAAGGAGCTGCTGCCCGGTGGCCGGCACCACAAAAAGCTGCGCGCCAATCTGGATGCCTTTGCCGAATTCAACGCAAAACTCAGCGTTTCAAGTGCCGACGGCAGCGCAACCCTGATTCCTGTGATTTTTCGTCCGTGGCATGAGCACAATGGCGATTGGTTTTGGTGGGGTATAGGTAAAAACCTGAACACAGAGCAGGATTTTGTCACGCTTTGGCGCTTCACCGTGGATTACCTGCGCAACGTCAAGAAGCTGCCCAACCTGATCTTTGCCTATTCACCTGATCGCAGCCGTTTAGATCATGACGCAATGGCAGAGTCGTATTTGCTTGGCTATCCCGGCGACGACTATGTGGACATTCTGGGCATTGATAATTACTGGGACTTTGGTGGCGTCCACAACAAAACTCCGCGCGATGCGCAGCACAAACAACTTGTAGCAAGCCTGGAGATGTTGGCGGATCTGGCTGAAACCAAAGGTAAGGTTGCAGCCGTGACTGAAGGTGGCCAGGATACCGTGGTGGAGGAGACCTTTTGGACTGAGAGGGTGCTAAGTGCCTTCAGCGCCAGCGGCAAGACGCGTTCCATCGCTTACTTTCTGGTGTGGCGCAACGCCAACAAGGAACGCGAGCAGCACGACCACTTCTATGCTCCCTATAAGGGGCACGCCAGCGAAGGGGACTTTATGCGCTTCTTCCAAAGCCCGTTCACCCTGTTTGAAAACGATCTGCCGGACCTTTATTCCCGCCAGGATGCAAGCCCTCATCAACCTTTAGCGCCTGACCTGAAAGCGAGCAAGCCTTAAGCACATTGGCAGAACAAGCTCAGCTTCGGCCTTTCTTTGCTTATGCGCATTGCCACTGCCAGCAGGGGTTGCTGGCAGTAGGCTGTCGTAGTGGGTAACAAAACTTCGGCGTATGGGCACGTTTTCAATGGTAAAACGTTGATCACAAGGAGGTGGCCGAATTCTTGTGGGGCGCTTGCCATTTATAAGTAAATTCCAGCGCAAGGTGAATAGTTGGTTTATAACCTTTTATGCCTGCCATAACAGGCTAAGTGCGCATGCTTGTCCGTAACCTGATTTGCATTTAAGCGAACAATCCCCGCGTACCGCGCTTGCCATCAGCAGACCCCCTGCGCAATCATTTCTCACAGCTCACAGCTCACAGCTCACAGCTCACAGCTCACAGCTCACAGCTCACAGCTCACAGCTCACAGCTCACA
>CAYNST010000150.1:3044-7047 GCA_964399955.1 uncultured Cellvibrionaceae bacterium | reverse complement strand
GAACTGGATGAACTGGATGAACTGGATGAACTGGATGAACTGCTGCTTGACGAGCTGCTGGATGATGCGCCCGGTAGCGGGCCAGAAGAGACGCCGCCACATGCAGAAGCCATCAACGCAACGGCTAAAAGTACAAAACATCGGTACATAAAACTCATCCAAAGGTTGGTATTGTTATTATTGTTTGGCGCTTCAGATCATTCCCAATTTGCCCAGAGCTGCGAAAAAATGGCCCAATTCTGTAAGGCGGTGGATGAAACAGTAGCGCCTGCGCAGCTGCCTGCAATAGAAAACCAAACAGATACAGTGCAACAGCCGCTCTACAATAGTCGGTAGATTATGCGTACTTGTTAACCATGGGCGGAGCTGCATTCCGCCCATGGTACCTTGTCGTATCAAGCCCGTAGATTGGGCAGAATGCTCCGTCCGTCCTGCCCAATCTGAGCCACCGGCGTACCCATAGCGTCCAGCATAGCCATAAACAGGTTGCCCCAGGGCTGCTCATTACGATAGCGCACATGACGGCCGGTATTGAAATAACCATTGGCTCGACCCGCCAGCAGCACCGGCATATCAAAATGGTTGTGCCGGTTGCCGTCGGAAATATCACTGGAGAAAAAAGCCTGAGTGCTTTCCAACAAAGGCACGCCCTCCGGATCTGTAGTTTGTTTCAACTTGTTGAGCAGGTAGGCAAATTGCTGAACTTCCCAATGGTCAATTTGCTTGAGCATGTCATAGTTTCTTTGCCGACCACCGTGGTGGGAGATAAAGTGATGCCCGTCGGGAATGCCCAGGAAATCGTAGCGGGTATCCGCCAGCGCGTTGCCCATCATGAAAGTGGAAATCCTGGTGATGTCGCACTGAAACGCCAGCACCATCAAGTCTGCCATCAGCCGCGCTTTTGCTGTCAGGCTGTAACCGTCTCCCGGCCGGCTCGGGAATTCACAGGACACGGTATCATTGGGCTCTGCATCCAGGCGGGATTCCACCTGCCTGACACTGGTGAAATATTCATCCAGCTTGGCACGGTCGCCGGCACCAAGCTGTTGCTGCAGTTTTTGGATGTCGGCCAGTACGTAATCAAGCAAAGATTTATCGAGCATCCGGCGTTTCTGACCTTCGGTGGAGGTCCGGTCCGGGTCAAAGCCGGCAAACAGCCGATCAAAGACCTGCCGTGGGTCGGCCAGTTTCGGAACCGGTGTTTTGGGGCCAGACCAGGAAATATTGCGCGCGTAAACGCAGCCATAGCCATTGTCGCAGTTGCCCTGGGCACCCCCACCAAACATGCCCAGCTCCAATGACGGCAGGGGCGTGAGATGGCCAATCTGCTGGGCGGCAATCTGGTCCATCGAGATGCTGTTGAGGATATTGTCGCCAAGATTCTTCCTGACATGAAAACACGTTAAAAAAGCACCAATGCCGGCGGCGTGGTCACCAATACGGTCCGGCTCGCCCGCGCGGTTGGCCAGGCCGGTGAGCACCGTTATGTATTCCTTTACCGGTGCCAGAGGCATAAGCGTAGGCGTCAAATTAAAGTTGGCGCCCTCTTCCCTTGGTGTCCATGACTGCATATGGATCCCATTGGGCACAAAGTATCCGATCATTCTCACAGGGCGGTCGGTTTGAGCAAAAGCACTGCGACCACCTGGGATCATGGCTTCCAGTAACGGCAGAGAGACTGTAGCACCCGCGCCACCCAGGAAGGATCGACGGTTTAGACGGATTGGCTTTTTCATTGTTATATCTCCCCTGACTCAGCGCCGCGGCGCATACGAAACGCTGGACTCAGCACGATTTCTTCTATGATGCTGTGAATGCGAAAACCACTGGTACTCGCCTTTTTGTAGACATCATAGGCTGTGGCATAACCTCTTGCTTCACCCTGAACCAGATCCTGGGTATCGTTCAGCGCTTCCAGCCCCCGCCCCAGTGCGTAAGTCATCATATGGTCAACTACGCACAGTGGCAGTCGTGGCGAGCCGCCAATCACTTCTGCCAGTTGCACCGGCCCGTTGAATTGTATTCCGCCGGGTAGTATACCGCTGGCATCGACCGGGAAGGGGCCGTCCATCACTCGCCACTGCCCCGCCGAATCAAAGTTTTCCAGCCCGTAGCCGATGGGGTCCATCATGGCGTGGCAACCAAAACAAACGGTGGACGAGTCCCTGTGCATTTCCGAAACTTCCCGTGCAGACTTGGTGGGGTCCAGAACAACCTCGGTATTAACGCCCTGCGGCGGATCCGGTGGCTTTTTGCAGATCAAAGCCTCCAGCACCCAAACACCCCGCTTCACCAGCGACGTTACCGTTGGATGGGCATTTGCCGTCAGGAAGGAACCCTGACCAAGAATCCCGCGACGCTGGGCGTCGTCCCACTCATACTTCACAAAGTCGTTTCCAGACACGCCCGAGACACCATAGTGCCGGGCCAGAGCTTCGTTGAGGTAGGAGAAATCAGCGGTGACAATGGTGTCTATCGGTGCGTTGCTCTTCAAAAGCTCCGTAATGAACAGGCGGGTTTCCTGTTGCATCAGTTCTACTGTTGCCGGATCAAAATCGGGGAATAACTCCGGCGCAGGGGCTTTCGCATTTTTGAAGCCGAGCCACTGCGTAAAGAAGTTGTCCACCAATGCATTGGCTTTGGTGTCTGCCAACATACGGCGCACTTCACTGCGCAATACCGTTTCATTGGTCAAAGTCCCGTCTGCGGCTCGGTCAAACAGCTGCTTGTCCGGCATACTGCTCCATAGGAAGTAGGACAAGCGCGAAGCAAGCTCATAGGGGTTCAGCATCCTCGGCTGCATAGCCTGCAAATTTGCATCCAGTTCCGGGCGATACATAAAATGTGGCGCCAGCAAAAACCCGCGAACAAGCTGCTCAAAGGCGAATTGCTCGCTGCCACCTACCGTTTTTGCCTCCTGGTACAGCGCAGTCAGGTCGGTTTTCTCCTGGGTTGAAAGCGGGCGCCGCCAAGCCTTTACACCAAACTGGTCAATAAACTGGCGTGCACAGGTAAGGCCGGCGGCCATATCGCAAGGAATGACTTCAACCCCGGCCACAGCGTTGGGGTTGCCAATTTCAACCCAATCCAGCACCAGGTTGCGGTTAAGGACGCCTTCGACAAACACATCGTTGGTGAACTCTACGACCAAGGTATGAGCGCCTGCAGATAATGACGTCGTGAAGGTGTAGTTCATCATTGCAGTTCGCGGCACTGCCACATCGGCTGAGCCTATTTCAACCCCGTCAACCGCAACCACCATGTTTGCCGGCTCATTCTCAGCCGCATCCTGCCCCGCGCGGATGGTGATGGCATAGCTGCCAGCAGTGGGTACGGTGAAATCGGTGATCATCTGACTGCCGGTAGCACGAAGAGAAAGCAGATTCCCCTCTACCGATGAGTTGTTCACAACCCTCTGCGTTTCGGCTTCAATCCGCGCTATCCTGGCGCCTGTTGTTCCACTGACAGCTTCTTCAGCCAGCACCTTGGCGGCAGCCAGGTATTGCTCAACGTGAGTGAGCGATACCGACAGGCTGCCGGCGATGGTGTCGTAATGCCCGTAGCCTGCGCTGTCTTCCGGGAAGTTGTCTGCAGGCGTCAGTGAGGTGCCCAACAGATCGCGAACCGTGTTGTTGTATTGCGTTCGGTTCAAACGCGTAAGAATGACGGGTGCGGGGTCCACCGTTCCAACCGGCTCATCAACGGTATCAAACCGTTCGCCCAGTACATCGTTGGGATCTTTGCCAAAGTATGGGTCTGTAACTGCGATGTAAGCAGCTACATCGCTGGCGCAGCTATCAGCGCACTCAGCAGGACTCAATACCGGCATGGTGCTATGGATGATAGCCGTCAACGCATCCAAGGTCCGCCCCAGCCCCAGCTTGTCAATGGGTGTGTGGCAGTTGACGCACATTTGCGCAAACAGAACTGCACCGTTTTCAACGTTGCCCACCTGGGGGTTGCCAACCGGAGGATTAACGACTGGAGGGTTGACCACCGGCGG
>CAYNST010000150.1:0-2944 GCA_964399955.1 uncultured Cellvibrionaceae bacterium | reverse complement strand
CCTCCACAGGCGGCGAGTAAAAACGCGCTTACACTCATGTGCGCCACCAGGAGTGTTGTGCTCAGGACTGAACGGGACATGATAATCCACCCTCTGTTATCAGTTGTTTTCGGGCATTTTTGGTCTTTGGGTCTGTGTCATTTTTCTTGAAACTGTGTTTGCCACTGAGATGAAACAACAGCGACGGATACAAGCGTCCTTTGATCCAGTATCCGCCCTCTTTCAGTACCAATCAGTGATCGAACTCGCAGTAATTTTTGTATTCCGAATGAATATATCAAGCCGGGTGCTCGACAAACTCAATGCTATTAGTGACTTAAAAAATATGACGGGTTTTTGACGAACAATGGGGGGAGAGCAGGAAGATAGAATAAATCGTCAAAATTAACAGGTTATTTGGCTTGGCTCCCATCTGCGCAGTCTGTCGCCAAAGGGGTTCATCCGTACGTTTTATTATATAGGAATGGTAAGCGAGGCTGGATGCAGTCAAGTCTTTTCAAGGTGGTGATAAACAATACTGTGCGCGGGGTTCCCAGCCAAAACGGTTGCCTCCTGACAAGATTGTAAAAACGCGGGGGAACTGAGTTGCACTGTTCAAACCCGGTGGCCCTGGGGCCACCGGGATGTCTATTTACCGAGGGCAGTCCGCAGCCCGCAGGTTGGTTTCTGCTTTGATGAATTGCAGGTGATCAATATTGGCCAGCCCCTCAGCACCATTGGCGCTCAAGCTGATTTGATTGACTCCCGCCCGCAGGTCCAGATCCATTGTCTGCAGCTGCCAGTTGGTCCAGGCCCCGGTACTTGCAAAAGCCAGGCTGGCTTGCAGGTCTCCGTTAACGGATACGGCCGCTGGCCGGTTATTGATACTGGCGTAGCGCATCACCACCGCGTAGCCGCCTGTGCGCGGCACATCAACTGCCCAACTCACCGAGGCACCGGCCGTGTTGTCGCTATTGGCATAACCGGCACCAGTAAAGCCTGCGTTGGTGGTTTCAACCACCCCTTCCACGTTACAGAAACCGCGCTGATTCTCTTCAATTCGCAAACCATCAACGGGAACTGTGTTTACCGTCGGGTAATAGATTTGCGGTGCAGGAGGAAACGTCATACCTTGGCCCAGGAAGAAGCTGGTGTGCGGTGGCTGGTTGTAGCCTACGTTTTGCCAGGCGATGGCAACGCGATATTGTGAGTCGTGCATCAGGGTGCGCAGCCGGTATTGCGACGGAATGGTGGTGGTGAATACCAACAGCTTGTCATTGTCCGAGTGCCGGAAAATAACCTCCTCGCGCCAGTCGCCAAACAAGTCGGCGGACAAACCCGGTGTGGCTTTGGTCCCGTTGTTTGAGGCCCCGCCATGGGTCTGCGCGCTGAGCAACCGTGTCAGCGTGCTGCGATTGTAGTCCCATTTATCAATGTTGGTTCCAGACAGCAGCTCCCGCAGCAGGTCGCCATCCCACCAGATGGCAAAGTTCATGGAGCCGGGCTTGGCGCTGCTGATGGTTTGCCCGGATGCGCTGGCCAATCCGCCGCGCGAGCCCCAATACTCGGCGCCCGGATGACGCGGGTCTATGTCTGCCACAAGACCCCGCCCCACATCCGTGCCGCCTCCGCTTTGACCGTGCAGGATGCGACCGGTGCGGGCGTCGTGCATGCTCATACCGTAATTGCCATAACTGCCGGGACTTTCATGTGGCATGAACACCTCCAGACCGGGCCGGTTGGGATCCAGGTCGCCAACATGCAATGCGTCTCCATGCCCAAGGCCTGTGCTGTAAAGACCGCGGCCGTTATCGTCGATGGTGGCAGCACCAAAGATGATCTCATCGCGACCGTCGCCGTCTACATCGGCAATACTGAGGCTATGCGCCCCTTGGCCGCGGTAACTCTGGTTTTGGCTGCCATCTGCGGTGAACGTCCAACGCTGCGTCAGTTGCCCGTCGCGCCAATCCCAGGCCGCAACCACGGCTTTGGCGTAATAGCCACGGGAAAAGATCAGGCTGGGACGCTTGCCGTCCAAGTAGGCAACGCCCGCCAGGAAACGGTCCACGCGGTTCCCGTAATTATCACCCCAGGAGCTCACTGTGCCACGCCCAGGGTTGTAGTTTACCGTTGCCATGGCCGCACCGGTCTGGCCGTTAAAGACGGTCAGGAACTCCGGGCCGGACAGGATGTAGCCGTCGCCGTTGCGATGATTCGCATTGGCGTTGCCGATCACTCTGCCCACACCGTCGCGTGTGCCATCAGCGGTTTTCATGGCAATCTCTGCCTTGCCGTCACCGTCAAAGTCATAAACCAAAAACTGGGTATAGTGCGCACCGGCGCGAATATTGCGGCCCAGGTCAATACGCCATAGTTGGGTGCCACTCAGCGTGTAGGCATCCATGAATACGTTATCTGTAACACCACTTTGAGAATTATCTTTGGCGTTGCTCGGTTCCCATTTAACTATGATCTCATAGGTACCATCACCGTCCAAATCACCCACAGACAAATCGTTTGGTGAATATTGGTTGCCCGGGCGGCGCAGATTGATAGTCCGGTAGGGCTGCTGCCAGACGGCTCCCGCTGCGTTGGCTGCTTCTTCGCGACCGTTGATAAGGGCGCGCACGGTATAGACACTGTTGGCGGCCCCGGAGGTATCCACAAAGTTGGTTCTGTCAGCAAGAGGGGTGTTGTTAATCAAGGTGCCGTTGCGGTAAATATTGAATGCGACCGAATTTGGGTCGGTTCCCAGCATGCGCCAGGACAAAAAGTTACCTTGATTGGTGCGAACAGCCACCAATCCACGATCCAACCACTCCATTTGTCGGCCAATTTGCGGCATCGGCGCCCCAGAACTTGAAGAAGAGCTGCTTGATGAACTGCTTGATGAGCTGGACGAACTTGACGAACTTGACGAACTGCTTGACGAGCTGGAAGAGCTAGACGAACTGGAACTGCTGGA
>CAYNST010000149.1:0-7128 GCA_964399955.1 uncultured Cellvibrionaceae bacterium | reverse complement strand
TGGCATGATTTGCATGAATAACCGCCGCTGTGGCCGGTTGAGAGGGCCTTACCTAATGCTTCGTTCTATTGCTGTAACCCTTTGTTTGGTGGCGCTGCCAGTGGCCGCAGAACCCGCCCTTGCAGACCTGAAGGCAGCACTGGACGGGTTTAAGGGGCGGCAGCCACTTACTGCAGAGCTGAAGGTGACCGTGATGCACCAGTTGGGGCAAGGCGACAAGGCCGATGTGCGCGAAGGGGAGGCCCAAGCCGCCGTGCGTGCTGACGGCACCGGCCTGCATTGGGGGTTCAGCCCTGCAGCCCTGGCACGGCAGCAGCGCGAGTGGCAGAAAACCCTGCAGGACCCCGATGCCGCCACGCCTTTGCTGACCGCGCAAAGCGAGTTTACCCTTCCCGCTGTGACTCGCCACGTGTCTGCAGCCGAGCATTTGCAGCGCTGGGTTGCCATGAGCAGGTATCAGGGGCATACCCGCACCCAATACCTGGGTCACACGGCGCGCATTCTGACCTTTCAGTACGGCATAGAGCGTTTGTCTCGACGGGATACGCGCTATGTGAACAACTATCACGGCGAGCTTAGGATCTGGATAGACCCGCAGGGCGTGCCGCTGCGCAGCGAGATCAGTACGCGGCTGTCCGGCAGGGCCTTTATTTTTGTGCGTTTTAGCTCCAGCACTGACGAAAGCCGTGAGTACGCAGCCATTGGCGACCGCTTGATTACGCGCTACAGCAGCTACCACTCCGACGCCGCTGGCGCCGGGGAGCGGTCGGTGAGCCGGGTGGAGTACTGGTTGCAGTCCTCGGCCCAAAGCGAGTAGGTGTACTATTTGATTCAGCAGGGCCGCAGGCTGGTTTAAGCGGGTTCACGGTTCAGGTTCGGCGGGGCGCCTGCTGTAGCGCGCGCTGCTGAAATGCGCGGGTTAAGCTGAGGTGGGCGAAGATGCAGCCCCCGGCCGTTTCGGCAGGCAGACTTCAAATTCTGTCCCACCCTTCGCTGAAGAAGAAACAGAGACAGTACCCCCGTGCGCCACCGCAATTTCCCGCACAATGTACAACCCCAGGCCCAGGTTCCGGGTGAAATGGCCTTCCTTTGCCGCATAGGCGTGACGGTGCAGGAGGTCAAAAAGCTTTGTTTGCTCCGGCTTGGTAATTGGTGTGCCGTGGTTGTGAACTCTTATGGCGGCGTAGTCTTGCCGGTCTTCCGTTGTCACCGTAATTGGGCTGTCGCTGGCACCGTATTGCAGTGCATTGCCAATCAAGTTCTGAAATATTTGCGCTACGCGCCCGGCGTCCCACTCACCTTTGCAATTTCCTTTTATGTGGTAATCAATTTTACGGTCCGGGTTGTATGACATAAATTCATCAACTACCTGTTCTGCCACTGCGGATAATTCTGTTTCATGCGGGGTAATCGTCATGCCTCCGCCGATACGGCTTCTGGTGAAGTCCAGTAGGTTGTCGATCATGCCGGTCATGCGGCGCACGCTTCGGCTCATTCTGGCACCCAGCCGAATGATGTTGCTGTCCATGTCTTTGCCATGCATAAGGAACTGTGCGCCGTGACTTAGCGATTGCAGGGGCGTGCGCAGATCATGCCCCAGAATGCCTATGAATACGTCCTGCTGCATGGAAACCGCCTCTGAATAGCGCTCGATGGACTCTGCAAGGGATTGGTCAATCGCCTCGTTGAAGCGAATAATATCCTCGATTGCGCCCGGCAGGACGGCGTACCCCTTTTGCGCCCAAAGCTTAAGCACGCTGGCGCGCAACGCGCGGTATTCTGAGGCCAGAAGGCTGATGGAAAACCCCGACCCCAGGCGCCCAATGGCGTGAATCTCCGCTGCGGTGTCACCGGATTGCCGGCTCTTTTTGCCTTTGGATTTATCCTCCTGCTCGCCCTTTGTTTGAGGACTTTGCATGTCTGCAGCTATCACCCGCAGCATTTCTTCGGCGTGGTCCCGCAGCTCTACCGTATCCATGATTTGACCGTCCGGTTGCACCTCTTTGGCAAACCTTTCCCATTCAACAAGAATGGGTTCCATGTCTTCCAGAATAAAGTCATACAGTCGCATAAAGCGTCGCTCCCTTCAGTTCTACCGGTTATTGTTATTCATTGGCAGCGCACTTCAATTTTATCCCTCAAGGCCACTCCGGTCGCGGCGCCGCGTGGGCACGGGAAGCGCAAATGGTCAACTGCTGCCGGCCATGAAGCGGGGCTGGCTGTCTGTGTGGCCACAATGAGGGCCAAATTCCCACAACCTGTTGAGGCTCCGCGCAAACAGCCTTCTCAGGCACGAACCCTGTGCGGGTGAAGCCGGTGGCTGCTCAGACCTGTGCCCAGCATACTACGGAATAGTTGGGTTGGTAGCGCCGGCGTGGCTGATCGGGTTGCGGTCGCTGCCGCCAGAGCATTCTTTTATGTGAACTTCGACCGGCCATCCGTGGCTGAAGGCTGTCAATAACAGCGGGTAGAGTTCGTTAAAGTTTTGATTGGTTCTGTCCAGGTCAAAAAATTCGCCGCCGCAGCGGCCTGTTACCGCCTTGGCCTCATCGCGCAGTTGCAGCACAACCTTATGAGGGTCGGCAAACAACTGCGAAATCTGCCCGGACGAAGCCATAGCGGGGGCAGATGCCCAGCCGGTAATTCCGGTGATAGCCAGCATGCGCAATATCATGGTTCTTCTCCTAAAATTGCGGGCCAGAAAGCTTAGCCGCCAGGGCGGATTTGTACCGCAGGCAGCACAGGGTTGTAGTTGAACGGCACGGCGGCAGGCTGCCAATCTTGCGCGGGGCGGTTGAATATTTTCTCCCGCAGTGCGTCGCTGATGTCGTCGTAATAGCCGCCTATGTTGAAAAACAGCGCATAGCTGATATCGCCATGTGCAATTTGCGCCGCCGTTGTCCAGGAACCGGCCATGGTGCCAAAGGTGAGCAAGTCGCCGGTAGCATTGCGGTTGTAAAGCACAAATGCAGGTGCTGAAGAGGCCAGGGCGGTGAAGTTGTCCAGGTAAATCCACCGGGCGGGGGTGGCTGCAAGGCTGGCATACCAAGGCTCACGCGGCTGGCCATGTTTGTCTTTCACTTGGTCGGCCAGGCGGTGACGCGCAATGAAAACATCGCCTTTCTCCTGCTCGTCAAACAGTAGCGTGCGTAAATAGTCTTCCAGGTTGCCACTTACGGCAAATATCAGGTAGCGCAGCAACATTGGGCCCGTACTGCTGTATTCGCTTTGCTCACCTGGGTCAAACAGCAGTGGTTGCTGGTAGAGCCAGGCGACATTGTCGTGTAGGTCCAGCTCGGTGAGGCGCATTTTGCCGGACACCTGCAGCAGATTCTGGTGGTCCTTGGGGGTTAGCGGTGGCACACCGCTGCGGTGCTGAAGAAGATCATCAATGGTGATCTGGTTCATGCGCGGGTCCGGTGGTTGGGCAGGCAGCTCAATGCCCAAGTGCCGAAGCAAGGGGAACAGCTTAGTGGACAACTCGACGCGCTCTTGTGTCACCGGGTCCTCAATGCCGCTGGCAAGCAAATGGTGTATGGCGTCCTGAGTGATGGTTTTGTCGTTGCTGGCCAAGCGGAACACGGCATTGGGGGGGGTGGGCCGGCTGAAGTTGCGGTCCATGTAACCAAACCCTTTGGCAATGACCAGGTCCTCCCCCTTGCGTACCGCCAAGACCCCGGCAGGTATACCGTGCAGTTCCATGAAGCTTTTTACCAGCGCGGGTATATCCGCAAGCTGCTGACTGGCCACCTGACCGGTCTGCGGCAGGTTGGCCAGCGCTGCGTTGGTGGTTAGGGCAAGGTCAAAAAAACCGTTCTCTGCTTCACTTTCCACCATCACTGCGAGAGTGTTGGCTTCCCCTGTCTTTATCGCCGCGCGGGCATCCGGTGTCATACCCAGGTAGCGATAACCCGGTGTGGCGGCACCGTGATGAACGGCCTCCACGCCGTTGATGTAAATGGTTATGGTGTCACTCCAACGGCCCCAGAACATCAGCGCCGCCACATCCGCGTGTTGGATGTGGAACTGCTTGCGCAGCCACAGCTTCTGCGACTGCCAGGGCGTTTGCCTGCTGTCTGCGCGCCGGGCTACGCCCTCCGCCGCGTAGAAGCCGCCTTTGCCGGACTGCCAATGCTCATCCCGGTAGTCGGGCATGGCCCACCCAGCCTCCGGCTCCTGGGTCACAAAACGCCAGCCAGTCCCCAGGGGCACAAGAAAACCCTGCGGCGAATCAAACTGCTCATCCTCTGAGCGCATGGGAAGCATCGCGCAGGCAGAGACGCACCAGGCCAGCACTAGGGGCAGGTAAAGCGATTTTGAAAGAAGCATATCTGGACTCTTTAGCCGCCAATACTCTAGTGGTACGAAGGCGGGGCAAAGAGCGACGAGCTGTGGGCGTTCCAGAGGGGTGGATCATCACCAACACCAGTGATGTCGGAGCATCTACCTGGGTGATGCTGTTTAGGCCTTGACACGGCGGCGGATGGGGCATAGTTTTGGTTTGCAAAGGGCTGGCACCTGAAGCCCGCCACAATAAGACCAGGCTCCGGTGTATGTATGATGCGCAGTTTGAACCGAATAATCATGACGGCAATCTTTCTTCTCGCGGCCATAACATGTTATGTGTTTGGCATTCCCGCTGGCGGAGCTGCCTTTCTTGTCCTCGGTATTGTATTTGAGGGAATGTTCTGGATGGGCTTGTTTGGGCGGCAAAGATCAAGATAACTAAAGTTCCACTAGGCCGAGTTTTGGAATCTTTGGCTGCCAGCTTTCAAGTAGTGGATCCAAGTATGAATTCCGTCTGGGAATGGCAGGTTGCTTTCAAGTGCAAATACGTCTGGCTGTCGTAAAAGATGCTACCCGTTTGGCTTCCTACTTTGCGCTGAATGAAGAACGTTTCAAGCCGTGGGAGCCCAATCGCGCGCCCGGTCATTTTAGTGAGACCCAACTAGGAAGCCGGCTGGCCGCCTATGAGGCTGAGCATCACGCGGGTACATCGGCGCATTTTGTGTGCCTGGACCGCGGTGAGGTGGTAGCCCATTGCTCCCTTACCAACATAATCTATGGGCCATTTCAAGCCTGCTTCATGGGGTATGGGGTGTCGAAAGCCCATGAAGGCAAAGGTACAATGACGCAGGTGTGCCTCCAGGCAATTGATCACGCCTTCGTAAAGCTGGAGCTGAACAGGGTCATGGCCAATTACCTGCCGCGCAATCACAGGTCGGGCAGGTTACTGAAAAAACTTGGCTTTGTAGAGGAAGGGCTAGCGCGCAGGTACCTCAAGATTGATGGCAGGTGGGAAGACCACCTGCTCACATCGCTGATCAACCCAAACAGCTTATAACCAGTTGTTCGTGGCAACTGCCGCAGTGGTTAAGGGCCAGGCAGGTGCCTCTGGGTGAGTTGATGGAGTGCTGGGCTTAAGCCAAACAGGACCCTGGCACCCCGGGGCTGCCAAGGTATTTTATTGATTGTTGGTTTGGATGGCTGTTTCACCAGAATTTACCTGAAGGAGTCGGGATCTGGACAAGTTTTTGCTATTCGGCGTTCTGGCGCCGCTGTGGATGTGGGCGGGAGTGGCCTGGGTGGCCGGACAATACCCTGGCTACAGCCACAAAGAGCAAGTGATGAGTGAATTGGGCGCCAGGGCGCGGCCTACCTACTTCATTCAGCCCCTTGTCAATAACCATCCTATCGGCGTTCTTTTCTGTCTATTCGGAATTGGACTTTGGGCCGACGCTGTGGATAACTCGTACGGCGTCACAACCGGCGTGCTTATGCTTATCCAAGGGGGCTCGCACATTGTGGCCGGACTGTTCCCGTGTGACGCGGACCTTGGAGAGCGCAATCCATCACCTGCCCAAAAGCTGCACAATCTGGCCGGCCTGGTCATGTACTTGAGTTTGTTGGCCGCCTGCCTGCTTTGGGTTGCCTCCCCCGCAGTAGACGTTGCTTGGTTCAGGGGGTACTCCCTGGCCAGTGCCCTGGCATCAATCGCGATGATGGTTCTTATGGTTAGGGCCTTCAACGGGGGAGGCGGGCTAGGCCTTTACCAGAGGGCAAGTTACGGTATATTGGCTGCCTGGGCGGCGGTGCTGGCCCTGGTTCTGTTACGCACCTAGTCAACCGCTGGAAGCGGTGACCGGGGTTTCAAAATGGACGGCAAATCAAGGGATGAGCTGCAATGAATCCGACAACAATACATACTCTTTTGGGTGCCAATGGCACCATTGCCCGTGAGTTGTCCCGAGCCATAACATCGCCGTCAATTCGTCTACGCCAGGTGAGCCGTAACCCCCGCAAGGTCAACCCAAGCGATGAGACCCTGGTGGCGGATCTGCTGGATGCTAAGGCCACGGCCAATGCAGTGGCCGGCAGTGAGGTGGCCTATCTGGTGGCCGGATTGCAATACAGCACGGTAGTGTGGCAGGACCAATGGCCCAAGGTTATGCGCAATGTGATAGACGCCTGTAAACAACACGGGTGCCGTTTGGTCTTTTTTGACAATGTTTACGCCTATGGCCGGGTAGAAGGGGTGATGACCGAGGATACCCCGTTTAACCCCAGCAGCAAAAAAGGCGAAGTCCGGGCGAAGATTGCGACCATGCTGCTGGAAGAGATGCAGCAGGGCAAGGTGCAGGCCCTGATTGCGCGCGCTGCCGACTTTTATGGCCCAGGCGCACAGCAGAGTTTTCCACACGCCACCATCTTCCAACGCATTAAATCCGGCAAGGCTCCGCAGTGGATAGGCAAGGCAAATGCCGTGCACACCTTTACCTTCACTCCGGACGCGGGGCGGGCATTAGCCGTCCTGGGGCAGTCTACAGAAGCCTACGGGCAGACCTGGCACCTTCCCACCACCAAAGAGCCGTTTACCGGCGAAGACTTCGCGCGCCTGGCCTGCGAGCTTGCCGGCCAGCCCTACAAGTTGATGGTTGCACCCCGCTGGATGCTGAAGCTGATGGGATTGTTCATGCCTGTACTGCGGGAGAACGAAGAAATGATGTATCAGTTTGAATACGACTACCGGTTTGACAGCAGCAAAATAGAGTTCGCCTATGGATTGCAGCCTAGCGCCTACTGGCACGGCATCAGCGTTTGCTTGGGAAATGAGCCGTAAAGTGCTGA
>CAYNST010000148.1:0-7212 GCA_964399955.1 uncultured Cellvibrionaceae bacterium | reverse complement strand
TCTGCAACTCTGCAAGTAAGGCACAACAGCAGAGGTTGTGCCCCTTGTTTGATGCCGTCAATTGCCATCAGGGAATCAAGTCAAGCTCCGCTCTGCGTTGATCCTCCGTGGGCCGCAATTGCTGCAGGCCTTGGTTGGCCCGGCGATTCCCCAACCACAAGAGCAAAGGCGCGGCGATGAATATTGACGAACTGGTGCCAATTATAATGCCGAACAACAGCGGCTGGGCAAAGCTTGCCACCGCGCTGCCGCCTGCCACGGCCATAGGCAGAAGCGCCAAGAGTGTGGTAACGGAGGTAAAAACGGTGCGCGTCAGCGTCGAGGCAATGCTTTGGTTAAGCACCTCCGCGAGTGGAGCCTCCGGCATTAACCGCAAATTTTCCCTCACCCGGTCAAATACAACAACCTTGTCGTTGATGGAATAGCCAATCAATGCCAGCAGTGCCGCCACCGCAGTTAGGTTGAACTCAATGCCTGCCAGCGCAAAAAACCCGATGGTTTTAGTCACATCCAAAGCCAGGGTAAGCGTAGCTGCCACCGCAAAATGCGATTCAAACCGCAGCCACAGGTAAGCCAACATACCCACCCCTGCAAGCAGCACCGCCAATATGGTAGCGTCGGCAAAGTTGCCGCTGACCTTGGGGCCTACAATTTCCACCCGGTGAAACTGAGCTTGGTCAGAGACCGACTGCACCGCTTTTTTGAGCTGGTCAATTTGCTCGCCGGAGGCAACCTGAGCGGCGTTCTCCATGGGCAGCCGTATCATGAAACGGTCGGATTCATCCACTTCCTGAATGGCCGCCTGGGCAAAATTCTGCTGCTGCAGGGTGGTGCGGAGGTCCTGAATGGAGGCGTTTGGCGCTTGCACCTCAACCACTGTGCCGCCCTTGAAGTCGATACCGTAATTAAGCCCGGGGTTGATGAACAGGAGTATCGCCGCCAGAGACAGTACCGCCGACAATACCAGGCCGGCCCGGCGGTAACGAAGCACATCCGGTGTCCTGCTGCCGTTTGAACCAATCCCGCGGAAGCCGGAGATGCGCAACGGCTGGGCGCCCAACCGGGATACCCGCCATTCCATAAAGGCGCGGGTAACACCCACAGCGGTGAACATTGACGTAAGAAGCCCTATGGCCATGGTCACCGCAAACCCTTTGACCGGGCCACTGCCAAACATGAACAGCAGACTGATGGCAATCAGCGTGGTGATGTTGGAGTCCACAATGGTAGCCAATGCGCGTTTGAACCCGGCGTTCAAAGCGCTGAAGGCGCTGCGCCCCGCTGCCAGCTCTTCGCGTATGCGCTCGTTGATCAGTATATTGGCATCCACCGCCATACCAATGCTCAAAATAATGCCGGCAATGCCCGGTAGGGTCAAAGTGGCGCCCAGTAGGCTCAGAATTCCAAAGATCAAGCCGATGTTCACGGCCAGCGCGACACAGGAGATGACACCCCAACGCCCGTAAATAATCAGCATGAAGCCGAATACCAGCAATGTTCCCATTACACCGGTGCTGAGCCCCATGGCAATGGAGTCGCTGCCCAGGTCCGGGCCCACCGTGCGTTCTTCTATCACCTTCAGTGGCGCCGGCAAAGCGCCGGCTCTGAGCAGTAGAGCCAGCTCATTGGCCTCACTTGAGGTGAACGAGCCGCTGATTTCACCGCTGCCACCGGCAATGACGCTCTGTATCACGGGTGCTGTAATGACCTTTCCGTCCAATACCACCGCCAATGCGCGCCCCAGGTTTTCCGAGGTCATGTCGCCAAACTGACGTGCACCTTCTTTATCAAGTTTGAAATTGACTACAGGCTGCCCGGTATCCTGATTGAAAGCCAACTGAGCATCGGAGATGTGTTTACCCTCCAGGGCCACCTGCCGCTCCAGCCGGTACTGTTCACCTGCAATTTGCCCGGGTACGCTCATCAACAATCCGTCTGCAGGCCATTGAGCATTGACGGCCCAGTGAAAGGTCATCTTCGCGGTGGTGCCCAGCAATTTGCGGATTTGCCCCGGGTTGTCCACGCCCGGAAGTTGCACCAGCACGCCGTCGTCACCTTGGCGGGTGATACTGGGGTCTACCAAACCGGTTTCGTCCAGACGACCACGCACAACCTCAAGACTGCGCTCTACCGCATCCGCATTAAGTGCTTTTATATAGTCAGCCGTGGGGCGCAAACGCATGGTGGTTTCGTAGCGATTGGCCATGTAGTTTTGTGCCGTTGCCCGGTCAGCTTGCAGCAGATTGCGCACCGCTTCCGCAAAACTGTCAATCTGCGTGCCAGCGTTTGGCCGCAACACTATGTGCTGCAGGCTAACCTCCGGGTGGGCGTGTGCAAACCCCCGCCGGCTCAGCTCATCACTGAATCTGTCCGCAAAGCGCTGATTCTCGTCGAGCAACAAGGTTTGAGTATCAACTTCCAGCAATAAGTGGGAGCCGCCACGCAGATCCAGGCCCAGGGTCAAAGTGTTTTGTGAATACCAGTCGGGCAGTTTGTTGGCCAGGTGATCGGGTAATACATTGGGCAGCGCACTTAACAGCCCCAGTACAATGAGCAGCCCATAAACGGCAGCCCGCACGGCAAGAGACTTCATGAGGAATCCTCGAAGGCGAAAAAATGAAGAATGATCGGTTGGGGACGGGATGATCTAACTTCAGATGGCCGGTGGTGCGCGAGGATTATGCGGGACTGAGTGAATGCGAGCCTGGAAAAGCGCTGTGAAGCCCAAAGGCTTACGCTGCAGCAAACTTGCCGCGCTAGTGTGAATGCAAATTTGCAGACCGCCCTGCAGAGCGTCCGTATCCGTAGCATCCGCGCGGTCTTGCTTGAGAAGTTTGGCCTGCAGCAGATGCCGGGATTGCAAACCGGCAGGCCCGCCGGCTTCCACCTGCTTGCGGAAGCCGCCGTCTTTCTGCACCTCGCCATAGGGGTTGGCGAAACAGCCGCTCAGCAGCGCCAGCACACTCAGCAGCAAACACGCCAAAGGCAGACGCTTTACCGGGGAGGGGCGGCCTAGAGAACCAGTATGGGGGCAACGCTGCATAACAGGCCGAGGAAGAGGATAAAGGTGTAACACTATTATTGTGCCGATTCAGGAATTATCCAATGGGCTCCGGCGTTTTTATTTAGCTCGTCCCTGCATGTAACAAATGTAACAACCGCTTCCCGTTTCAGTTAATGACCAGGACGCACTGTGCGCTGTACCAGGGAGTTACCCAAGACACCCATTTTGATAGGCCTCATTTCGGATCTTGCCTGGATCCGTAATCGTTGGGCGTTACACCATGCCAAGCCGCCTCGGCCACCCTGTAAACCGTCAAAGAGCACGCCGTACCCTTGCCCCAGCTGCGGTCCAAACGCGCGGCCTGGCTGTGAACCCTGTCCGGTCGTCAAGTTTATGGGGGTCCTATTAGCTGATATTGCAGTCGTTCCATCCTGTTCCTGACAGGATGGAGACCATCTTTTAACGCAGCTATGGGTAAACTCGGGCGTGAGCTGAATAGTTATCATTCCGAATGTTTTGCGGGCGGACGGGCTCATGCCTTGGGCATGGCCGGCCATCGTTGACAGCTTTACCTGCCTCGCTTAGGATCGCGGGCTACACCGGATGTTCTATCAGCCCCCGTGACACACGCAAGGATTGGTCATGCCCAACATTTTGTTTCCACATCAGGACGTTAATTCCACCCATCTACCCGCCTCTAGCCCAGAATACGGTGTACTGGCGCGCTTCAATGCCTTGGATTGCACCAAAATGCGGGCAGACATGCCCTACTGCAGCAGCGCTCATCCCTGTGGCTTGGCCATCACCCAGTCGCTCAGCAGCCTCACTCCGCAGGCACGACAAAACCTGTTGCACACGGTGGACAACTTCGGCCATCAGACGTCTGTTTTGGCGGATATCTACCAGCGCCATTTCGCAAGCCTGGAGCTTCAACCCCTGGCGAGCCTGGCGGGCGCTACCGCAAGCTCCATGGACAACCGGCTCACAGCGCTACAGAAAGCCCTGCTGCAGTACCAGGAGACCCTGGTACGACTCCGTAACCACAAAGCTACAGGTCGCGAGGCCAGTGCGCGAAGAGCCGAGCTGCGCAACCAAGTTAAAGCCCGCTTTGCAATACTGCAGAAAGAATTCAAACTCGAACTCAAAAAGATGGCGCCCGCCGCACACATCGGCAAGAACCGTGGCAGCGCCTTGACCAGTGCCGAACGCGGCCTGACGCTGGCCGCCCAACGTCGCGACCGCCAGCTGTACGTGGCCGACGGCAAACAAGCCAACAACCTCAAAAAAATGGCCACCGGCACCCGCTATGTGGGCAACGGGATGGTCGTATTGGATGCGGGCTTCCGGGCACGGGAAGTGCAGCGTATGCACTCCAGTGGGGGTAACTGGCAGCGGGAGGCTTCGGTGCAGGCGACGGGTTTTGGGCTGGGCACGGCGGTGGGCATTGGCACCGGCAAAGCGGTCGTAGGTGGGCTAATTGCGATAGGCCTTGGTGCGACACCGGTTGGGTGGGTTGTTCTTATAGGGCTTGGAGCGGGGGTTGGATTCGCTGCAGCAAATATTTTTGACAAAGCGGGCAAAAGCTTTGCGGCGAGCCTATGGGATAGAGCGCGACAGTGAATCAGGTGCTTTAGAAAGATGACTGGATGGTATTTCTGTATTTTCGGAGCGACGACCATGTCGTTCTTCACTTCATGGCTTTTATTTGGTCGTTTGTCTATGGCCCGCATCGAGCGCGACCTTGCCAGGAATGGGCTACCTCGGCCTTGCTCTTGGGATGGCCCTGGAGCCAGAATCATGTGGTACGCCTACGCCATCGCGTTACCAGTCGGGCGCTTCAATCGTACCGATGACCCAGTCATAGATGTTTTGCTAATTAAGAATAATGCGACTCAAAACGACCAATGGAGAGCGTGGTATTTGATTATTTCATTTTTATTGATATTTTCCCTGGGAATCTATGGATGGTGGGTTGGGCGGTTTTGACAGAGCTGACATTTGAGCTTCCCGAGGTCTCGAAAGCGTCGAACTGATGGCCCGTGTGGAAGCTCCTTGGCTGGCTGGGCGATCCTGATCTGCGCAGGCGTAGGAGCCGGTTTAGCTGCTTCATCTGCGGGCAACTGGTTAGGTTCCACTGCCGCAAAAAAGATTTACGATAGAGAATTTTAGCGGAAGGTAAAGGCTCATGCCCAATTGGTTTTTATGGATCTCTTTGGCTTCAATATTTGCGATGGCAATATCGTGGTTAACCTTTGGACGCTTTACCATGTCCAGAATTGAGCGTGAGATCAAAGCCGAAGGGCTTCCCCGCCCCTGCCCGTGGGATGGGCCTGGAGCACGGATACTTTGGTATGCCTACGCCATCGCTATACCGATCGGACGTTTCAATCGCGCAGACGATCCCACCATCAACGCCCCCCTGGTGCGCAGCTATGCAAAACCCGCCGATAAATTTTGGGGATGGGCATTGATAGTATTTGGAAACGTACTCGCGGTATTGGCGGTCTCCGGCTGGCTGGTTTGGGGCCAAAAATAAATCGGCCGAAGTGGGCTTGCCCTACGAGTTTGTCAAGCAAGCCATCATCGCCAAAGCAGAGCGAGAAGCCGGCAAAACAGTGGCATCAGCGGCGCTTTTGCCTGGTCTTGCACGCCCAGATCCTCCTTGAGGACGCGTGATTGCTCCGCTCTTTGCGCTTGCCTAGTCACTCTCGCCTGGACACCCATTCTAAAGCTCTCTGGTAGGTTACTCCTGGTTCAAATCAGCCGCTCAATACGCTGGGCGTCCTGTTGGTACTCCCACCCTGGATGCTTTGTCTATCTCGCGGAGACTTGGGTTATACTCTCTCTGGATCCGCCCCCTTGGATCGGCTAACTCGCCCTACAATCACCACCTTTCGCGGGTTCAACGGTAGGTTGTTGGCAATTAGTGACCTAATACGTCACCTCAGACAAGAGAGCCATTGGTCTCAAGGGGAGCTTGGCGAGCAGCTGGGCGCCCACCAGAAGCGGGTTTCCGCCTGTGAGCGCGGAGTCACTCTGCCATCGACGGACGTACTGATTTAACTGACCGAGGTGTTCAACTTTACCCTCGATTATCTGGCCCTTGAAGCCAAGAGCGCGGCCGCTCCGCTCAATGTCCAGGATCGGGAGCTGTTGCGCCGGTTTGAGGGGGCCGCCACCGGAGAAAGAGAAGAGCCTGGTCAAAGAGATTCTGGATTTGGTGATTTCAAAGCACCGCTTCCAGCCCGGCTGTCAACACTGGAGGAACACCCCATGTCGCTGAGCGCTAAAGAAGAAGCCAAGCGCCTGATCGATCATCTGCCCGATCAGGCCACACTGAATGACATCATGTACGAACTTTACGTCAAACAGAAAATCCAGGCCGGTTTACAGGCGGCTAAAGAAGGTCGCACCATTCCCCACGATGAAGTCAAGCGGCGGCTGATGAGCAAAAGGGGTAACCGTGAGGGTTGAATGGTCGGAGGTTGCCTTTGAGGATCTGAAAGGCATCTGCGATTACATCGCCAAGGATGCCCCGTTCTATGCCGACCAGTTTATCGACAAACTGATGTCAGCCACCGATAAACTGGCGGACTTTCCCGAGATCGGGCGGCGAGTGCCGGAAGCCGATGACGGCGGCGAGAACCTCCGCGAACTGATTTTTCACGCTTACCGGATCATGTACCAAGTCAACCAGCCGGAAGAGGTTGTGCTGATTGTTACCGTGGTGCACGGCAGCCGCGATCTTGCCCGGCAGGAGTCTAAGCCTTGGGAAATTGTTTAAACTCTATTTCTCGCAAATAGAGTTTTGCAAATACGACCTTACAGCTTTTAACACTGTTTTTTCGCCGGCAAGATGCCCTCCTTCAAGACAGCAAAGGGCTGATCCATGCAGTATAATTTCGAGTGGGACCCGGGCAAGGCCCAAAGTAACGCCGAGAAGCACGGCGTAACGTTTGAGCGAGCAACGGGTGTTTTCAAAGACCCGATGGCACTGACCCTCTATGATGAGGACAGCGCCAGTAGCGCAGAAGACCGCTGGATTACACTGGGACAAGTTAACGGCCAGCACTATTTGGTGGTCGTGCATACCTATCGCAGCCAGCATGACGACACGGTGATAGTCCGGCTGATCTCCGCCAGACCCGCCACCAGGGGTGAGGACCATGCGAGAAGAATATGACTTCGCCAACGGCGAGCGTGGCAAA
>CAYNST010000147.1:0-7227 GCA_964399955.1 uncultured Cellvibrionaceae bacterium | reverse complement strand
TCACCGGCCGGGCGGTGTGACAGTTAATTCGCGCAGACGGTATCTGCAGCTTTAACTGCGTGCTACCGGGCAATGTGGGCTTTTTCTCCACTGACTCAGCGGCGTGTTCACACTGCTGTTCTGGTGGCAACGGGGTTGCCAATGGGTGCGAGCTGGTCGTCGTGTTTACGCCGCCCTTTTTGTGGGTTCCGGGCGGTTCTGGTTGATCAAGCGCCGCCCTTAGGAGCGCGCAGTTGCCACACAGATGAACGACGGTAACTGCCAAACCAACAGCGGGTTTTGCTCAGCGCATCAAGCCTGTGGGTGAACGTTTGCTCACCCACAGGTTAATAAATCAAAACCAGGTAGATAATCAGTGCCAGAGCAATTCGGTAAATCACATAGGGCATCATGCCAAATCTGTTGAGCCACTTAAGGAAATAATGAATGGCAAGAATTGCGGTGATGAAGGATGTGACACCTCCTATCAGAAACGCGCCCCAATCCACGGGGTACTGCGCCTGGGAAACCTCTACGAACTTCGCGGCGGATGCCAGCGTAATAATGGGTATTGCCAGCAGAAACGAAAACCGCGATGCCGCCTCTCGAGTCAACCCCAGCAATAGGCCGGCGGTTATGGTAACGCCCGAGCGAGAGGTGCCCGGCACCAATGCCAATGCTTGCGACAGTCCGACTACAAGAACGTCTTTCCAGCCAATATCTTCAATAGCTCGCGTTTTACGGGCCGTTCGGTCGGCAAAGCCCAAGAGCAGGCCAAAAAACAGGGTTGTTGCACAGTAAACTTCAGGCCGGCGCAGTACTGAATCCGCCGCTTCCATCAAAGCCAAACCGGCAAGCCCGGTTGGAATAGTGCCCAGCAGGACCGCCCAGGCCAGGCGGCTTTTACCTATCGTCTTTCTGTAAACCAAAGATTTACTGCCGTCAATTGCCAGCTCTGTCACATCGCGTCTGAAGTAAATTACCACAGCAAGCAAGGTACCAACGTGCACGGCCAGGTCAAAGGCCTGCCCTTGATCTGGCCAGCCAGTTAACTGCGGCACTAAAATAAGGTGAGCGGAGCTGGAGATAGGCAGAAATTCAGTAATCCCCTGCAGTATACCCAATACAATGGCATGCAACGAATCCATCAAAATTTACCCCTGCCCAGGCTGTTTCCACGAGGCTGTAAGTTCAATCGGTTTGTCATAAAAGACCTTCGGATTGTGAGTTGTGCAGTCATAGTGCCAACCCTGTCAGGCATTTTTGCCAGTGTTTCATTGGCTGCGCCGGAAGTATGCGCTCGCCGACGATAGCCAAGGGTTGAATCAGCCGGGTACCGTCTTTGAGCAGAAAAAAGAGCGTTATTAACATAAACAGTATGGCTAAAACCAGATTCATCGCACCATTGCTACAGGCCAGCACCCCAGCGGGATAAGCTGCCCAATCTTTGTTCGCTGGATAAGTCCGGCAACTCATCCAAAGCAATGGGTTTGCACAAGGCCAGGTTCCAGCGTTTGGCTAACCAGTTTCCCACACCCGGCAGATCTCTGATCCACGCCGGGGCGTCCGCTTCGTGACGGTTGACAGCCAGCAGCCAATTCACCCATCCACAGGCGTCTTCGATGGCAACGGCCATTGCGAATACCAAAGGAATTACCAATCCCCGGGTAATGATGGTGATAGCGTTTTGGCGCGAAAGTTTATCAGAAAGACAGAGGCTTTGGTTGACCAAAATTTTTTTTGCCCGGCTCTGCAGAGTTCCTCGGAACTCTGCGCCTCCTTGCGCTTAGAGCCTGCCTGGGTCCTGGTGACCCTGCTTTGCAACTGGGGAAAGTCGAGTAGTAAGTGATCGCAATCTCGTTTAAACTGGCGGTCCATCAACAACCCTAGCAGTCCTTAATGACTCTGCTGATTGCGTTTGCCGCCCTGTCAATATTTGTCTCCTTTATCTGTTCCATCCTCGAAGCTGCCTTGCTGTCCGTCACGCCCAGCTTCATTGCCAGCCAAAAGGCGACTCGCCCCCAGCTTTACGAGCGCCTCAAGGTTCTAAAAGACAAGGTGGATCAACCACTGGCGGCCATCCTGACCCTCAACACGGTTGCTCACACAGTGGGCGCAACCGGTGTGGGTGCGCAGGTCACCGTGGTATTCGGAGACGGCTACCTGGGCTTGGCGTCCGCTGTGATGACAGTACTTATACTGGTGCTGTCAGAGATTTTGCCCAAATCAATTGGTGCGCGCTATTGGCGTGCAATAGCGCCGGTGCTCCCTTCGCTATTAAGCGCAATGATCTGGATTCTGAAACCCTTCATCCTGTTGTCCGATATGATCATGCGGCTTTTCAGTGGCAAAGAGCAGGGCCATGATATTCGGCAAGAGATCAAAGCTTTGACTATGCTCGGCCGCGAACTTGATGAGCTGGACGACGATGAGCACAGAGTCATCAATAATATCCTTGATTTGCATGAGATTAAGGTGCGGGAAATAATGACTCCCAGAACTGTATGCGAGTCTGCCGCGCCAACAGACACCATCAGCGCCATGAGGGAGCGCGTCTTGGAAAGCCAGTTTTCCCGCTATCCTGTGGTGGCGGATGAGTCGCCCTTAGGGCTCGTATTCCGCTATGAACTGCTGGGGGCCGAAGACGATACCGCACCTGTCTCATCCATCATGAAGCCGCTGAAGGTAGTCAATGAATCAACCAACATTGAAAGCCTGATGAGCCAGATGTTGAGCGAACGCCAGCACATGAGCCTGGTCTACGACGAGTTTGGTAGCTGGAGGGGGTTGGTGACTCTGGAAGATATTATGGAGACCATCATCGGGCAGCCGATCATGGATGAAACAGACGACATTCCGAATATGCGCCGGTTCGCCAAGCGTCGGTGGGAGCACCAGGTAAAGGCGGTTAAAAAAGAAGCTGTCAGTCTGAGAAAGAGCGAATTGGACAAAGCTTGATCTGCAAAAATGCCCGGTCGACACATCCAGCCCAGCGAGGTGGTCATCTGATCTGGAGGCTGCTTGATGACCAAACGAGAACGGTACACGAAAGAGTTCGTGCCGCACATACGTCTGGGTGTTAATCGCCAAGCAGCAGGAGCGCTGTTTCGATGAACGCTTTCACCTTTGGTGAAGGGTATTTCTGGCCGGGGTAGACGAACGAGTAGCCGTTGGATGTCTTCAACTTCCAATCCGGGAGCACGGGGGCCAGTTTGCCCGAACCAGCCGCAGATTCCGCTAGAAAGGTGGGGAGCAGTCCTATCCCTGCGTTTGCAATCAGCAACGCCATAACGGCCTCCAGGTCGTCCGTCATAACCCGGCCGTCCATATTGACCTCAACTTCGGCTTTGCCGTTGGTTAAGTTGATGAATTTCATTGCCGCGAAAGGCACCAAGCGGTGCCCGGCGAGATCCTGTGGGTGACGGGGCGAGCCAAAGGTTTTCAGGTAGAGCGGTGACGCCCAAAGTTGCATGGATAGGTCAAAAAAACGCTTTGCAATCATTGAGGAGTCTTTGAGGCTGCCGGCGCGGATCGCCACATCAACACCCTCTGCAACCAGGTCAATAACCCGGTTGGAAAGGCGCATTTCTATTTGGGTGCCCGGATATTTATCAAGGAAGCTTGCAGCTATACGCGGCAGCAGTGTGTGCCCCACATCCATCGGAGCCGCTACTTTCAACAAGCCGCTCGGCTTGCCTTTAACCGAGAGCAATGCAGACTCAGCCAGTTCAATCTCGTGGACTGCCTTTGCACAGTGTTGGTAGTAGCGCTCACCTGCCTCAGTCACATTCAGCCTGCGGGTGGTCCGGTGCAGTAGGTTTACCCCCAAGCGCTTTTCCAGTGCGGAAACCTTGGCGCTGACCGTGGTCTTTGGCATCTTCATCAGCCGGGCCGCTGCGGAAAAGCTGCCGGCCTCAACTACTTTGACGAACACGTGAATGCCGTCCATATCCATACATTGTCCATTAGGCTGCACAGTGATTCCCAATTTTACCATATAGTGCAAAATGCGACAGCCGCTTATAGTGAGTCAAGTGCCGGATACACACATGCGTCTGTCCGGCGTGCCCCATTATTCAACTTGAAGGACACTCCCATGAAAAACTTGAAGAATCTGGTTTTTGCGCTTGGCTTGGCTGGTTTTACCTCAACGGCATTCGCAGCACCGGTCACCTATACATCGGACCCTGAGCACACCTTCCCCCGGTTCTCCTACAACCATTTGGGTTTATCAACTCAGGTGTCGCGCTTCAACAATACCAGCGCCAAGGTGGTGCTTGACCAGGAGGCTAAGACAGCCTCGGTTGATGTGACTATCGACATGACATCCGTAAACACCGGCTCAGCTCTGTTTGACGAGCATATTCAGGCGGCGGATTTCCTGGATACGGCCAAGTTCCCGCAGGCTACTTTCAAGTCAACCAAAGTGACGTTCGACGGCGACAAGCCCTCCACAATTGACGGGGTGCTCACCATCAAGGGGGTTAGCCGGCCGGTAGCATTAACGGTTACGTCATTTGAGGCCATGCCGCATCCGATGGAGAAGAAGGACGCCATTGGCGCCAACGCCTACACCGTCATCAAGCGGTCCGACTTTGATGCTGGCAAGTTTACTCCCGCCGTCAGCGATGAAGTTCGCATCGAGATCGCATTTGAGGCGCTGGCCGAAGAGCCGTCCAAAAACTAAAAAGCGGGCGGATGGGCGGCCTGCAGCAGGCATCTGCAGCCGGTGAGGTTGGGACCCTGCGCTGCGCGCCTGGCGTCATCGGGGCACGGTGCCCTTATCCATTGCTGAAGTCTACCTCATACCAGGAGGCACTATGAGTTCATCCAGATTACCGGTGTTTTTCCTCTCCCATGGTGGTGGGCCATGGCCGTATGTGGAGGAGATGAGACAGATGTTTGCCCGTACCGCCCGCGAGTTTGCGGCATTGCCTGACTGCCTGCCATTCAGGCCAAAGGCAATACTTGCGGTCTCGGGGCATTGGGAGGCGCCTGACTTCACCGTCTCAACGGCCCGGCAGCCCGCCATGGAATATGACTACCATGGTTTTCCTGCGCACACTTACCGGGTTAAGTACCCGGCGCCTGGCTCGCCGGAGTTGGCCGCGCGGGTACAAGGCCTGCTCTCGTCTGCGGGCATTGAGGTAAGGGAGGACGCGTCACGGGGCTTTGATCACGGGGTTTTTGTGCCGCTTGGGCTGATGTATCCAGAGGCGGATATTCCCGTTGTGATGCTGTCACTCAAGTCAAACCTGGACCCCGCAGAGCATATCCGGGTTGGCGAGGCGCTAGCGCCGCTGCGCGATGAGGGCGTGCTGATTATGGGCAGCGGCCTGACCTACCACAATATGGCAGGATTCGGACGGGATGAAGCCAGGCCGGTGGCGGAAGCGTTTGAAGCGTATCTCAATGCTGCCATTGCGCAGAAAAGTGCGGGTGAGCGAAACGACATGCTGGTGCATTGGGAGGCGGCCCCAATGGCACGCAGGGCTCATCCGCGGGAAGACCATCTATTGCCACTTATGGTAACTGCCGGGGCGGCAAAAGAGGATAGCGGGCGCGCGCTATTTATTGACCAGGTAATGAAGGTGACCATGGCTTCTTATGGATTTGGTATGGGGCAGGCCAACGCAAAAGCGAGTGCGTGACGCCACCTGCCGATGGGCGTCAGGGGAGGGGGATAAGGCCATCTCGCGCCGGGGTGAGTATAAAACATCCTGCCAATCCCCCTGCATATTGAGGAATCATGATGCCGAAACAACCCCAAACCTCCCGCCGAACCTTTCTTCAACTGTCCAGCGCCGCGCTGGCCGCACCTTGGGTGGGCGCGCACGCACAGGAGGCGGGTGCCAACAAGCCGCAGCCGCAGGCGTCCCCCGGGCCGGTCCGGGCCGAGGGCCAGCCCATGCCGGACGGAGTGAAGCTGCCCAAAAAGCCCGCTGGCGCCAAACGCAAGGACAGTGTAGGTTTTGCGGTGGTGGGCCTGGGTGGCTATGCACTCAAGCAGATGCTGCCGCGCTTCAAGGACGCGGAGGGCGCGCATCTGGCGGCGCTGGTGTCCGGCAATAGCGACAAACTGAACAAGGTGGCCGACGCCTACGGTGTTGCCGAGGACGCGCGCTACAGCTACGACAACTTCGACAGGATTGCCGAGGATGATCGGGTGGATGCGGTGTATATCGTGCTTCCCAGCGCACTGCATGCCGAATGGGCGGAAAAGGCCTTTGCGGCGGGCAAGCACGTGTTGTGTGAAAAGCCCATGGCACTTAACAGTGAGGAGTGTCAGCGCATGATTCGTGCCGCCAGGCGCGCCGACCGCAAGTTGATGATTGCCTATCGGAGCCACTTCGAACCCTTCAATCTGCGCGCTATGGAACTGACAGGCAGCAATGCCATTGGCCAGGTCCGCCTGATTCGCACCAACCAGGAATACCGCATGGGGCCCACCACGCCGGACAAAAACTGGCGGGTCAACCGCGCCCTGGCCGGGGGCGGGCCGTTGGAGGATCTGGGCATCTACGGGCTGCAGGCCGCGCTTTATCTGAGTGGCGAAATGCCCTCCGCCATCAGTGCCCGAACGTTTCAACCCGAGGGCGATCCGCGTTTTGCCGAGATATTTGCGCACGTGGGCGCAACCCTGAAATTCCCCTCCGGCGCGATAGCACAAATATTCAGTTCCTACGATTCCCACGGCATCAACCGGGTCATGGTCAATGGCACAGAAGGGCGGCTGGTGATGGACCCGGCCACCAGCTACAGCGGGCAGACCATGGTGCTGGAGAAAGGCAAGCGTGAGACACAAAAGCCCGGCGACCCACAAGTCCAGTTTGCGGCCCAGCTTGACCACCTGGCCGACGCTATTCGCAACGGCAGCGAGATAAAGACCTCAGGGGAGATGGGCTTGCGCGATATTCGCCTGATAGAGGCTATCTATAAAGCAGCGGCGGAAGATCGGGTGGTGCAGTTGAAGCCGGATGGGACCATGGCGGGCTAACCAGCCCGATGTTTGTGGCCACGGACGTCCGCACTTGTCTTGGGAGCTGTGCTTGCTGTTGGCCGGTTTGAGGTTTTCTGGTACTGCCAAGAGGCCCGACCCCAGTGCTGGAAGTAATCAGCTGCCGCCCGGATAACGGGCGGCTTGGCGCGGCTGCGCAAACTGTCGCAGTTGCAGCGTTTTGCATGCTAAGGGTCTTACGCATTGCGCTAAGAATATTTGTTGTAAATTCCGTTTAAGATCAGTGAGTC
>CAYNST010000146.1:0-7336 GCA_964399955.1 uncultured Cellvibrionaceae bacterium | reverse complement strand
AGATGGACGGTTTTGAGGGCAATGAAGGTATTATTGTCATCGCCGCCACCAACCGGCCCGATGTGCTTGACCGGGCTCTGCTGCGTCCCGGTCGTTTTGACCGTCAGGTGCACGTGGGGCTGCCAGACGTTCGCGGTCGCGAGCAGATCTTGAAGGTGCATATGCGCAAGGTCCCTATGGACGAGCGGGTGGACCCCCGGATTATTGCCCGCGGAACCCCCGGGTTTTCAGGGGCGGATCTGGCTAACCTGGTCAACGAGGCGGCGCTTCTGGCAGCTCGCGCCAACCGCCGAATAGTGGGTGGCGATGAGTTTGAAAAAGCGCGCGACAAAATTCTGATGGGCACCGAGCGCCGCACCCTGGTGATGACCGAGCAGCAAAAGGTGAGCACGGCGTATCACGAGGCGGGCCATGCCATTGTTGGTTATCTGTCGGCGGAGCACGACCCCATCCACAAGGTAACCATCATTCCTCGTGGCCGTGCATTGGGCGTGACCCAGTTCCTGCCCGAGGGCGACCGCATCAGTGAGAGCCGTCGCAAACTGCTGGGGGATATCGCCACGGCCTACGGCGGCCGTATAGCAGAGGAGATGATTTACGGTCAGGAAGGGGTGAGCACCGGCGCCTACCAGGACATCAAAATGGCCACCCAGGTTGCTCGCGCCATGGTCGTCAATTACGGGTTGTCCGAGAATCTGGGCGCTTTGGATTACGACGCCAAAGACGACGAATTTGGCGGAAGTAAGCACATTTCCAGCCACACGGCCCGCTTGATTGACGAAGAGGTCAAGGCCATCACCGACCGCTGCTACAAGACTGCGGCAGAGATGCTGCAGGAGAACCGCGATATTCTTGAGGCTATGAAAGATGCTCTCATAGAATATGAGACTTTGGATATCGACCAAATAGACGATATCATGGCGCGCAGAAAGGTCCGGCCACCCAAGGAGTGGCATGATGCCGATCCGCAGGGCGGTTCCAAGAACCAGGGTGAGGTGGTTGCACCGGCCCCTATCGTTGGACCGGCTGAAGAGGTCTAATCTTCCCCTTGCGGTACGAAGGCCAGGCTTGATGCCTGGCCTTTTTTATTGTGTTTCTGGATTTGGCTCAGCTTATGATAATGCTGGCGAACGAACGCTGTCTGGATTTGAGTACGCCTAAGATCATGGGCATCCTCAATGTCACGCCGGACTCCTTCTACGACGGTGGGCGGGACTACCTGAGTGGGAAACTACGTCTGGATTCCGCCTTGCGGCGAGCTGAGGCATTGGTTGCCGAAGGCGCTCATATTCTGGACATTGGCGGCGAATCCACCCGTCCAGGCGCCGCTCCCGTGCCCCTGGCGCTGGAGTGCGACCGCGTACTGCCGGTGCTGGAGGCAGTGCGGGACCGGTTGGATGTCTTCGTGTCGGTCGACACCAGCTCGCCTGAGCTGATACGGGCCGCAGGAGGGCTGGGTGCTCATCTGATCAACGATGTGCGTGCGCTCATGCGTGAGGGCGCCATGAGCGCCGTGGCAGAATCCGGTATGGCGGTCTGCCTGATGCACATGCAGGGCGGGCCCGCTACCATGCAATCGCAACCGGAATACGCCGATGCAGTAGCCGATGTGTTTGCATTTCTTCGCGACCGCAAGATCGCCTGTTTGGCTGCCGGTATCGCGGAGGGGAAAATACTGGTGGATCCGGGTATCGGGTTTGGCAAGCGGGACGAGCATAATCTGGCGCTTATAAAGCACCTGCGGCTCTTTACTCAGTTGGGACCCGTACTGCTGGGGGTATCACGCAAATCCATGTTTGGGCGGCTGTTGGGACGCGATGTGTCTGAGCGCCTGGCCGGCAGTTTGGCGGTGGCTGCTATGGCCATGCCGCGAGGGGTCAGCGTACTGCGGGTTCACGATGTGGCCGCCACTCGGGATTTGCTCACAATGTTTGAATTGGTGGAGCAATCGGATGATTGCCGACAAAGGAGAGAATAAACAGTGCGCAAGTATTTTGGTACGGATGGCATTCGCGGGCGGGTTGGGCAGCGGCCCATCACCCCCGAATTCTTCATGCATTTGGGTTGGGCGGTTGGCAAGGCGCTTTCCGGGTCGGTGCGCGGCAAATCTCCTGGGCTGGTGCTGATTGGCAAGGATACGCGCATCAGTGGTTATATGTTTGAGTCTGCACTGGAGGCGGGGCTCATCAACGCAGGCGTTGATGTCGGCTTGCTCGGGCCCATGCCCACGCCGGCCATTGCCTACCTCACTCGCACCTTTCAGGCCTCTGCCGGCATTGTGATCAGCGCCTCTCACAACCCTTACACGGACAATGGCATCAAGCTCTTCAATAACGAAGGCAAAAAACTTAGCGACGCGCTGGAACAGGCCATAGAAGATCAGTTGGAAGAGCCCATGTCTACGGCTATGCAGTTGGGCAAGGCCCGCCGTATCAGCAGTGCAGAGGGGCGCTACATTGAGTTTTGCAAGGGATCTCTACCCTGGGGCTTTTCCCTGGCGGGTTTAAAGCTGGTGGTTGACTGCGCAAACGGCGCCACCTATCGGGTGGCACCCGAGGTCTTCCGCGAGCTTGGCGCGACGGTTACCGATGTCGGCGGCAGCCCTGACGGACTCAACATCAACAAAGACTGCGGTTCCACCAGTCTGGCCCAATTGCAAAAAAAGGTATTGGAAGAGTCGGCGGATCTGGGCATTGCCTTTGATGGCGACGGCGACCGGGTGATGTTTGTTGATCACAGGGGCGAGATAGTCGACGGTGATCAGCTACTGTTCATCATCGCTGCGCATAAGCACAAGCACACCGGTGGCTGCTCCGGGGTGGTCGGTACACTTATGAGCAATTTTGGTTTTGAAGTTGCCCTCAAAGGCCTGGATATCCCCTTCGTGCGCGCCAAGGTCGGTGATCGCTATGTTCTTGAAGCCATGCAGGAGAAGGGCTGGTTGCTGGGCGGCGAGTCCTCGGGGCATATTGTCTGCGGTGATGCCACCACCACCGGCGACGGCATCATCTCCGCGCTGCAGGTATTGCAGGCTCTGTGCTCCGAGGGCAAGGACCTGCATCAGTTGAAGCAGGGCATGCAAAAGATGCCGCAGGTGATGATCAACGTACCGGTTGTTCGTCAGGTTGATCTGGAGCAGTGCGCGGAAATTCAGGCGGCGGTGCGGCAGGCGCAGGAAAGGCTGGCCGACCGCGGGCGTGTGTTGCTGCGGCCTTCGGGTACAGAGCCCGTCGTGCGCGTCATGGTCGAGGGGCAGCAGCACAGACTGGTAGAGGAGCTTGCAGATTATCTGGCAAAAGTGGTCCGGGAGAGTGTAGTCTGACCACCGGCCGGGCCAGGATAACCGTTGTGATTCTCTGCGGCCCAGCATAAACCCGCAATTTCCGGGTGAGCAGCGCTTGGCCATTGTCATGGCGCTGTTTCTCGGATACCATTTGCGCCCGTTTTGACGAGCGCCCGTTGCAACGTGTGAGCAGGCCTGCACGGCCCTCCGATGCTTCAAGCCGGGGCGAGACTGCCAATGCTGGTGGGCGAGCAGGCCTTACGACCGTGTAATCAGGACCTCGGATATGCGACGACAAATTGTCATCGGAAACTGGAAGCTGCACGGATCGCAGTCAATAGTAAGCCGGCTACTGCACGAATTGGTTCGGGGTTGGGTGGGGGTGCACAAAGCGGAAGTGGTTGTGTGTCCCGCCTTTGCCCATTTGAGTCAGGCCTATACCGAGTTGATACGCTCGAACATTGCGCTGGGCGCTCAAGATGTGAGCCGCTTTGCGAGCGGCGCATACACAGGCGATGTGTCAGCAGAAATGCTGCACGATCTGGGCTGTCGGTATGTGATTGTTGGCCATTCAGAGCGGCGCCGCTACCATGCAGAGAGCGACGAAGAGGTCGCCCGAAAATTTGAAGCGGCACAGAGCGCGCGGCTGGTACCGGTACTTTGTGTTGGCGAAAGCAGCGACGCCCGCCAGCGAGGCGAAGCGTTGCAGGTTATAGGTCGTCAGATTAGAGCTGTAATCGACTACTGCGGGCCGGGTAGCCTGTCCCGCGCGGTGGTGGCCTACGAGCCGCTTTGGGCTGTGGGCAGCGGTGTGCACGCCACGCCCGAGCAGGCCGCTGAGGTGCATCAATTTATTCGCCGCGAGTTGGGTGCGGCCGGCGGTATGACCCGCATTGTCTACGGTGGCAGCGTCAATCCGGTCAATGCGCAGGATTTTTTTAGCGAGCCCGATATCGACGGGGTGTTAGTGGGTGCCGCAGCCCTGGTGGCTCGCGACTTTTTGCAGATTTGTCGCGCAGCTGAGCTGAGTTAACAGAGAGACATTCATGGAAAGCGTTTTATTGGTTATTCACGTTATCATCGCTCTGGGTATTGTTGCCTTGATCATGCTGCAGCAAGGCAAGGGCGCCGAGATGGGCGCGTCGTTCGGCGCCGGCTCGTCACAGACGGTGTTTGGCGCTGCAGGTTCGGGTAATTTCTTCTCGCGCATGACGGGTGTTCTGGTGGCCGTGTTTTTTGCGTCCAGCATTACCCTGGCTGTGATGAGCAAGACCCGAGTAGATTCTTACGAAGGACAGTTGCCTGTTTTCGAAGAGGTGGATACAATCCCCGCCGCGCAGAGAGCTCCGGCAGATGAAATTCCTCAAGCTGCCACGGCACCTGAAGCTTCGCAGGCGTCTCCAGCAGAGCCCGGCGCAGCCGTTGAAGAACAAGCCGCACCAACTGCGGAATAGCAGTATTGCCCAAGTGGTGGAATTGGTAGACACGCTATCTTGAGGGGGTAGTGGCGTAAGCCGTGCCGGTTCAAGTCCGGCCTTGGGCACCATTCAATTGACTGCGCGCGCCGCTCAAAACGGGGCGCGCAGTTGTACGATGGCGCATTCGCGCTATTTATCGTTTTTCGTAGTTCTTCAGTACATCCCGTGACTGTTCGGGCTGCACCAGAATTTGTGCAGCGCAAGACGAAAAATGTGTATTTACATAGGTACATACTTCGCACTCCCTGTGCTCCCCCCCCCCTGTCCGGGGCCGCCTTGCAGGCTTCCATGCCGCTCCAGGCAGGCGCTGGCCATTCTCTAACGAGGCGATGGGCACATTGGCTGGGAGCTGACCAGTTACCGTTTTTCTTCTTGCCCAACTTGTCCTATTCTTACAAGCTTCTCTTTTGCGGCTCCCGTGCTGCTGCCTGTCCCGCTTGATCGTCCTTTGCAAAATGGCTTGTTTGCCAGTTGGAGTTACGCCATGTCTCGGCCATTAGTTGGGCGCCTGACCATAAGCTTGTCTGCGGTGGTGGAGAACTGGCAGCACCTGCGCTCGCAACTTCGTTCCGGGCGCTGCGGGGCGGTTGTCAAGGCGGATGCCTATGGCTTGGGTGTGTCAGAGGTGGCGCCTGCGCTTCGCCGGGCGGGGTGCCGGCATTTTTTTGTGAGCAGTGCAGCAGAAGCCATAGAGTTGCGTCAGCTGATCGGGCCGGACAGCCAGATATTTGTCCTGCAGGGCTTCGATGACTCTGAGTTGCAGGCCTACCTTGAGCATCAATTGGTGCCTGTGATTGTCAGTCTGCCAATGTTTCATCGCTGGCATCGCGCTGTCGGCGGCCGCCCGAATGCGACCTGCGCACTGAAGATAGACACCGGAATGAACCGCTTTGGCGTGAGCCCGTCGGAGCTGCAGGCTTTGACGGCGGAACCCGGCCTGCTGGAGGCCGCTCAGGTGCAATGGCTGATGAGTCACCTTGCCTGCGCCGACGCGCCCGCGCACCCCTTGAACAGCAAGCAGCTTGAGCGCTTCAGTGCCGCCGGGCGCTCGCTGAAGCGGCGCTTGCCGCAGTTGCAACTATCCCTGGCCAATTCCGCCGGCATTTTTTTAGCCGGGGCGGCTCATTATGATTTGGTGCGCCCGGGAATTTCCCTCTACGGCGGGTCTCCCCGGGCGGACGGCTCCATCGCCATGAAGCCTGTGGTACAACTGCAGTTGCCGGTGGTTCAGGTGCGGGAAATTGCCGTCGGCGAATCGATTGGTTATGGCGGTGAGTGCGTCGCTCGCAAGCCAATGGTGGCTGTGGCCGTGGCCGGAGGTTATGCGGACGGCCTGCTGCGCAGTCTTGCCGGTGCGGGGCACGCCTGGTTTCACAAGTCTCTGCCTATGTTGGGCCGCGTCTCCATGGATTGCTGTATTTATGATGTGACGCATCTTGCGCCGTTCCAGCGCCCGTCCGAAGGTGATTTGATCGAGGTGCTCGGGCCCAATATCTCCGTTGATGCCATGGCGAGTGCTGCGGGCACCATCAGCTATGAAGTGCTGACGCGGCTTGGGCAAAGATTTTCCCGTCACTATATTTGATACAGGCGCTTGACCATGTTGGGCTCAAAAAAACTGCTTGGTCTGCTGTCAGACGGTGAATTTCATTCGGGTGAGGCATTGGGAGCAGCCCTCGGGATCAGTCGGGCGGCGGTTTGGAAGCGTCTGCAGCTGCTGGAAGCGCTGGATATCTGGGTGGAGTCCGCCAAGGGGAAGGGCTATCGCATTCAAGGGGGGGTGTCCCTGCTGGACGCCGACATCATTACCGATCTACTGCCGGTTGCTGTGCGACAGCAGCTTGCCCAGATCCACCTGTTCGATGAGCTGGATTCAACCAATCGCTTTCTGCTGGATCGACCATCCGGGGCGCGGGAAGCCTGTCTGGCAGAGCGGCAGACGGCGGGCAAGGGCAGGCGGGGCCGCATCTGGTTCAGCCCCTACGGCAAAAACCTTTACCTGTCAGTCAGCTGGACTTTTCATCAGGGGGTGGCTGCGGTGCAGGGGCTGAGTCTGGCCGTGGGTGTCGCGCTGGTTGAGGGGTTGGAAGAGCTGGGTCTGTCGGGAGCGAGACTGAAGTGGCCCAATGATGTGCTGCTGCAAGGAAAAAAACTTGGCGGTGTGCTGATTGAGCTCAGTGGGGATGCGGCCGGTGAATGCCGGGTGGTTGTGGGTGTTGGAATGAACCTGGCCATGAGCGACTTGCCCGCAGAAGTCCTTGAGGGCAGGCTGGACCAACCGTGGGCAGACTTGAAATCTGCCGGTCTGGCGTGTGACAGAAACCGCCTGTCGAGCGTCTTGATCCGACGGCTGGTGGAGCTGCTTGCTGATTATCCGGAGCGGGGATTTCAGTACTACAGGGCTGCGTGGCAGGCGTACAACGCGCACGCCAACTGTATGGTGGAGCTGACCACCCCGGCCGCTAAAGTGACCGGGAGGATGTTGGGTGTGGGCGATGACGGCGCGTTGTTATTGGCGACGTCACGGGGGGAGCGGGTATTCAGCGGTGGTGAAATCAGCTTGAGGCAGTTCGAT
>CAYNST010000145.1:0-7785 GCA_964399955.1 uncultured Cellvibrionaceae bacterium | reverse complement strand
GGTGACTCGCTGTCTGATATCGATATCTCTACAGCCGCTGGCGCCCAGAAAGCTTTGGATGTGATTGATAAATCCCTGGAGCAGGTCAACAACACCCGCTCAAGCCTGGGTGCCATCAATAACCGCTTGGACTTTACCGTTTCCAACCTGTCCAACGTAGTTGAAAAAACCGAAGCCTCGCGCTCACGAATTGTGGACGCGGACTTTGCCAAGGAGACTGCTGCGCTGAGCCGTTCACAGGTTCTGCAGCAGGCTTCTCAGGCCATGCTGGCTCAGGCCAACGCCCGGCCCCAGCAGGTGTTGCAGCTGCTGGGCTAAGTTTAACGGTTTTCTCAGAGCCGCGTAGCGGCGGCCTATCGCAGGGCACTACGCAAGTAGTGCCCTTTTGAGTTTCGGGAGGGATTTCTCATGAATGAAGTCGGTGCAGGTCAAAGTCCCAGGTTGTCGGTTGTGGCTGCTACAGCCTCCAGAAGTACGCTTGATCACAAGCCGGAGCCGGGCGGCAAGCATTTGCCGCCGTCGGCAGCCGGACAGGGGAATGAACCTGAAAAATCAGCGGCGCCTGCAGCGGTTGACAAACTGGAGGCGGTCGCCCGGGCGGTGCAGTCTCTCAACGACTATGTGCAATCCATTGGTCGTGACTTAAGTTTTTCCGTTGATGAAGAGTTGCAGAAGACGGTAGTCAAAGTTGTTGAAAGCAGCACAGGTAAGTTGGTGCGGCAGATTCCGGACGAGGTGTTTCTGGACTTGGCTCGCCGTCTGAATGACGACAGCGGCTTTCGGTTGATTGACGAGTTGACCTGACCGCCGGCAATGCAGGTCGAGGGCCGTCCCCTATGTGGTTTGTCATCAGGGTGGGGCTGTGCGGCGCCAGGTAAATTGGCGGTCATGGCCTATACTGATATCAGTAATTATCGTCAGCAGGCGATTAGAGTGAGCGGAGAAAGTCTATGATTGACAACAATATCATGAAGTCCCTTGGGGCTGGTTCCGGTATTGATTCCGCAGCTATCGTCAAACAGTTGACAGAAATTGAACGGCTGGCTCCGCAGAAGCGCATAGACACAACACGGGATCAAGCCAAGGCACAAATTTCCGGCTTTGCCAGTCTGGCAAGTGCCATGGACACCTTCAAGGCATCGCTCAAGGCCATGACGGACCGGGAGGGGTTATTCAGCAAGGCGGCCTCTTTCAGTCAAAGTGATGCGCTGGTGCCCACCAAGCTGGACACCAATGTGCAGCCGGGCAACTACGCCGTCCAGGTAATGGAAGTGGCTCGCTCGCAGTCGCTGGGTTTTGCAGGCTTTGCCGCACCTACGGATGCTGTAGGCGAGGGTAAATTGACCATTAGCCTGGGCAGTTGGAGCCGGTTGGACGGTGTCGCGGCGGAGTTTGCCCAGAAAGAGAATTCCGAATCTTTCTCTATTGATATTGACGGTAGCAATAACAGTTTGCAGGGACTGCGCGACGCCATCAATGCGGCCGACAAAGGCGTACAGGCCAGCATTGTGTTTGACGGTGAAAGCCATAGGCTAATTCTTACCGCGCCATCCGGTGCCAAGAATGAATTGCATATCAGTATTGACGAGAGTGGAGACAGTCCCAGCAACACGGACAGCAGCGGTTTATCCAGATTTGCCTTCAACCCGGATGTGGCCGGATTTTCTGAGCTGGAGGCGCAAAGCGGCGCCGACGCGGTGTTGATTGTCAACGGTCTCAGAGTAACGCGCGAGACCAATTCCGTCGCCGATGTGGTTGGCGGCTTGACGCTGGACCTGATGAAACCCGCGCCCGGCGAAGTGGTAAATATCACCATCTCGCACGACAAAGCCTTTGCCGAGCAAACCGTGCGCAGTTTTGTTGCCGCTTATAACGATTTTCTGAAAGAAGTGGAGCCGTTGTTTGGCTACGACAAAGAAGAAGAAAAGCCTGGTGCACTGGTCAAGGATACATTGGCCAAGTCCGTGTTGTCGCAGTTTCGCACATCCATTGCCTCTGCGGTACCGGGGCTTGCCAATTCCAACTTTGGCGCACTGACCAATGTGGGAATTCGCACTGAGTTGAACGGTATGCTCAGCATCGATGAAAAAGACTTCACCAAAGCTTTTGCGGAAAACTTTGCCGATGTACAAAAACTGTTTGCGCCGTCTACGCATTCTTCTTCAACGGAAGTAACGGTTAACAGCTTCGGCAAAGGCACCAAGGCGGGTAGCTATGAGGTTGTGATTGCCACACCCCCGGCCAAGGGCTATTTGGTTGGCGAAACGGTAGCGGCGGTGTTTCCCGGATTTGATACCGGTGACGAGGACTACTCAGTCAGCTTCACAGTAGACGGTTTGCCCACCAGTAACATAACGCTCCCGGCAAACACCCAGTATGCAAGCCAGGCCGACTTCATGAGCGCGCTGCAATCGGCAATCAACAGCGACCCCAACCTCAGTGCCAGCGGCGCAAAGGTCAGTGTAGGTATAGATGCGGACACCGGCGCGCTTAAGTTTACCTCCAACCGCTACGGTGCCAGCTCATCGGTGACGGTGGGCAGTGCCAGTGAGGCCATGACCCGCGATTTTGGCCTGGGTGTTGGACTAGGCAGCATGCAAAGCGGCGTCGACGTAAAAGGCACGGTTGACGGCGTTGAGGCGTTTGGTCTGGGCAATGTGTTGTTGCCCAAACTGGGTTCTGCGGCGGAGGGCTTGTCGCTCATCATTGGTGAAAATGCAACTTCGTCCAAGGTGAGTTTCTCACGCGGTTTTGCCGGGCAAATGGATGATGTGGCCAACCAGTTCCTGAAGTCCAATGGCCTGTTTGACGCCCGCGAAACCCAACTCAATCGCACCGTGGTGCAGCAGGACGACAATGAAAAGCTCCTGGAAAAACGCATGACGGTTTTCCAGGAGCGGCTTATGCGCCAGTTTATCGCCATGGAGGCAATACTAAACGGCCTGAATTCACAGGGCGGGTTCCTGGAAAATCTCATAGATACGCTGCCGTTTACCGCCAAAAAGCGATAATCACAGCAGGGTAAAATGCCAGGAATGTCTGGAGCTTCAATTGCATGGTTAAAGTTGTAGTGGCAATTATTAAACAAAACAGAATATGGGTTAGCGGGCTATTGGTGTTGCTTTGCCTGTTAGCGGCAGCCGCCAGCAGTGCTGAAGACACTACCCATATTCGGGTAACGTCACGCGGAGATGACAATGCCGCCTATGCCGTCAGCATGATCCGTCTGGCTCTGCAGAAGGTCGGCAAGCCGTTCAAGCTGGATGTTGAAAGCGACGACATGAGCGCGCCCAAGCTGCGGGAGGAAGTGAAGGATGGCAAGATTGATATAATCTGGACCTCTACCAGCATGGAGATGGAGCAGGTTGCCATACCGGTGCGCATACCGTTATTCAAGGGCTTATTGGGCTACCGCGTATTGTTGGTTCACAAGCAGAATCAAAACCTCTTTGATGCGGTCATGACCCTGGAGCAGGCCAGAAACTACAGGTACGGGCAGGGTTTGGGATGGGCGGACACTGCCATTTTACAGGCCAACGGGTTGAACGTTATCACCTCGGCCCAGTACGAAGGCTTGTTTCACATGACAGACGGCAAGCGCTTTGATGCCTTCCCACGCGGTGTGCATGAGCCTTGGGCAGAAATGGCTCGTCGGCCGGACTTGGAACTGGCCGTGGATAGCAACCTGCTGTTTGAGTATACCTCGCCCTATTATTTGTTTGTTACCCCAGGGCGGCCGGACCTGGCTCGCGACCTTGAGCAGGGTTTGCTGATGGCCATAGACGACGGCAGCTTTGACGAGTTGTTTCTCAACAATGCGATGGTGAAAACGGTGTTCGACAACATAAAATTTTCTGAGCGCCGCGTGTTCAAGTTGGATAACCCACTGCTGCCGCAGAGCACGCCATTGAACAACCCCAAGCTTTGGTTTGATACAACTCGGTTTTGAGGCCTTTCGCCAGGGCAGAGCTTGCAGGTGTCATTTTGCCGGGCAATCGGTATGATGCAGTTCTCACTTGAACGTAACTATCCAGTTTAATCCGTGATTGTTCAGGTTGCGTCTGAAATTGTGCGAGCAAGGCGAAAAATGTGAGTTTTCACCTGTAAAGATTGCGCACTTCCTGTGCTGCACCCCTCAGGGGCCGCCTTTACAGCCGTTGCACCCTGTTGCTGACAGGGTGGCAACTATTTTTTAACGCAGCTATGGGCAAATTCGGGCGTGAGCTGAATGCTTACACTTGAATAAAGGCACCTAACAGGCATGAACCAAGATTTAGCGCAGGCCATGCGCTCAGGCATGCGCCGGTTGGCGTCCGGTGTGTCCATTCTGACCACCCATTCGCCTGCGGGCGTAGACCTGGCAATGACGGTCTCCTCTGTGACCTCCGTATCTGACGACCCGCCATCGCTGCTGGTGTGTGTGGCGCGCACCACCCGCATTTGCCCCCTGTTAACCCCCGGGCACGAATTTGCCATCAATGTGCTGGCTCAGCATCATCAAGCGGCATCCAACCTGTGTGCCACCGGAGATCAGGGGCCGCATCGGTTTGACGGCTGTAATTGGCAGCGCGCGTCGGGCAAGGCACCTGTCCTGGCCGATGCCGAAGCGGTGTTTGTCTGCCAGGTGGATGCGGTGCAGCTTTACGGCAGCCATCACGTTGTTATTGGGCGTATCCTGCAAGCGTCGGCCGCCCCGACCGAGCCCAACCCGCTAATCTACCTGAATGGCGGCTACCACCGCTTGGCGTAGGGCATTTCTTCCTTAACCCGCTTGTGCGCGGCGGCCGAAAGGGCCGGACGCCGCGCATTCATGTGGCGTCCCTGCACGCGTTACAGTGTGTGCGTTTGCAAGCCCAGGTCCCCGGCCAGTGACGCCTTGGCGTGGTCGGTAATCACCGCAATATTGGCTTTTTCCGGCGCCAGATACATCCCCGCCACCCGGCGCAAATCCTCCAGGCGCGTGGCCAGAATGCGCTCGCGGAAGGTTTGTCTCAGGGCCAGGGTGCGGCCGTGAAGGTCGGCGTGGTACCAGCGTTTGGCCCGTCCAGCCGGTGAGTCCGGTTTGTCGATACCGCTGATGGTGCCGAGGATGGCCTCCTCTACCGCCTGCCATTTCAGCTCTGTGCTCATCAACCAATCAATCGCCAGATCAAAGTCGCTGAGCGTTTCTTCCAGTCGTGGGTCCCGGTAAGAATAGAAGCGGAAGGCCGCCAGATTGTTGTCTTGTCCAGCGCCGCCGCCGTACGCTCCGCCCTGTTCCCGAATGGCACGGTGCAGGAAACCGTTGCGCAGTACATGCCCCAGCACGACCAAAGGTGCGGCGTCTTCGTGGGTCATGGGCACGGTGGCGTAGGCTTTGGCGCAGAAGTTCACCTGACTGTTGGTCAACCAGGCTTCCCGGACGCTTGCCGTGTAACTGGGCAGTTCAAAGTGCTGAAAGCTGGCGGACGACGATGGCTGATCTAGGGTCTGGGCAAAGGTCTGCTGCAACTGGCTTTGTGCCTCCGCCTCGCCCACCAGCAGGAAGCGCCGCGGCGCCTGACTGACCTGCTGATGAATGGCCGCCAGTTGATCGCAGAAGTTGGTGAGGGTGGCTTTGTCCGCAAGGGAATCATCCAGTGCTTTGAGGCGCCTGATACCTTCCAGGCCACTCAGGTCGTGGCCGAATTTTGCCACGGCACACATACCCGAGGTGGCGGCACTCATGGCCAGGGCGTGGCCGTTGCTGGTCACGCTCTGCTCCCTGGAGGCGCGGGTTTGAGCCACCAGCTCTCGAATGCGTGCCTGCTCATCAAAGCGCGCTTCACCCAAGGTGCTGGCCATCAAATCGCACAGGGCGTTGTGGTTGGCATTCAAGGCTTTGCCAGACAGGGTGAGGAAACTTTGTGTAGTGTGAATATCGTCTACGCGGCTGCGCACACTGCTGAAAGCGTTGAGCGCACCGGCGGCACTGGCCTGCCATTTTTGCACGGCCAGGTAATCTCGCGTGCCCAAGCCCACCTCGGTCAGGCAGTTGGAGTAAAACGGCAACAACCGGGCCTGTTCCTCAGGCAGGGCAGGCATGTCGATGACCACCTGCTGGTACACCAGGCCATTGGAGCCAACATCATAGGTGGTCAGCTTTTGTCCGGAGCGGGGCAGGGTGTGCTGTTGGCCCTGCAGATAGCTTTCATCACGGGGCACGTCCGCCAGGGTCACCTTGGGCAGTATGGATTCGTCGTCTTCCTGCGCCTGGCGCGCTTTGAGCGCGCGGGCCTGCTCAACGATGTGGGTTTTTTCCTGTTCACTCAAGGCCGCTTGTATGGCCGCCAGCTTTGCCTGCTCTGCAGCGTCGCGCCGGCCTGCCAGCCCGGTGTCGGGTACCAGAGTCAGTCGCACCCGGTGTTGGTTGTCCAGCAGTAGCCGGGTCACTTGTTGCTTGATGAAGTCCGGGTCTTTGATGGCTTCACGCAAGGTGCTGAGGGCCGCATCAACATCCAGAATGGCGACGGGATCACCGCGGTGGGTGGCCGCAGTGAGACTGTTCATGATCAGTTGCAAACCATATGGGTAAGAGTCGCCACCAATTTCCCGCTGATGCAGCTCCAATTGGTGCAGAGCCGCCTCTACGTCTTCGGGTGGCACACCCTCTGCCGCGACTTTTTGCAGAGTCTCCAGAATGAAAGCTTCAACCTGGGCTGCAGAGTCCTGTTTGCAGCCTTCCAGCCCACAGACAAACACCAGCTCTTTTTGCGAGTCGTCCAGACCGCACAGGGGGGAGGGCGCAGTGCCCAGCTCAGTGGTCTCCAGCGCGTGGCTCAAGGGAGATGCGCTGTTGTCCAGCAATACGCTGGCCAGTAATTGCGCAGCCAGAGCGCTTTTCAGGTCTGTGGCGCGGCCAAGCAGCCAGCTTAGCACCACGTGCGTCTTGCGCTCACTGGTTTCTCCTTCGGCTACGGGGTAGGCTTCCTCAACCCGTACCGGCGCATAATAACGCTGCTCATCCGGTACGCTTATGACTTCTTCGGAGCGTTTGAAGTGGCGCAGGGCCAGGTCTTCAAACTTGGCCTGATGTTCCACTGCCGGGATGTTGCCATAGGTCATGAAGACGGCGTTGGTCGGATGATAGTGGCTTTTGTAGAAGTGTTTGAGCTGTTCGTAACTGAGTGAGGGTATGCATTCCGGCTCACCGCCACTGTTGAAATGATAAGTGGTGGAGGGGTGCAGGTACTTGTTCAGCGTGTGCCACAGCATAGAGCTGACAGAGCTCATGGCGCCTTTCATCTCGTTGTACACCACGCCCTTGAACACCAGGGTGGAGTTTGGGTCTTCTGCTTCGGAAAACTCCAGTCTGTGGCCTTCCTGGGCAAAATCCAAGGGGTCCAGCTTGGCGAAGAATACGGCGTCAAGGTAGACGTCCAGCAGGTTGTCAAAGTCCTTGCGATTGACGCTGGCAAAGGGATAGGCGGTCCAGTCCGAGCTGGTGAAGGCGTTCATGAAAGTGTTCAGTGAGCGGCGGGTCATCATGAAGAACGGATCGCGCACGGGGTAGCGCTGGCTGCCACACAAGGCGGTATGTTCCAGGATATGGGCCACGCCGGTGGAGTCTTGCGGCACGGTTCGCAGGGCCACCAGAAATACATTCTCCGGGTTGTCGGCCCGCAAATGTATGTGCAGCGCCCCTGTATTTACGTGCTGAAATTCCTCAACCGTTACATTGAGTGACGCTATGGTTTCACTGCGAAGTAGTTTGAATGCCGGGTGGACCGCTTGCATAGATCGCCTCTGCCTTGGTCAAAAATAAAG
>CAYNST010000144.1:0-7796 GCA_964399955.1 uncultured Cellvibrionaceae bacterium | reverse complement strand
GAGCTGGAGCTGGAGCTAGGCATTGGATCCACAGGTTGTTTTGGACCCTCTCCTCCTCCACAAGCTGTCAGGATGAAAGCAGACGACAGCAAGCTGGCGCCTAGATAGGTTTTTTTCATGTTTAGAAGTCCTCAGAATTGAGTTCAGGCAAATAAAACCACAAGGTGCTGGTTTATTCAGGGCATTGAACCTACCCAGATTGGCTGGCGATTATCCCAGATTTGTTCCGCGTCACGCTGTGATTTGTGTCGCAGGAACGGTAAATAATGCGTTGTTTCCCCGTTAAATAATTGTCAAATCCAAGTTGAACGGCTATAAGCCAACATCTCGCGGCAGCCCTAGTCTACCGCCTCAAGTTATTTACCCGCCAGCATGCCACCTCAGCGCTTGCAACACCCGGCTCTCCACGTTTGCTCAAACATAAAAGCGACTGTCTCGAGCGTGTTATTTTACGCGCACTTAACATTGAGAGATGAACCAAAAAGCCACAACACCAAATTAAATAAATAATTGTGTACAGTATCTTCGCATACTGTATAGCTGCTCTAGCTTGCTGAAGTTTTAGAATATTAGCAGGCAACAAAAGTGGAATATGCAACTCCACCGCCACCTCGGATTAAAAACGCTTGAGCTACGAAGAAGTTTAGCTGAGAGGAAAAATCAACCAGGCTCAAGTGTAAGCCTGGTTGATTTACATGGGAGGTTTAAAACTAGTAATTCAACTTACCTGGCAAAACCAGCCAGCGGCCCGGCGTTGGGACGGTTACCCATTCCATTGTCCATAATGCCAAATGAGTGCTTGATACTGGTCAGCAGTTTGGCATGATCCTGGCGATTATTGTTGCCGAAGTCAATGAACTTACCGGTATCCACACCCATATTGCGCCCGCCTATAACCAAGTGCGGCACGTTGATGGGGCTGTGACTATGGGCTATGCCCATCTCTGAACCCCAGAGGATAATAGTGTTATCCAGCATAGTGCCGTCGCCTTCAGGGATTGCTTGCAGGCTTTTTGCCAGTCCTGCCAAATGTGAAGACCAAAGCTCGCACATCCACATCCACTCACCGTAATACTGGTGGTTGGTACGGCTTGCTCTATGGTGAATATGATCGTGCCAGCTGTCACGGGTTTCAGTGTTTGCTCGGAAGCCGCGCAGCCGGTTGAAGTGATCACCCGAGAAGCCAATCTGCACAGTCACCACGCGCGTCCGGTCGCACTGGAATGCAGCTGAAGTCAGATTCATCAGGTTTTGCACACCATTAGTCAGAGAGCGCTCCTCCCGGACTGTATTTCTGTCGCCACGAATCATCACCTCTTCACAAATTCTGACCTGCTCCGGCGGCTCGACATTGGACTGCAACTCTGTGGAAAGGTTGATCAGCGAGTCGATATGGTACTCCAACTTGCTGCGCTCTTCCTGCCCCAGATAACTCTGAATTTTCTTCAGGTCTTCTTTGGCTACATCAAATACCTTGATGCGCGCATCAGAAGCGCTTGACGACGGTGCAGTTACGGTAGTGGACGTTGCACCATTGAAAATCCTTTCGTAGTTTGTTACAGCAGATTCTTCAGGGCTGATCCGGCGGTTAGGCCCTGCGTAGGTCATCAAAGAGCGCATATCGTTGTTGCGACCGCCATACAGCCCCATGGCCATAAAGTTGACCGGTGCAGCGTTAGGCTGATCCCGCAAATGCCTGGCAATAACCTGGTCAATGGTGATGTCACCGTTATCACTGCCAGCGGCACTATAAGCCGTAACCATTCCCCGCTCGTGATGATTACCACGGGTCGTTGAATGCTGCATATTCTGCAAAAAGAGGCAGTCGTTCCTCACATCTTCAAAAGCGGTATTCGGCCTGCGCAGGTTATAGTTTCTACCAGGGTTGGTGGGAAACCATTCCGGTACAAAAGAGCCGGCTGCGTTGAAGATCATAAAACGCTTTGGCTGTGCGTTTTGCGCCTGCAGATTCCTCACTCGCAATAGTGGAGCCAAGAGCGCGCTGCCTACCGCAGACTTCAAAAGTTCTCTTCTTGGGAGTTTATACATAATCTGTCTCTCTCTATAGAAGCTCCGCGTTTTCGCGCGGAGCCAAGGGAAAATGTTTATCGTTCACGAACCAGGATATTTTCATGCGTCAGCAGTTGAACAATGACGTCGCGGAAGCTGCCGTCGGTATCCAAGTTATCTGCTATGCGATCAATAAGCGGTTTTGGAGTATCACCCTCCGACATTCCCCGATAAAACTGATATGCGTTTGAAGCAAAGCACGCATTGACAGCTCGCTGATTGGCAAAAGTGCTGCTCAGCTCTGCCAGCCCACTAACTCGTGTATCAAATACGGTACCTATGATTTCACCGCTGGCGTCAACATCGCCGCCGTTATCCACGGTACGGTAGCGACCACAAGCGTCCAGATTTTCCATGGTAAACCCGAGCGGGTCCATCAGTACGTGGCAGCTGGTGCAAGCTGCATCTGTAAGGTGAACATTGAACACATCCCGGTTGGTAATGACGTTTGGCATTGAGCCCGGTGACCCTAGATCAGGGATGTCAGCCGGAGGCTCAGGCAGCTTTTGGCAAAGTACCCGTTCACGCATGATTTTGCCGCGCATAACAGGAGACGGGATCGAGTACTGCGCGTGCCGTGCCGCAAAGATGCCGCTGTTAAAAATACCTTGTCGTACCGGACCCAGGCCCGCAGGGTCGTCATTGCTCAGGTAGAAGTCACGCAACGCTCCGGTAGGCTCTGGGAGTGGAGCGGTGAACAGGCTTCCAAGGCTGTTATTGATGGTTGCGTTGGTCGACAAAAACTGTGTGAATTCGTTTTCGATAGCACCTTTGGCTTCATCAAACCCTTCGCACGCAGCTGCAGAGTGCTCAACTTCAGCCCACTTGCCTTCATCAACCAACAACCAGGACCGAATAAAGCTTTGCAGACGTTGCGCCACTTCCGGCCTTGCTACCATCTCATTAACAACGGTGCGCAGAGAGTTGGCAGAATTCAGCTCACCGTCGCGTGCAGCCTGCATCAGCTCTTCAGTAGGTGGTTTTCCAGTCAAGGCGTAGGAAATGAGGTTGGCAACTTCATAGCCGGTCAGCTCGGTAGTCTCACCTTCTGCAACATTTTCATTGTTGCCCATTTCCGTTCTGTAAAGGAAGAAAGGCGAGTTCAGTACGCCCACGATGATTTGACGGTACTGGTCTATACCTGTTGCGCCTTCGGCGAACACCAAATACTCATCTGCTTCTGCATTGGTCAGGTCGCGGCGGAACGCTTTGCGAGCAAAGTCGCGGGTGAACTCTGTGACGCAAGCGGCTTGCCCCAGGTTGCAAGGACTCAGAGCGCCCAACTGGCTTTCGCTCAACCCTTCTGCGATGGTTTCAGCCTGCTCCAGGAAGTAAAGTGCTTTTTCCTGGGATACAGACAGCAGGTCAGAGTTTGTCGGGTAGTAGTGGTCGTCGGAAACGTCTGTGTAGCCTTCCATCCAGGTGTAGTTGGCGGGCAAACCCAGCAACTGGGTAAGCGTTGCCCGGTACTCGCTGGCAGTCAAAAGCCATGCGCGTGCTTTGGACGGCTCGATGGGGCCTGCCAGTTGAGGTGGGTTGAACTGCTCCATTACATATTGAGCAATGTAGGCAGAGCACTCGGCATCACAGGCTTCTGGAGCGCCCAAAGGCATGGTTGTTTCAATTTTGGCGGCCAACTGGTCTACGGTGCTGCAGAAGTTACAACCTATCAGGCCATCTTCGTTGGCGCCTTGACCGTCACCATCAATACCGTGGCATACCGCACAGTCTGCTTCGTACAGCTGTTTGCCCATCAGAAACGCATTGACAGGCTCTCCTGGACTGCCGGGCTGCGCTGGGTTACCGGGATCCACCGGGGTTCCACCAGGGCCTCCTGCAACGTTGAACATGGCACCTTCAACACGCAAACTGGCAATAGCGGCGCCCGCTTCGCGTCGCAGCAGTTTTACGGTGTAAACCTGGCCTGGCACGGCATTGTTCCATGAGCCCAGCAGTAATTCTTCGAATCCGTTGGTTACGCGGCCGTTTTCCATAGCCCAATCTGACAAGTCTTCTATTTTAAAGAAGAAGCTGTCGGTCAGCTCGCCCTGAAGATTCATCTCCGCAAACAGTTGGATGCTGGTATCAGAAGCCGTAATCGTATAGTGCGCCTGGCCAGACACATCATCTGCGCCCAGTTCGTTTTTGTCGCCCTCAGAGACGATATAAGTTTTTTCGCCTACGTTTCTGATTGCAAACGGAGCAAACCCCTCTACGTTTTCATGATTTTGTGCGTCAATTGTTGCGCTAAGCTCAACTTCCGGAACTGGCGGGTCTACAGGTGCGGGAGTGCCAGACGAAGACGATGAGCTGCTGCTGGATGAGGAGGAGCTGCTGCTTGATGACGAGGAGCTACTACTGGATGAACTGCTCGACGCTGTGACTTGCTCCCCATCGTCGACGACGTCCCCGCCGCAACCCGATATCGCAAAGAGCAAAAGAAATGCATAGGTTTTTTTAAACATACCATGATACCTCTGTCGTATAGTAATTGATCAGACATACTCAGCCAGCAAACGGTGGAAGGTGCGCTAGCAGAACAACTAGATGCCTATAGTGAATGGCCATCTATATTGGCTCACCCTGTATTGCTTAGCTGCTGGTTCTTTTGCTTCAGTCGATAGCGCTCGCCTCCCTGCATCAATAGGTCTCGGTAATGAAGGACCGCCGCGCCCGATTCCTCAATCAACGACAAGGCGGAGATTCGTAGCAGATTCCCGCCCACCTCACGCGCCTTTCGGCAGAAGAACGGATGGGCAGCAGCCTGGCTCCGGTTGGCGAACAGATTTGACGGCTCATTCGCCGGGTGCTGGGCTCGCTGTATCTTGTGGGCAATCCGGCAATCATCTCGTGTTTTATTGTTATCTGTCATAACCCACTCCTTTTGAATACCTGCGCCCGGCCAATGCAGTGGGCGAGCAAGGTTACAGAGTTTTGTCGCCAAAGCCACTTCGGGTGGGTTAAAAATTGACGGTCATAATTTGAACAAAATGGCCATCAACACCTCTAATCAGGACAACTACAGGTGACCGCCTTACTGCGCGATACGCCTGTCTCAGGTGGCTTCAGCCAGTATCTTCGTTTAGCCGGATTAGTTCCGTGATTAGCATCTCATAGTCCGAAAAGTATGATGAAGAATAGTTATTCATTGGTGTGGAAAAACGCCACAAGGAGAATAAGCAAGACCTAGACCGCAGTTTTTAGGGGCGTATATCACAAAAATTCATGGGACAGGCGCCGAGTCCCCGGCGATCCTGCCGTGCTCGGACTGAAAAAACCAGTTAATGACGGTTTTTGGTCTGGTAAATGAGCCGCGCGGTCACCCCGCATGATCGCAGATCAGAAAAGAGCAAAACCCCCTTCAGTCAAACAGCTTGCACCGTAAAGCCCAGCGCATTCAGGGGCATGCACACTCGCCAACAGCAGTGCCGGCAGGCGGAGGTTCGGCAGCTTTTGCCTGCTTCGAGGCACACCCAAGACGGCGTTAAAACGCCGTAGCAGCCCCATGAAACCCGCCGCTGCCGGCTGTAACTGCGCCTGCGCCCGGTGACCAGGCCCACCGGAACGCTTGATCGGAAGACACCAACACGGCTTGGCACTCCGCTTCAAGGGTCCGCTGGCAAAGGCTTAGAATGCCGCAGCGCGATAGTAGGCAACTTGCGGCCACTCGCGGCACGGCGAGATGAAATGCATTTGAACGATTCCCCTACAAAAGTAGGAGAATCGCAGGCTGACCGGGAATCACCTCCCAATTGATTTCAAGCGTAATCAGCGTGAATTTCCCCTGGATCACCTCAGAAGAAGACTGGCCTTGCAGCCAGGTTCCTGGGTGGCTTCCGCAGTGAAATCTGAACTATCTGCTGACACTCAACGGAAAGTCTTGCAGTTACAATGCGACTGAAACCAACCCAGGTAGCGCGCTATCTTCACCCGTGTCAACTCAGGCTTTTCACTTTACTCTGCACTAGCTGGGACGCAATCTGAACAGGCGGGGGATGAGCTGAACAATCACGCAGAAGCTGGCAATACTTACTCACCGGTTATGCGATGTTCATTAAGCAGTAGATTGAATGGAGGCTGAACAAAAAAACCCGCGCCGGCAGCCAGCCGGCGCGGGTTTTAGTCAAGGCCTATCGGCAGACGTTCACACTGCCCGACCCGGAGTGGCTGAGACCGGCCCAACTTACATTGGTACCGCATGGGGATTCACGCACACTGGCGTTCCGAACTGTGAGATTGCGCATGGTGATATCGCGGTTATTGGGGAACTCGGACCGCGCTGCCAGACGTACTTCTCCGCCTCCATTGATGGTGCCTCGGTCAATGGTTACGTTATAGCAGTTCTCCAGCAAAATGGCGTTATTACCGTTATTGGTCAACTCCACCTCACCAATCCGCACCCCGCCCGAGCGCGAGACACAGAATATGCCGCGGCCACCACCGCGTGAGACAACTTTGTCCACCATGATATTGGTGGGGTAGGACGAGCCAACCAAGCCGTTCTGATTGGCAAAGCGCATGGTGGCGTAGCCTGTACCGCTACCGGTACCCTCGCCGTCTACCAGGCCAATGCGAGCATTGCGCGAGCCATTCAACAGCAGCCCGGCATACGCGGTATTGCGGGCTATGACCGTACCTATTACCAGGCCGTCGACATGCCAGGTTTCTACCCCGTGGGCGCCTGTTCCGGAAACATAGACATGATCCATGCGTACGTTGGTGCTCGGCGGTGCCGCTCCGCCACCGGCACGATCGCGCTCAAACCGAATGCCAATCCCGCCACCGCTGGACAGGCGAATGTCTATTTGCCCCAGATGCAGGTTGTGCACATCGCGGAACCTCATACCAAACCCCGGATTGCCGCGAAGCGTCAAATGCGGGATAGAGACGTTCCTCACGCCCATAGCTTCGATAGCGCCTCGGCTGCGAACGTTGCTGGCGGTCAAGGTGCCACATACTTCGAATATGGTGTTGCTGGGCAGAACAATTTGGCTAGCGCCGATGGAGCCGTCGGCAAAGACCGTAACCCGCTGCGGCGAGCTGCGGTTGGAGTTCAAACTGCTAAGCGCTCGGTTGATGGCGTCTCGGTAACTGCCGTTGAAATTGGCACCGTTAACCCGATATGCCCCGGCAGACCCGGTTACTGTAGCGTTGGGCGTGCCTGCACCGCACTCTGCGCCGTCGCCGCCACCCGGTTCGGCAATAGGTTCCAAGCCTACCAGCCGCCACTGCTGCGCGGCCGAGTTACTGGGTAAATACTGGGTAATGCGCGTGCCAGCCTCTGCCGACCCCGAATCTGGCGCCAGCGCCTTGCCGGAAAGGCTGTTGACCAAACGGTAGTAGTCCCCGCCCATATCCTGAAAGCTAAACTGCTGATTGGGCCCATTGCGGTCTTCCCACTGGACGATATCCGCTCCTTCGGCTTCATTGCGCTCATACACGTCCAAGGCCAGACCGGAGTGACGAGCAACTATCCTATAGACACCGCCGTCGGAAGGCACAAAGCGGAATTGCTGGTTGGTCCGGTCGTTCCGTGTCCACTGAGTAAGGGGCGCAGCCGCAACGGTGGATGCGCTTTGAACGTCAAGCGCCAAATTGGAATGTCGGTTGACCAAAACATGCCAAGTGTCGGTATCCACGGAGGCGTTAGCTGGTGGAGCACCACTACTGGAGGAGCTTGAGGAGCTGGACGAGCTGGATGAACTGGACGAGCTGGATGAACTGGA
>CAYNST010000143.1:0-7837 GCA_964399955.1 uncultured Cellvibrionaceae bacterium | reverse complement strand
CGAAAAAATGGCCTCCAGCAGTGGTGATGAGGAAACGTCAACAGACCCTAGGCATAAGCTCTTCCGAATTGCATAGCCGCCAGAGCGGACACTGATTATAATGCCGCCCTCTTTGCTCCAGCAGCCGGTTGTAATGGCCGCTAAGCCTTCCAGCGTTCGTAAAGACACGCCCCCAGCGCTACGCGGGTTGACGGCTTGCACTGCCGGGTCAGCAACAGGCAAAGTCACGAGACACATCCGCGATGCGGGGCGGGAAGCCGGATGCGTCTTGCACTTGGTTTCCCGCCCCTAGGGCTATTTTTGGACTGTTTACCACAAGCTGTGCGTACCGGCAGGCCCCATATATCGGGTCGTCTCTGCGTGAGGGTTAATTAGTGGGCGTCCTGCAGGCCGTCATTATTGGCATAATCCAGGGGTTGACCGAGTTTCTGCCCATATCCAGCTCTGCGCATCTTATCCTGGTGCCGGCATTCACCGGCTGGCAGGATCAGGGCGTAGCCTTTGACCTGGCTGTGCATCTGGGTACCCTCGCGGCTGTTTTGCTGTACTTTCGCCGCGATGTCGGGGCCCTGACCCAGGATGCAACTCAGGCATTGTTGCAACGGCGTCACACTGGGCAGAGCCGCCTGGCCGTTGCCCTGGTCATTGGCACCCTCCCAACTGGCTTGCTGGGTCTGCTGCTGTTGGGCGTGGTGGACACCTTACTGCGCTCGGTACACATCATCATTGCCACTACGGTGATCTTCTCGGTCTTTCTGGGGCTGGCCGATGTTTACGGGCGCAAGCAACGCACGGTAGAATCAATCACCTGGATGGACGCATTGTTGGTTGGCTGTGCTCAAGCTATGGCACTTATACCGGGCACCTCCCGCTCCGGGGCCACCATCACGGCCGGACTGATGCTGGGAATGACCCGAGAGACGGCCTCGCGCTTTTCATTTCTATTGGCCATACCCATCACGGCACTGGCCGCCACAGTCATTCTGTTACGGCTGCTGGGTCAGGAGGTGGACGTCAACTGGTTCAGCTTTCTGATTGGCACCGCTGCTTCTTTCACTACCGCCCTGCTTGCTATTCACTACTTTCTGAAGTGGTTGAACCGCTTCGGCATGTGGCCCTACGTCGTGTATCGCTTGGTGCTGGCGGTTGTTCTCTATGCTTTTTTCCTTGGGTAAGGCCTCATTATGATGTTGTCACTCCTAGCTATTGTCGGAGGTCTGGTGCTTCTTGTCTGGAGCGCAGACCGTTTTGTTGACGGCGCTGCGGCCACCGCCAAGCACGCCGGAATGCCCTCGCTGCTGATTGGCATGGTGATTGTTGGCTTTGGCACATCAGCTCCGGAAATGGTGGTCTCCGCGCTCGCCTCCGTCAACGGAAACCCCGGCCTGGCGCTGGGAAATGCCTACGGCTCCAACATCAGCAATATTGCTCTGATACTCGGCCTGGTTGCTGTCATCAGCCCCATTGCCGTGCACTCCCAGGTGTTGCGCCGGGAACTGCCCATACTGCTCGGCGTCACCTTGCTGGCTGCCTGGCAGCTGTGGGATGGGCTTCTAAGCCGCTGGGACGGCGCAATCCTGCTGCTTGTGTTTGCCGTGGTAATGAGCTGGGCTGTGATTCACGGCATGCGGACCAATGGCAAGGATTTGCTGGTGCCGGTTGATGTCGAGCCAGTAGCCAAACTTATGCCTTTGCGCTTGGCCATTATCTGGCTGCTGGTGGGTTTGGTTCTGCTGGTTGTCAGCTCCCGAATTCTGGTTTGGGGGGCGGTAAACATTGCCCAGTCGCTGGGGGTCAGCGACCTGGTAATAGGCTTGACCATTGTGGCCATCGGCACTTCACTGCCTGAGCTGGCGTCGTCGCTTGCCGCCGTACGCAAGCGTGAACACGACATTGCGCTCGGCAACATCATTGGCTCTAACCTCTTCAACACACTGGCGGTAGTGGGTATTGCGGCCACCATAAGCCCCCTTGCCGTGCCTCCAGAGGTGCTGTACCGCGATTGGTCCTTGATGGCGGCGTTGACTTTCGCATTGTTTGTGTTTGGTTACGGGTTTAAGAAGCACGGTCGCATCAACCGGTTGGAAGGCGGCTTGCTGCTGGCGACCTTCGTCGCCTACACCGGTTACCTGGCCTATACCGTGGTGAGCAGCAGCGCTGCCCCCAATTTGATCGGGTAATAAGCAGACGGCGGATCCCGCCGTCGCTATTATTTTGTCGGCAAATGCTCCGCTACAGGCTCTGTGGATGCGGGAGGATGCTCGTCCAGAGTCTCTCCCTCAAGACCGTATTCAATATACAGTTTGTTCACCAGGATCATGGCCACGACCATCAGCGGTGTAGAGAAGAGGATGCCCGGTATACCAAACAGAACGCCAAAAATGACCACCGAGATCAGCCCCAGGGCCGGCGGCAGCTTGACCGTGCGTCGCTGGATGAGCGGGGTGATCACGTTGCTCTCCAGTTGCTGCAATGCAAGAAACAGAATGGCCACATGCAAGGCAGCAGTAGGGCCTTCGGTGAAAGCAAAGATAATGGCCAAAGCACCGGCAAACAAGGGGCCAATGAAAGGAACAAACTCGGACAAACCGGCAATGATACCCAATACCAAGGCCAAGGGAATCCCCAATACGGTAAGCCCGATAGCCGTCAGCACGCCCACCAGCAACATGGCCAATAACTGGCCGACCAACCACTGGCGCAAGCCGGTGCCAGCGCAGGCCAGCGCCTTGTCGGTCCGCTCTCGATAGATTGGCGGCGTCAGACGCACAATCCCACGATTGTAGACGTTGGGCGTAAACGCCAGGTAAACACCTATGACGATCATCAGCAACATGTTGGCAATGCCACCCACCAGGGTACCGGTGTAACCCGCTACATTTCCCCAGGGTACTTCCATCTCTTGCTGACCACCCGCTTCCGGAAGCAGTCCCGCGCCGAAAGGCTGGCTTTCCAGCCATTCAGTTGTTGTCTCAATGGCCTGCGGCAGAGTCTGCCGCAATTCGGCAAACTGTTTAACAGCTTGATCTCCAACGTAATAAAAGGTGAGCCCAAAGGCGATGATCAGGCTCAACAACACAATGGCCACCGAGGCCTTGCGCTTCAAAGGCGTCCACTGGACAAGCCGATCGGCCAGAGCGGTGAGCAGCGTCGCCACGATCAAACCGCCAAAGATGATGATTGCAACATCTTTGACCAGCCAGAATATATAAACTGCAGAGAGAATGGCGACGGTTACCACCACGCGCCGCACGTACTGATCTGGGCGTTCCATTCAAGCTCCTAGAAGAGTTAGTTAGATATTTGAGCGATCTCCGCCTGCCCAGCAACGGCCCAATACCAACAAAGTGGCTGATAGTGCCGCCCGATCAATTCATTGCTGCTGTAGAGCATTACGTGCAGCCGGGCAAGTCCGGTTCATCCGCAGTGACTTTACAGTGCAACAGGGCATCTTTGTCCGCACCGCTTCCGTATTTAACCCAGCCGTTAAAAATGGCAGCAAGCCGAAGCTACCGGACGGGGGAAACGGTTGCGCAGCACACCGCGCACTCGAAGCCGGGGCCCGGAGCACCCTCATCCAGCGGGAGTTATTTACGCCATGTTCACCCTCCAGAAAAAACTTTTCCCTCGAGCAGCCATCTTCTGCGCTTTTGCTGCTGGCGCGGCCACTGGGTGCAGCTCGACGCCCAGCCTTTCACCGGCATCCGCCGCACAGGAGGTTGGCTCCATGGAGAACGCTGCACTGACGGATATTGCCGGGGTCAGCATGCTGGTGCAAAGCACCCAGTGGCCGGGCCAAACGCCCATTGAGAATGAGGTGACGCCGCTGCGGGTCATCATTGAGAACAACAGTGACCAACCCTTGCGCATTGTCTACGGGAAGTTTGCCCTGATTGCCCCGCAAGGCGTTATCAGCTCGGCTCTGCCGCTTCATGAGATTGACGCCACCGTGGAAGAGCCCCAAACCGACGGCCTGGCCGCCCGCCCGGCTGTTCCACGTGTGACCACCCCAGGATTTATCCATCGCGGCTTCGGCGTAGCCCCCTACCTTAGCGGCTACTACCCAGGCATCCGACCTTCGGCCAGTCCCTTCCATCACGACACCTACTACTACGGCAACCACATTGTTCACTGGGAGACGACAGAGCTGCCTACGATGGAAATGATAGAAAGCGCACTGCCCGAGGGCGTGCTGGACAGTGGCGGCCGGCTGGAGGGGTGGCTGTTCTTTGAAGAAGTGGGCGATGCTGATCAGGTGGTTTTCAGAGCGGATCTCGTCAACGCCGGCACAGGACACGAGTTTGGTGAAATCCGAATTCCCTTCGATGTAAATTGAACGGCAAGGGGCACCTTACCCGGCGGTCGCCGCCTAATCGGGTGACGCGATCGGGGGAACGCCCGAGCCGCGATAACGGTAGTGGCCTGTAATTTCATAGGCAAACAGCATATCTTCCAACTGCGGGCCCGAGCCTATGTTATGGACAATCAATGGGTTGCCCGAATACTCACTGATACGGTCCGTCACAATCCCAATGTGCGGCAAATTGCCCGGCAGCGACCAGGTAACCAAGTCACCGGGTTGGTAGGCCAAGGGCAGACGGCTAAGATTTAGGCTCTGCCCGTGCCGCTGGAAATAGACCTGCAGGTTTGGGACCCTTCTGTGGTCAATATTGGTATCTGCGCCGGTCAAACCCCACTGCCTGTGAGACGGATAAGCATCAAAGTGGGCGGACAGGTCCTCGTGCAGGTTTTTCTGCAGGTCTATGCCGAGGGCCCGGTAGGCGCGAATGATTACATCGGTACACACGCCTACATCCTGTGGCACATCTCCGTTTGGGTAGGGTATCTTCCGATATGACGGGTCGTATCGAACTGTGTGGGCGGTTCTGGCGATTGCCGCTGCCGACAGCGCCTGCCCGAAATCCAGGGCCTGCGCTGGCATTATGAGCGCGCAGCTCAAACCGATAGCTTTCAACCAGTTGCATCGACTCCAGATGACGGATCCCACCGCCCTTCTCTCGGAAGGGCGGTGCCCCGCCCGCCGATTATCATTCGGCCCTGCCACGGCCACCTGCCTCTCGTGGCCGGCCTGCAGGGCTTCGCTCCATGCGCTGGGGGCGGTGCTGCATAGAGGCACCGGAGTCCCGAGACGGGCGCTCGGACCGTTGCGGCCTCTGTTCGCGACGCTGTTCAATACGCGAGGACCGATCAAACGTTGAAGCGGGCCGCCGGACCTCCGCCGGTGCAGATTGCGGCGCGGGACGATTGAAACGACTGCGTTCAGGCGGTCCTTCCCGACTGGGAAGAGTTTGAGCCGGCAGTTCATTGGCACCTGCCGAGTCCTGCGGCCGCTCTGCACCCGGTCTGGAGTAGGTTCGAACACCTGAACGGTCCGGACGCTCACCACGGCTTAAGCTTTCATCCCGCCCCGGTGACTGTTGCAGTTCAATGATGTTGCTGCGATCACGCTCACGGCGTAGTGGCACATCGGCGCCGGCAGAAAGACGCTGCCGCACCCTCTCGGCCCTATCCCGCTGTGGTGTCTCGGTGTCGCGCAAGGTTGAACTGCGCGGGTTCTCCAAACGCAACTGGCGGTCGGTTCGAGTAACGTCCTGTCTCGGCGTCGAATAACGCGACTTCAACGACTGGCGGCTCTCCAGCGTTGCCGAGCGCGGCGGGCGACGCTCGCCGTCTCGGCGCTCCAAACTACCGCGCAAACCCTGGCGGTCGCTGAGGTAATGCTCTCGCACCCGCTCGCTGCGATAAACGACCCCGCGTCGGTGAGTGGGGTTGTGCTGCCAGTGGCGTGCGCCGTCGTAGTGTGAAATTCGTCGGCCACTGTAAAATCTGGGATGGTGATGCCTATGGTAATCAATCACCACGACGCGCCTCTGGGTCCAGTGCACGGACGAGAAAAAGAAGGACGGTCCCAAATAAACCCGCGGCCCCCAGGAGAAGTGGCCTGTGTGAATGTGGTGTGTTGGATAGTGCCAAACCACCGGCGGATAGCTGGACCAATGCCAGTGGCCGTAAACCGAAACAGTATTGTAGAAAGGTATGTGCACCACCCGCTCCACGGCCGGCTCAATGATTATTTTTTGCTCAACTTTTTGCACGCGCACATGCTCTGCATTATTGAGACTTCCGGCAGCGTATGCCCTTTGGCGCAGCTCTTGAATGGCGTCCATCAGCTCCGCCTCATCCGCCAACATGGCGTCTCCCAAACGCTGGGTCCATTCCAGATCTTCGCTCATTCGCTGTAAAAGCTGGGGAAATGCTACTAATGCCTGCACACTCGGGTCCCAGCCCTTGTCTGCAACCGAATTGACGGCCGTTTGAGCATCCAGCTGACTATTGGCCCGAGCCCAGCGATCCGCCTGTACCACTTCCAGCGGGTAGGTGGCAGCAATCAGGATGTGGGAGAGGACCGTATCGGGATAGAGCGCTATGGGAGCCAGCATCTGCTCCAGTTCCCCGCGGCTGAACTCTGCGGATGCCCCCACCTGGTTTTGCGCATGACTGAAAAAAGCGGCAAAACCCATGCCCAGGACCACCGCTATTCTTGCCAATAATTTCATTTAGCCTCTCCCCTTGGGTAACGTCAGCAGCGCATTCGATCAGCCCTGATTGTCTTGGACCGCATTCGCATCATGGTGGTTCTACTCAGATCTTACGGCTGCTTGTCAACACTCTAGGGGGCGCAGGCTTAACACTCAATGAATGGGCTGGGGGCTACTGCTCCACAAATGCCCTCTCAATGACGTAGTGTCCCGCGTCGCCGTGGCGCACCTCCTGGAAGCCGCGCTCATTGAGAATGGCGGTGATGTCTTTCAACATGGTGGGACTGCCACAGATCATGAACCGGTCGTGCTCCGGGTTGATCTCGGGAAGTCCAAGATCCGCAGCGAGTTTGCCAGTCTCCAGCAGGTAGTTGAGCCTGCCTTTGTTGCGGAAGGGCTCACGGGTAACGGTAGGGTAATACAGCAGTTTTTCTTTGACATAGTCCCCGAAAAACTCGTTATTTGGCAGCTCCTCCTCAATCATTTGCCGATAGGCCAGATCATTGAGGTAGCGGACGCCGTGGGTGAGAATGACATGGTCATACTGATCATAGACGTCAGGGTCTTTGACAATACTGAGAAAGGGCGCCAAGCCGGTGCCGGTGCTCAGGAGGTAAAGGCGTTTGCCTGGCAGGAGGTGATCGGTCACCAGGGTACCAGTCGACTTGCTGCTGACCAGAATTTCATCGCCCGGCTGAATCTTTTGTAACTGCGAAGTCAGCGGGCCGTCCGGCACCTTGATACTGAAAAATTCCAACCGTTCTTCATAATTGGCGCTGGTTATGGAATAGGCCCGCATCAGCGGCCGACCGCCGGCCTGAGGCAGGCCAATCATGGTGAAGTGGCCGTTGCGAAACCGAAACGAGGGGTCGCGCGTGGTGCTGAAAGTAAACAGAGAATCGTTCCAGTGGTGAACGTCCAAAACTGTCTCGGTCAAAAGAGTACTCATTCAAACTACCTGTCGTGTGTGCAAACGTGCATCATACCTCAAGGCGGTGCGGATCCGCGCGGCGGATGCCACACCTTGCCACGCGGAAGAGCCGCGAGCAAAGGTGGGATGCCCCTGTGCTGAAGACTACGCCTGTTGGCCGGTACGGATTGATCGGGGGCGGGTGCAAAAATGCTTTCTTCAGTGGCAGTTCGCCACTCGCTCTACTAACCTAAAAAGCATATAAACGACAGAGTGCATTCCTTTGCGTCATAACTCTGCCCCTACAGATGTCTCTACCGCTCCGCCGAGGCCAGACAACTCCTATGAGACTCCGTACTATAAGGCT
>CAYNST010000142.1:0-7907 GCA_964399955.1 uncultured Cellvibrionaceae bacterium | reverse complement strand
ACCCCCGACATTCTGCTCCCAAAGCAGACGCGCTACCAGGCTGCGCTACACTCCGCATCAAACGAAGGCTAAAAAAACGGCCTGCCGTTCGAGAAGGTGCGCATCATACCCAGCCGCAGGGGCCTCGTCAACGGCTGCAAGTGATCTGGCTGGGGTTTTTTCTGCCCCATCCCATCGGGTGGCCAACAAAGCGCCCAACCGGCGGCTCTTTTAGGCCTCTGCAGTCCAATCCTTGGCCTGCACGAGCGCGGAGATTGGCGCGGCGATGCGCTGTATGTGAAAATGCGCGGCGTAAATCACCCATGACTCAGGCAGAGAGTAAAACCATGACCGCACTGATATTAGATGGCAAAGCGCTGGCCCAAAAAACTGAAGCTGAGCTTACAGAAAGAGTGAAGGCAATCAAGGCTTCGTCCGGTCATACACCAAGCCTTGCAACCATATTGGTAGGCGACGACCCGGCCTCTGCCACCTACGTCAAAATGAAGGGCAGCGCGTGTCAGCGCATTGGCATGGGCTCTATGAGAATCGAGCTGCCCGCCTCGACCACGACCCGTCAACTACTGGCAAAGATAGAGGAACTGAACAACGATCCCAGCGTTCACGGCATTTTGCTGCAGCATCCGGTGCCGGAGCAGATAGATGAGCGCGCCTGCTTTGACGCCATCAGTCTGGCAAAGGATGTGGACGGGGTTACCTGCCTCGGCTTTGGGCGCATGAGCATGGGCGAAAGCGCCTACGGTGCAGCAACCCCAAAGGGCATTATGCGCCTGCTCGACGCTTACGACATTCCGCTGGCGGGAAAGCACGCAGTGGTGGTTGGTCGCAGCCCTATCCTTGGCAAGCCCATGGCAATGATGCTGCTGAACGCCAACGCCACGGTCACCATCTGCCATTCTCGCACGCAGAATCTGCAGCAGCACATAGGCCAGGCGGATATAGTGGTCGGTGCGGTGGGCAAACCGGAGTTCATCAAAGCTCACTGGATCAAAGATGGCGCAATTGTTGTGGATGCGGGCTACCATCCCGGTGGTGTTGGCGACATAGAACTTGCACCGCTGGCCGAACGAGCGGCGGCGATTACGCCGGTGCCCGGAGGCGTAGGTCCCATGACCATCAACACCTTGATCTATCAGACGGTCGCGGCCGGCGAAGCAAGTCTGCGCCAGTAGTAGGCTATCCATGAGGCTGGACCGCTTTATCTGTAACGCTACCGGCCAAAGCCGCTCCCAGGTACAGTCCCGCATCCGCGCGGGAGCCGTGCAGGTGGACGGCCTGCCGACGCGATCGGCCAAGCAAGCCATTGGTGCCGACAGCCGGGTAGTACTGGACGGGCAGGCGATTGTTGCCCCGCAACCGCTTTATATCATGCTCAACAAACCCGCAGGTTTTGTGTGTGCCAGCGAAGACGGCCTGAACCCTACGGTGCTTGATTTGGTGCGAAGTGAAGAGCACGCCAGGCTGGGCCGCGAACCCCTGCAGGTGGTCGGCCGTCTGGACAAGGACACCACCGGGCTGCTGTTCCTGACCACAGACGGCCATTGGAATCACCGTGTAACCGCCCCCAACAGGCGATGCAATAAGCTTTATAGGGCGGTTCTTGCCGAGCCCCTTTTGCCCGATGCCGTTGCGCGCCTGCAACACGGAATCCTGCTGCGCAATGAAGACAGGCCTACCCGGCCTTGTACTGTCAACTTGCTGGACAGTACCTGCGTCACCATCAGCATCAGTGAAGGGCGCTATCATCAGGTGAAGCGCATGTTTGCCGCCGTCGGCAACCGGGTGGTAGAGCTGCACCGCCTCCAGGTGGGTGCTGTGTGCCTGGATGCGGGCCTTGCGCCCGGACACTACCGGCCCCTGACCGCTCAAGAAATTCAAGCCTTCTAACCTAGGTTGCCATGGACCCCTCCTCCCAGATCCTGCTTTCACAACTGCCAGTAGACGGCCGCGCACTATGGCTGGCGGATGAAAACCAGCTAGCCAACCTGCCCCGCTTGCAACTCTTCGCCAGTCAGCTTCACCTTCTGAGCAATCGCTTCAATCTGACGCAGCAAGCGCAGGCGTTAGGGCTGACGGCACACTTCAGCGACTGGCTGCTGGCAGAACCGGCGGCCTACCAGCATGTGTTCCTGCGCATCTGCAAGGAAAAGCCCACCAATTTCCATCTCTTGAACAGCGCGCTTGACTGGCTTGCACCCGAAGGCACGCTGCACTTGAGCGGCGCCAAAGACGAAGGCATCAAATCGATTGCGGCCGCCGCCAAAACGTTGTTTGGCAGCAGCTTACGATTGCAAAAGGAAGGATCCGCCTACTGGATCAACCTAAGCAAATCAAGCTCCCCAGCCGCAACGCGCCTGGACACACAGCGCTACCAGCAGTTGCGCCCAATTGCCGACTGGCGGGGCCGCCCGCTGTACAGCAAACCCGGGGTGTACGGCTGGAACAAAGTGGATGTAGGCAGTGCTCTACTCATAGAGCATGCAAACACCTGGCTGTCTAACAACAGTCACAGGATTGCAAGCTGCTTGGACCTGGGATGCGGGTACGGCTTGCTGTCACTCGCCTTTGACAGCCCGGGGATTGGCAGACGAGTGGCCACAGACAATAACGCAGCGGCCTTGCAGTGTACGGCTTATAACGCCCAGGCCCGGGGCTTGAGCCTAGAGGTGCTTGCCGGAGACTGCGGCGACACGGTTGAGGGCCAGTTTGACCTGGTGGTATGCAACCCCCCCTTTCATTCCGGTTTTGCAGTGGATGGCGATCTGACGCAGCGGTTCCTGGACACCGCCCAAACCCGATTGGCGCCCGGCGGAACCGCTTTTTTTGTCGTCAACAGTTTTATTGCGCTGGAACAGAAAGCCGCAAGCAACTTCAGAGAACTGGAGTGCCTGGCCGAAGCTCAGGGGTTCAAGGTCTTTCGCCTGGCCAGGCCCAAGAGTGTCCGTCAATAATTAAGGCTTGATAATGAAGACTAAGGAATGGCTTCGCCCGAGGCTTTGCGCTTAAGCAAGTCTTCGTAGCCTCCTTCATTGATGACATTGGCATAGCCTAAGCCGTTCAATGTGTCCCTGGCCACACCCGAGCGCTTGCCTGAGCGGCAATAGACGCGTATGTCGCTGTCCACATCCCGCGTGACCGAGCCGATCTCCGCGCCAATGATCTCGTAAGGTATGTTAATAGAACCGGCCACGTGTCCCTCAGAAAATTCAGCGGGGGTGCGAACGTCAATCCAGATTGCCATCAAGGCTCCTAAAGGTTGTGTGAGAGTGCACCTGAGCCATTCCGCCCGCGCTGCTTCTGTTCACGGCTGCCTTGAACAATAATCAGGCAGGCGGGGGAAACAAACGTTTTACACGCCCCGGCCACATTTGGCCGCAGCATAGCCTGAGAGCCGCTAGAGCTGCAACCATTCGGCTGCAGGCAACACAGTGCCATTGGCTAAAACTGGGGCGATGTCCCAGGGTGACCTAAACCGCCGGCAAAAACGGGCACACAAGCCCCGGCTGAGCCAGGACTTGTGTGTTCGGGTCAGGCGGCCTGTTCGGAGCCGTTTTGCAAGCGGGCCGTGGTGTCGTGTTCCAGGGCCTGGTTGCTGTCACTGATGTCAATGCGACGCGCTTTGAGCCCCTCCGGAATTTTACGTACCAGAGAAACGGTCAAGAGGCCGTCATTGAACTCGGCACCGGCAACTTCCACGTGCTCGGCCAAGTTGAACTTACGCTCAAAACTGCGGAAGGCAATACCCTGATGGAGGTATTTACGTTTGGTATCTGACTCCCGCTTTTTACCTTTGACAGAGAGCACGCCACGTTCAACTTCAAGCTCCAGCTCGTCTTTGCGGAACCCGGCAATGGCCAGCGTAATCGCATAGCGGTCGGTGTCCACAACTTCGATGTTGTACGGCGGGTAACCGTTGCTTGCGGGGTCTACACGCAGTGCTGCATCCAACAAAGAAGCTATACGATCGTAACCCACGGTGTGGCGATACAACGGCGATAAATCAATGTTCATAACAAATTCTCCTATTGAAGCAAAATGTTGTGACGGTAGATAACCGAACCGTTGGATTCTCCTTGAGACATCCAACTGCTTGGATAAATAGGTTTGGAAAAACCATTTTCAAGAGCAAATTAAAAAAAATCTTTAGCGCGCTTTTCACAAACAGACGGCCGCTGGCCCAACCTACATGTACCGGCAATAAATATGGCCGCAGGAGAGAGTTTTCAAGAGTTTTTGCCCGGCCTGGCTCGCCTGCAGGCGAGCCATTAGCTGGCGTCGGGGCAATGACTGCTGCAGGATTACTGCCACCACATTCTCGTATCTGGATAAACTGAAGTCGACTTGCTGCACCGGTTTTAGCGTTTTGCAAATACGGGCCAGCTCCGCCGCCGCCCCGGCCCCCTCCAGGTTAAAGGCCAGAACCCCGCTTGGCGCCAAAAGCACATCAAGCGCTGCAACCCACCCGGCCGTTATTGTCACCGCCCGCTCGGGTCGGGAGGCGCCATCGCCTTGCTCTCCAAACAGATCATCAATGATGACATCAAAGGGGCCGTCCTTTGTGGCCCTGACCCAGTCCACTGCATCAGCAAGCACCAGCCGGGTAGCCCCCTCTTGCGCATTGAAGAAGCGGCGGGCAATGTGCAGATGCACTGGGTCCAACTCCACCCCCACCACTTCACAGTTCAGACCCAGGGCGCGAATAAGCCGGATTACGGCCCCACCGCCAACACCCAGCAGCAGGACCCGCTGGGGCCGCTTGGGCAGGGTTTGATTAAGCAGCACGGGCAACAGGAACAAGTCCCACAAGTGGCCCGCCAGCGGTGCACGCGGATTGAACTGGCTATGAAATACACCGTTGGTGTAAAGGCGCAGACTGCTGCCAGCGCGCCTGACTTCGTAGCACTTATTGCGGGTCAACTTACGCCAGATGACTGCCAAAACAACCTCAAAATGGGTGAACAGTGAACGTCGACGGGAAACACGGCTTGCTGGCCCTGCTGGGCGGTCAGGACCCGCCCGAGCAGAGGCTTGCGGCATTGGCCGCCAATGACAGCAACTCCTGCTCCGAAGCGCTAAGGAAGTGGCTGATCCACTGAGCGCCACAATCACCGTCGTAGAATTCAGCGTGGGATTTGCCCGGCAGTTCAATGATGACGGCTTGCGAAAACGACTCCCGCACCACTTGGGCATAGGATGGCGGTGTTATAGGGTCCAGTTCGCCGACGGCCACCAATACTGGCATCCTGTGCTCAACCAAGCGTGCCAGGGGCTCCCCGCTGAAGCTTTGGTGCCGGCAGACGTTGGCGGCCCAGCCGTCAGCAAAATATTCCCGCCAGACGCCGCTCTGCGCAAGCCATGCGTCAAATTCCCCTGCGGAATCCGGCCAATTATCATTGCATTCGGTGGCAAAAAAAACCATGGCATTCAGCGCGGGGTCAAATGCCTGGTTGTAAAACCGCTCGAGCAAAGCAAAATTATCCAGAGATTCTTTGTTTTGCAGCTTAGTGATCAACTGACCAATATCGGCAATTTGGGCGCTGGAATAAAAAGCGCCATAGATAACCGTGAGCAACCGGGAATCATTGAGAAGCCATTCCACTGCCTGATTTGAATGCCAGTCTTTTATTCGGACCCGAACGGGCTGCTGCTTCAATTGATGGACCAGCTCCCAGAAGTCCCGCTCGGCAAGCGGAGCCTTGTCAGCGCACGGCTGATCCTCCTCACAAGTGCGCCAATACTGGTCAAATGCACGCTGCCACAACTGAGCCGAGTCAAGCAACCCACCTCGCCCCGGCGGGTACGGCGAATCCAGCACCAGTCGTTGCAGCCCGCTTGCGCGACTGGCCGCAACCAGCGCCACCCGCGTGCCATAGGACACACCCAGGGCATTCCAATGGGTAAAACCGAGGGCCCGAACTATGCCTTCGGCGTCTTCGGCGTTGGCTGCGGAGTTGATATTTGCAAGGGGCGTGGTGGAGGGCAGATGCTTGTTGATATGCTGCTGAAACTGATCCAGGCAGGCCTCCAGAACTGGAGCTATCTGTTTGTTTTCGAGCTCAATACTTAGGTTTTGCTGCAGCAATGAGCGGGAGACCTCGGTATATTGCGGGCAATCAAAAGTGGGGCTGCCGGGGCTGAGGCCTCGATATTCAAACAGGATGAACGGGCGATCCAGGCGAACCTTAAGAAGCCATCCCGCCCAGTAACTGAGCATATCTGCCGAGGTGGCTCCCCCTTGGCCCGGCCCACCTTCAAGATAGACCAAGGGGTCAGGCGCCTGAGTGAGTCCGGCAATGCGCATCACCACTACCGGCAACCGGAAGCCTTCGGCGGCGGTGTACCAGTAACAGTCTGCCGTGACACCCTCTGCGTGGAAACGCGGGCAGACGCGGCTCTGGAGCCGCTCATACACTTTGGGCCGGCGCTCGGCGGCGGAGGAATGCTCCTCGCGTTGCTGCCAATGGTTCACCCACACCAGGGCGCACAGCACCGACAGAGTCGCAATCAGCCCCGTCAGCCTGCGCTTGCTCATGGTGAGTGGCCCTGCTATCGCAGGCGGTTCATTACCTTACTGTGGTTGGAAATCACTTCGAGTGTGGAAACGTCCGCATCAAACACCGAGTTCAGCCCCTGATGCTCCTGCGGCGGATCGCCGGTCACAGAATCCCCAGCGCGCCAGATAAAGTCCTCGTGCTGTGCACGCCCGTAGCCGCCCCAGGTCCAGAAATTGGATCCCGCCATAGGCGTACCCAGCTTGGCTTGCGTCTCGATCATGGCGAATATGTCGCGAAAGAAACGGTCGCGATAGCGCGTCCCGGAGGAAAGCCGGTAGTCACCGGCGTCCCGCTCGAAACCAAACTCGGACAGCACCGTGGGCTTATTCAATGCCTGTGCCACCTGAATGTGCTGCAGCATATAAGCCTTGGATTCAGCCAGAGCGTCTGAGTAAGTGGCCTGGGGGCGCTCGATATCAAACCAGCTCCAGTTCTTGGGCCACATATGAAATGTCAGATAGTCTACCGCCGGTGTGGCATGCGCCTGCGCATAGAGTTCTATGTCGCGCAAACTGCCCATGGCGCCTTCGCTGCCAGTTGAAACCAGCTGTTTGGGAGCAAGGGACTTGATAAAGGTAGCGGTTTCTTCTATCCAGCGTTTGTAGTGCCCAAAATTGGGCAAACCGGCTTCATCGCTTCCCGGCCGAGGCTCATTGGCCAACTGCCACGACATAATGGCAGGATCATCAATGTAAAGCCGGCCGCTGACCGAGTTGGTGCGTTGAACAATCGTCCGTATAAGTTGGCGATACCAGTCCTGTGCCTGTTGCGAGCGATAAAAACGCGCCGAATTCTGCATGAAACTGTTCCAGTCGCCGGTCAAGTCCGGGTCCAGCACCGCTTCACCGGTTAGCCACGCCATGTATTGAGACATGCCGCCGGACCACTGCCAGAAATTGGTAAAATACAAAACGGCGTGCATGTTGCGTTTGCCCATTTCGTGAAGCAGGTGATCCAGCCCCACCAACAGCTGCTCATTGTATTGCCCCGGCCCCAAATGCACGGCAGGATCCAGCGCCATGGTCAGTTCGGTCTGCTCGGCCGCAGCCAGCACGCGAAGATTGGTGACGCCGATGCTTGCCAGAAGATCCAGCTCTTGCGTCAAGCGCTCCCGACCTTCCTCAGTGGCGCCAAGGTAAGCGCCATACCAAAAGTTGGTGCCCGTGAAATAATAGGGCTCGCCGTTCTTCATGAATTGATGCCCCACGACGCTGACGAAGCCGTCACCGGAGTGATCGCGGGTTTGATTTGCATCCGAACTGCCGCCTGGCAGGACCTGGCAGGCCACCAGGGCGCTGACCAATAGAGCGACCACCAATGAGGTCAGTGTGTTTTTCATTGTTATTTTCCTAG
>CAYNST010000141.1:0-8095 GCA_964399955.1 uncultured Cellvibrionaceae bacterium | reverse complement strand
TGGCGCGTTTTCAGGTGCAACAGAGGCGATGATGAAACGTCAACAGACCCTAAGTAAAAGCGCTTCTGCCAATTGGTTCACGGTCGGCTGTGTGCAGTTGTGACCGGTATCAAGCCGCCCCCGCAACCGCGTCTGCTAGCCGTAATCTGCCACCAGAGTGAGCACCTTATCCAGGAATTGCTCCATCTCCGCACTGTCTGTGTTGTCGCGCAGGTAATGGGGAATAACCTGGGCAAACTCTTCCCGCGAGGTGGGCAGGTGATGGGCCAGCGCCTCCAGCATGCCCGGACGCAGCAAACGCCGCTGCTCGTCGCATTGGGAGTGCGGCAGTATCACCTTCTTGTTGAAGTCCTGTAAGCGCTCCAGCAGTGACCGATGAGGCTGCTCTGCCGGGATATCAGCGTCCTCCGCCGCTGCCGGCAGAGGGGTAACAAGTACCGTGTCGGCAGGCTCGATTGGCGCCTCAGTGGCGGTGGTACCGTCAATCAGGCTTGCCCGTGGCGTTTGTAGCTTGGCCAGTTCCTGCAGTATGGGCTGCAACTGAGCCTCCGGGTTTTTGAACCAGTCGGTGGACCAGATGCGACGGATGCGCCAGCCCAGGCCTTCCAGTACCTGTTGTCGCAGGCGGTCGCGGTCCCGGGTGGAGCGAGCGGAGTGGTAAGCAGCTCCGTCGCATTCGATACCCATTAGATAGCGGTTGGGCTGGCCCGGGTCTTTCACCGCCAGGTCCAGGTAATACCCCGCTACTCCCAATTGCGACTCGCAGGCATACCCGTGCTTGGCAAGTGCATGCATCATGGCGGTCTGGAAGTCGCTGCCCTGGGTTCTACCAAGGTGCTTGGCGTACTGCAATTGCCCGGTTTCACAGTACTCCAAAAAGGCGCGCAGGGAGATCACGCCCTTTTTGCTGCTGGCCGTTATCTGTACATCGTTGGAGTTCATGGATGAAAAAACCTGCATGCGTTTTTTCGATCGGGTAAACAGCACGTTCAACCTGCGCCATCCTACATCGGCGTTGATGGGGCCAAAACGCTGGTGAACCTTGCCCCCCACTTCATTAGGGCCGTAGGTCATGGAGATCATGATCACATCGCGTTCGTCGCCCTGCACGTTTTCCAGGTTTTTGATAAACAAGGGCTCGGCGCCGGCCTGATTGCGGTCGTAGGCGGCACGCAGGTGCGGGTCCTGCTTGAGCATCTCCTCAATATGGCGCTCTATCTCGTCGCGCTGCTCGGAGTTCATGGCCACCAGGCCCAGGGATTCCTGCGGGCACTCCAGCAAATGCCGGCCAGCCGCCAAGGCCAATACGCGCGCTTCCTCGGCATTTTTGCCGCGCACAAATCGCCCGCGCGGTACGCGCTGATAGCCTACGCCGAATTCTTCGGAATGCTGCACCGGTGAGGGGAAGAGCACCAGATCCGAGTTATAGAAATGCAAATTGGAAAACGCAATCAGGGACTCGTGCCGCGAGCGGTAGTGCCAGCGCAACCGGCGGGTACGAAACATAGGCGTCACGGTGTCTAGGATGCTTTCGCTCTGCTCCAGCGCCACCGTGTCTTCGTCCTCCTCAACACCCAGCAGCTTTTGGAAGAACGAGGTGGGCGGCAGCTGCTTGGGGTCTCCTACCACCACCAGGTGCTGACCGCGAGCAATGGCGCCAAGCGCGTCTTCCGGGCGTATCTGCGAAGCCTCGTCCATGATGACGATATCAAACTGAAACTGCCCCGGAGCCAGGTATTGGGCAACCGACATGGGGCTCATCATGAAACAGGGCTTCAAGGCCGCCACCGCCTCACCTGCCCGCCCCAAAAGATTGCGCACGGCGATGTGGCGAGTTTTTTTGTTGGCTTCGTGTCTGATCAGTGCCGCGTCGGTGTAGCTGCCAACCTTGCCGCTGCCGTTGCCGGGCGGAACGTCAGTGCGCGATGCGCGGTAAGCTATCCTCTGCCGCTGCAGTTGCATCAGCTGTGTGTCGTACTCTTGGAACTTGCCACGGAGGGCGGTTTGCTCAAAGCCACTGAAGCGGTCCAGCGTAGGGTGCTCGCGCAGCACCTCTTTGGCCAGCTGGTGATACATGGCCAGCTGCACCACATCGCCCAGGTGTGCCGGGCGCAGTTGACCGGCTTCCAGGCCGCTGACAATATTCTGCAAGCCCTCGGCCGCCAGTTTTTTGCACAGCCGCACGTAATCCAGCCAGTTGCTGAGCCAGGCCGTCTTGGTGCCGGCCCGTTCATTTCTTTGGATTGCCGCGCGCAGGTGTTCTCCGCTGGCGGCAAACCATTGTGCCTCGTTCACCTCGCCGTGACCCACAAACAGCGCCTGGGACGCCTTTGCCCACTCTACCCGCTCCTGCATGATTGCGGCGCTGGTACGCAGCTCCGCGTAGCGCTCGGGCGTAGGGGAGGCCCGCAGCGCGTTGATGATGGCGTCGCAGCCGCTGGCAGCTTTGGCGATGTTGCAGGTGCTCCAGGCCAGGTCCATTAGCGACGGGTCGCGGTTGCCGGGCGGCAACTGCAATGGCAAATGGTCCGGTACCAGGGCGCGGGTCATGGGTAGCTCGGTCCAGGTTTTTACCGTCTGCTGCACGCCATCCAACTGCTGCGCTTGCTCCACCACCTGTTGCAGGCTCTCCTTGATGGCGCCCACATGCTGCAGGAGCTGGCGCAGGGGTTTGTGCAGGTCCACCAGCAGTTGCCGCAAGGGCGACTGCTCTGCGGCCAGGTCGCAGGTGGGGTCTTGTATGGGCTCAAAGCCGCTGTAGCGCTGGCGCAGGTGAACCACGGTATCCAGCAGTTGCTGCGCCTGCTCAAGCAGGCCACTGCCCGCTGCCCTTGCCAGCTCCTGCGCCGCGTCCACATCCAGCGCAATCAGACAGTTGCCCAGGCCCGTGCGGCGTTCAAACTCCTGCCCGTACTCCTCGCGCACGGCCTTGTACCAACGACGCAGCTCAAGAATGCTGTCCAGTTGGGTATCCATGCCCTGAAAGCGCTCACCCAGAATGTTTTCCACCTGATTCAAGCGCTCAACCTGTTCCAGCCCCTTGCGGTAAACCACCAGCTTCTGCAACAGTGCCACCAACTCGGTTTCATTGGGCTCGGCGGAATTGGCCAGTGCCAGCAGGCCTTTCCTGGCATTGCGCCAACCGGGTGATAAAAACGAGAAGAAGCCGGTATTGGCAAGCCGGTCGCGCCAGTCGGTTAGAGTTGCCGGCAGAGGCAGGCGCGCCAGGTCAAAGTGTTCACCCAGCTCCTGGTGCAGTGGCTTCAGGATGCGGAAAATCTCACTCATCTTGACCAGGAAACTGTCCAGTTGCGGCGCGTCGTAAAGCGGGTCGCGCTGACGCCACAATTCCGAGGGCAACTGCTTGGCCAGTCTCAGCAAGGTGGTCAGCTCAAACAGACCGGCCTCCGTCACGTTGCAAATACCCTGCAGTTCCTCGGGCAGGCGAGGTGCCAGGGCGGCAATCCGAGAGGACAGGTCGCGCAGTTGCTGTTCGGCGTCTTTCATTTTTTTGAAGTCGCCGTAGGCTTGCACCGGCGTGTTGTCATCTTTCAGGCCCAGCGCCTTCAGTGCGTCAACCTGCTCCAAAATTTGCGCCTGTGCGCCGGGCTGAGTCAGTGTTTCTGCTTTGAATACCTGCCCCAGACCAGCAAGCTGGTCAAAAATGTTGTTGTATTCTTCAAGCCAGGCTTCAAAACCCGGGGCGTCCGCCATCAGTACCGGCAGGGCGGCCAGCGGCTCGTTACCGTTCAGCTCCGGCAAGGCACCCAGTTGCTGTGCCAGCTCGTGCACGGCCGTCAGGGACATATTGGTGTCCACCCCAAACTCGCACTGTTTGGCGGTGTCTTCCAGCAGGCCCGCCAGGGTATGCAGGTCGCGGGTCCAGGCGTTTAGGTGCCGATGCAGCTCTTCTTCTTCATAACCCATCAGGTTGGTATTGTTCACGCCAAACCAGTGGTGCCCGCTGATCAAACCGCCTTCAACCTGCTCGCGCAGTTGATTGAAGACATCCACCAAAATGTCGGCATGGTCCAGCAGCTCTCGCTGGCGAACCTGGCTCAGGTCGTCACCGTTGATAGCGTCTATGGTGACGGTCTCCGGGTCCAGTTTAAGCTGCTCCCGCAGGCGCGCCGCCCGGTTCAATATGGTATGCAGCGTAAGCCCGGTGAATTTCCACTTGCTGTTGATCAGCTCGGCATAATCCTTCAGTTTGTTTCTCAGGTCCTCAACCCGGGCGATGTCGTCGTCGATTGTTTGCGGGTTGGCAAAACTGTCCTGTTTGTCCAGCCGGGCTTTCAACTCTTCCAGCAGTTGTTGCTTCTGCGTCTTGTGGCTGTGCAGTTCCAGGCAAAAGTCGCCCAATCCTGCGCGGTCCAGCCGGTCTTTGACCACGTTGAGCGCGGCCATTTTCTCGGCCACAAACAACACCCGTTTGCCATTGGCAATGCACGCGGCAATCAGATTGGTAATGGTTTGCGACTTGCCTGAACCCGGCGGCCCCTCAATGACTAAATCTTCGCCGTTGACCGCATCAATCATTGCGCTGTGCTGAGAGCTGTCGGCGTCGTAGATGACAGGGTAGCGCAGGTGAACGTCTTCCAGGCTGTCTATGGGATGTTCTTCGCGAAAGGCTTTGGCACTGCCAAGCGCACGCCCGCTGATTGCGGAAAAAAACCGGCTGATAACGGGATGGTCTTCGATGCGGCGGTCAGCCGGCCAGTTTTGCGGGTCCAGATCCTGGTACATGGCCTGCTTGGTGAAGTTGAGGATTGCAAGCGTGGCCATGCGTCGAATCGTCCACTGCGGCTGATGCTGCAGCACGCTGCTGCTGATCTGCTGGAAGTAGTGTTCCGGGCTCACGCCTTCTTCCAAGGCAGGCAGCAGCAGGCTGAAGCTGTCGGACAGCTTTTCGCTTAGGGTGTGATTGCTTAAGAGAGCGTCGTCTTTCAAGGTAAGCATGTAGCGGTACAGGCCGGATTTTTGATCCAACCGGGCGCGCTCCAGGCGTACCGGCAAGGTAAACAAGGGCGCCAGACGCGGCTCGCTGGTATCTTTGGTCTCATGCCATTCCAGAAAGCCCATCACCAGGTAGAGTACCTGGCTGCCGCTTTCTTCAATAGCGGTTTCTGCTTTCAACCGCAGATCTCGCAGCCGCGCTTCCAGCTCAGTTGCGTAGAGCAGCGTCTGAATATTCAGATCTTGATGCTTACTCTTGCCGGAGCCGGTTTTAGCCTCGGGCAGTTCAAAGCTGACGTCCAGCCCCAGGTGGGTGGCCCACTGCAGTGCAGTAGGGTATGGTTTTAACTCCTGGAGGCCGGCCTCTGCGTCCACCTGAAGATAGCCTTCGTCGATCAGCTCCTGCTGGGTTGGGTCAGGCACCGGGACAAAATGAAATGCCTTGCCCACGCACAGGCAGCGGAAGATCTGATCGGGCAACTCGTCAATCACCCGCACACAGCCGGCCTGGGGATGGCGGTAATTGAGCAGGGGGTTGCGGGCGCTCAGATCCAGCAGTTTGTTGCGCACGGCCGCAAGCGAGGCGAAGGCGAAATTGGCCTCGGGCTCTGGCGCAGCAGTTTCCGATGAAGCAGCTCCCGGTGCCTTTGCACCCGTTTCCGTTTTTGAGCGGTCGGCGGGTTTAGCGGCCAGGGTTGTAGTGTCCATCATCATTGCTCCGTGGTGTTGGCTGTAAGGCGATCATTAGGCTGGGCTAATAAAAGATTTGGCGCGGCGGCACAGCTTGAAAAAGCGCAGCCTGCCAGCAGTACAAAACGCGTACATGATGCCCTGCCCGGCACCGAGAATAAAGCCCCGTCGTACAAACGGTAAGCGGCTGCCACTGCCACTGCGGTTTTCTAAGGTATTCCAGGTAAACTGATGCCCTGCCCGGGGGTCTGGCGGTACGCAACGAAAGGCTTAACGGGCGCTTTCAAGCGCCGGCAAATATAGGATTGGAGTGATGTGTATGAGATACATGACGGTGCTGGGCTGCTGTCTGGCATTGGTGGGCGTTTTGAGCGGTTGCTCCGAGGAACAGCAGAATCGGCTGTCGCGCAAGGCCGTGACCTGGCTGGAAGGCAATTATCAGGTAACCTTTGCGGAGGGCCAGCATGTAAAAAGCTGGCAGGTGCGCAACGGCAAGGTCACCTCCGACCCGGAAAAGGGCTACTACTACTTCTGGGCTTTGATAGACGGCAAAAAGCGCTACGTGCAAACGCCGGTCGAACGCACCTACATCGAGGAGATGTAATTGCCCGCCCCCCCGCAGCCGGCCCTGCCCATGGAAACGCCCGGCCTGGCCCCGCAGCAACAGGTGTCGCGAAGCGCGATTCTTAGGCAGCTACTGCGCCCCTACCACGCGCGTATTGCACTGGCATTGCTGGCACTGGTCATTGCCGCCAGCGGTGTGCTGGTGCTGGGCCAGGGGCTGCGCCAGGTGATTGATCAGGGGTTTAGCGCCGGCAGCGCGCAATTGCTGAATTACGCCTTGCTGGGTCTGTTGGGCGTGATTCTGGTGATGGCTGTGGCCACCTATTTCCGTTTTTATTTGGTGTCCTGGCTGGGCGAGCGTATCACTGCAGACCTGCGCCGCAAGGTGTTTGGCCACCTGCTCAGTCTGCCCCCCGCCTTTTTTGAAAACAACCGCACCGGCGATGTACTCTCCCGCCTCACCAACGACACCACGCAGCTTGAAACGGTAATAGGCTCCAGCGTGTCCATGGCGCTGCGCAACGCGCTGCTGTTGGTGGGCGGGCTGGTGATGCTGGCCATTACCAGCCTGAAACTGACCGCGCTGGCTCTGGTGGGCATACCACTGGTGCTGGTGCCCATCATTGTTTTTGGCCGCCGCCTGCGCAAACTGGCGCGCGCCAGTCAGGACCGGGTGGCGGAGCTGGGCGCCTACACCGATGAAGTGATCCATGAAATTCGCACGGTGCAGGCCTACGGCCACGAACAGGCGTCCGCCACAGATTACAACCATCGCGTGGAGGCCACTTTTGCCACCGGTATTCAGCGGGTCCGGCAAAGAGCGTTGCTGATTGCCGCAGTCATCACTCTGGTATTCAGCGCCCTGGCGGTGATCCTTTGGGTGGGCGGGCACGATGTGCTGTCCGGTGAACTCAGCGCCGGAGAGTTATCGGCCTTTATCTTCTACGCCGTGCTGGTTGCAAGCTCCATGGGCACGCTGTCTGAAGTCATTGGTGAGCTGCAGCGGGCCGCCGGCGCCACCGAACGGCTGGTGGAGTTGCTGGCAACCCCGTCGACCGTGCTGCTAGCCGCCCGGCCCAAAGCCCTGCCTTGCCCCGCGCAAGGCGCACTGGTTGTACGAAACCTGAGCTTTGCCTACCCGGCTGCGCCTACGCGCAATATCTTCAGTAACTTCAACCTGGAGATCCGCCCCGGCGAGAAAGTGGCGCTGGTGGGGCCGTCCGGTGCGGGCAAGTCCAGCGTGTTTGCCCTGCTGCAGCGCTTCTACGACCCGCAGGAGGGCAATATTCTTATTGATGGGGTAGACCTGACCCAGGCGGATTTGCGCGAGGTGCGCGCCCGCATGGCTCTGGTGCCGCAAGACCCGGTCATTTTTGCCGACAGCGTGCGGGAAAACGTGCGCTACGCACGGCCGGATGCCGACGACGTCCAGGTCTGGGCCGCCTGCGATGCCGCGCACGCCACAGAATTCATTCAGACATTGCCGGAGGGGCTGGACGCCTACCTGGGCGAGCGCGGCGTGCGGCTATCCGGCGGTCAGAGACAGCGTATTGCCATTGCCCGCGCCATTCTGGCCGACCGCCCCATTCTGCTGCTGGATGAAGCCACCAGCGCGCTGGATTCCAACAGCGAGCAGGTAGTACAGCGTGCCCTGGAGCGGCTGATGCAAGGCCGCACCACTTTGATGATTGCGCATCGCTTATCCACTGTGGTGCACGCCGACCGCATTCTGGTGTTGCAAAACGGTGCCATTGTTGCCAGCGGCAGCCACACTCAGCTGCTTGCGGAAAACGAACTGTATCGGCAGTTGGCCAAAATTCAGTTTCAGCTGCATTAGGGTCTGTTGACGTTTCCTCATCACCACTGCTGGAGGCCATTTTTTCGT
>CAYNST010000140.1:0-8140 GCA_964399955.1 uncultured Cellvibrionaceae bacterium | reverse complement strand
GCGGCCCACGGAGGATCAACGCAGAGCGGAACTGGATCTTATTCCCTGACAAACAAGCTCAAAGCGTCAGCAAGGGGCACAATCAATGCGGTTGAGTCCACTTGCGAGATGTTCAACGCTCATTCCCCGCGCACAGGCGATCGTCACCACCTGTCTCAGCGGTGAGACAGTAGCCCTGCCCCCTCAGTGTCTGAATCTGCAGATTCTGTATACCGGCCGACAAAAGTTTTTTTCTCACTCGACTCAGGTGCATGTCTACACTCCGGTCATGCAGACTGTAAGGTTTTTCCAACACTAAATGGTGAAGCTGAGCCTTGGCTACGATCTGGTTGCGGTGTAGAGCCAGCAGCCAAAGCAGCTTGAACTGAATAGCGGTAAGGCAAGTACTGGAGCCCTCATGCTCGATGCGACAGTCCTGGCGATGCAAGACGGTTGCTCCCAATTGCAGCCTGTCGGCTTGCCAGTCAAAGCGTCGGCGCCGAGAGGTGCGCCGCAGTAGCGCGTCCACCCGGGCGGCGAGTTCTTCTGGGTTATAGGGTAGAGTTACCGCATCATCCGCGCCGCAACGCAAGCCCATGGCACAGGAGGAGCATCCTATCAAAGGAGGACATAAAACAATGACGGGCGTGTTTTTCCATTGTTTCAGCTGCGTCAGGCAATCCCAACCGGTCAGCTGAGGTCCTTGGACGACCAAAAGAATAAGGTCATGATTGCCCTGCAGCGCTTGCGAAAACCAAGTGCTGATTTCGCTACACAAGTCAGCATTCACATCCACTGTTTGCATGAGCTGGCCGAGACGCTGACGGAGGGTCTCGTCCTCCGAGACAATCAATGCGCGTCCTTTCTCTATTGCTATTCTTTGACCCCGTCCACCCGCCATTCGCAAACCCACTTCCGCCACACGCCCTATCAAGAGACGACGAGCGCCACCCGATGCTAACTAGGAATTATTCGCATTATCATTAACCGAGTCAAGCAGTTGGTCTCACCGCCCAGATTGGTTGTGCAAAGCTGTGATGCAGCGCAGTCTAGCTTCGGGATTAGCAAGGGGCTGCGGTAAACCTCCGTATGCCAGACCACTTAAAGCTGGGCCACCAGTTACGCTTGCTCTTCCTTTAACCGGCATTCCCCTCAGCCTGCAAGTATCTTCAAGCCAACCGATGTGACATGGGTGCCTTTCATGGAGCGCACGGTAAGGCGCACAGCGCCAAAGGAAAGACGATCGCCGACAACCAGTTGCTTGCCCAGTCGTTTCAGCATCATTTGGGCAATAGAACCCGAGCGTTCTGACTCGGAAAGCGACAGGCCGTAGAGTAAAGCCAGATCCGCAGCCGGGGACTCGGCATCAATGATGAATTCGCCGAAAAAGTTATGGCTGGCCAGCGCGCCGCGTCGCTGTGCGCGGGTAAAAAACGGGGCAACGCTGTCAATCTCGTCCGATTGGAGTAGCAACCAGATCTCGTCATTTACCTGCAGCACCGTATCAGGTTCGGGCGGAAGCCGCTGATGATTACGGATCAGTAACAGGCATTGCTGGGTGCCTCCTGTCACCCCAAGGGAGCCGAGACTGCGTCCCTCCGCGATAGATTCGGGCTCTACACGAAAGGCGCTGGCCTCCAGGGAGCCATCGCGGCCCGCCCACAGCCGGTGAGATTCCAGGGGGACGGCCGCGTTCGGAACTCTCAGCCCCAACTTTTTGGCAGCTAGGGGTATGCTGGCACCTTGAAGCAACAAGGAGACGCCCACCACCACAAAGGTAACGTCAAACAAGAGCATTGAGCCAGGCAAGCCCGCCATCACCGGAAATACCGCCAGCACGATAGGTACCGCGCCCCGAAGCCCTACCCAGGCGATAAACGTTTGCTCCCGCCAGGCAAAGCGAAAAGGCAGGAGGCAGAGAAACACGGCCATTGGCCGGGCGATGAAAATCAGTACGCCGGAAATGACAAGAGCTGGAACCAGGACCTGCAGCAAGTCCGTCGGTGTAACCAGTAACCCCAGAACCAAAAACATGGCCGCCTGGGCAAGCCACGCCAAGCCGTCCATCACCTGCATAACAGGTTCTGCGGACCGTGTATTGGCGTTGCCAACCCAAAGGCCGACAAGGTAAATTGCCAAAAAACCGCTGCCGCCCATCTCATTTGCTGCGCCAAACGTCACCACGCCAGCGGAGGCGATAAGCAGCGCGTAAAGGCCTTCGGCCAGCCGAAGGCGATTCATCAAGCGAACCAGTAAAAAACCGGAGCCTATCCCGACCAGGGCGCCAATACCAAACTGCTGAATAAAGATCAGCACCATGTCCAGCGGGCCGAGGGCTGTCTCGGCGGTTAGCAGTGTCAGCAGGAGTGTGACAAGAAAGATGGCCATCGGGTCGTTGGTGCCCGACTCGATCTCAAGAATTGAGCCCACGCGCTCGTTGAGGGTGACGCCACTATTGCGCAGCAGGTTGAAAACGGCCGCCGCGTCGGTGGAGCCGACGATAGCTCCCAGCAGAAGGCCATACCGCCAGTCGACGTCAAGAATCCAGGTTGCGAATACTCCCAGCATGCCCGCAGTAAGCGCTACTCCCAGAGTAGCCAGAACGCCTGCGGGCGCCAGCGCCGCCCGAAATGAACCGATTCGAGTGCGAAGGCCTCCATCCAGGAGGATGATGGCCAATGCCAGGTTGCTGATCAGAAATGCGGTATCAAAATCATCGAAGACGATGCCTCCAGGCCCCTCCTCACCCGCGAGTACGCCGATCCCCAGGAAAACCACCAACAGAGGCACACCCATGCGCGCTGATATCGTACTGGCGAGCACAGACAGCAGCAATAGCAAGCCGCCCAGTAGCAGTAGGGTGTTAACGGCAATCATAGTGTCTCCATCTAGGGGCCATTGCTTTTGGCGGGCTTGCGGCGTTCATCCCCAGCCATACCGTCGCCGCCGTCGTGGGAGCTCTGTTGGCAGATACTGAGGGCCTGCCGCATTACCGGCCCAGGCGCCCGTAATACCGTCACGTTCTGCCGCTTTGCCCCTGGCTGCGCAGATACTCGTCGTGCGTCGGCAGGTTGCCGACCATGCCACGTATAGCCTGACGCGCGGTGGCGAGGCTGGTGGACAACTCGCCTGCCTGCAAATGCTGGATTCTGGGGCAGTATTTGATGGGCCGAATGCCCATGCCCTCAAACACCGACTGCCAACTGGCGGCGCGAAACAACTCATCAACCCCTTCCCGCAGTGCACCGTGGCCTTGAAACAGCTCGATGCGCTCGCGCAGCGAATCCGGCAAAGGCATCGTACGGCACCAGCGCCAGAATGGTGTATCGTCCCGCTGACTGGTGCAATAGTGCAGTACCAGAAAGTCCCGCACCTCGCGGTAGTCCGCCATCATTCGGCGATTGTATTCGCGCACCAGTGAAGGGTCGCAATCGCGGTCGGGAAAATAGCGCAGGAAAAAATCCACTCCGCGAGCAATCAAATGAATGGCCGTAGACTCCAACGGCTCGACAAACCCGGCGGCCAGCCCCAGCGCAAGACAATTTTTGCGCCATGGCTCAGGTCTGACACCGCAATCAAAGGGGATCAGGCGCGGCTCCTCCAGCAGGTTCCGGCCCACCTCACGCAGTAGCGTGGAGCGGGCCTGCTGGTCCGAACAGAAGGCGCTGGCATACACGTAGCCTTGACCCGTCCTGTTTTGCAGCGGAATACTCCAGGACCAACCGGCGGGTTTGGCGGTCGCCCGGGTATAGGGTGGAATGGGTGACTGGGTTTGGGTTTTTACCGCCAAGGCACGATCACATGGCAGGAATTGCGACCAGCTTTCAAAGCGTGAACCCAAGGTTTTATCGATCAGCAGCGCGCGAAACCCGGTGCAGTCGATAAAAAAATCGCCCGACAACTGGCGCCCGTCCTGCAGTTGTAACTGCGCGATATGACCGTCGGGGCGCTGGCAGACATTCACGACCCGTCCGCTGACTGCGCTGACACCCCGCGACTGGGCGTAGGTGCGCAAATAGTTGGCCACCTGGGCTGCGTCGACATGATAGGCGTAACTTGCACCACCGATGGGCGTATTTTGCGCCTCGCTTGGCAAAAAAAAGCGCCCGCTCGCCGCCATCACTGCACAGGGAGAAAAGTCCTGCAGCGGTGCCACATCACCAAACTGGCGCGCCCTGAGCCAGTATTGATAGAAGTCATGGGCACCCATGCGTTTGCCAATCACGCCAAAAGGATGAAAGTACGCGGATTTCCGCTGATGCCAGTCAACAAATTGAATCCCCAGTTTGTAAGTCGCCTGGGTGACGCGCATAAAGTCCTTTTCGTCTATCCCCAGACGATTGATCAAACCGACGAACGGTGGCACCGTGGATTCGCCTATGCCGACAGTGCCCACTTCGGGGGACTCCACCAACTCGATGGCGCACTGCGCGGGCTGCAAGTGCTGTGCGAGCATGGCTGCGGCCATCCAGCCAGCAGTGCCGCCGCCAACAATCATAATTTTACCAATGGGACGCATAGGCCTTTGCTGTCTCGGATTAGGTGTTGCAGCGGACAAGAGCTGGTTACCAGTCGCGGTTATCCACCAAAACTCCCGGCGCCTTGGCGTCGCGTTCGGTACTAAAGCCCCAATACGCAGGGCTACAAGACTGCACTGCACGCCGAAGTACGTCAATAGCTTGGTAGCGGGGGAAACTTGCCCGCCAAGCCAGCATAATTTGCCGCGACGGCGCAGGCTCGGCAAATGGGCGAGTGATCAGCAGGTGCGGTGCGTAGAGTGGAGACTGGGCCGCCGCCATCGGCAATATGGCGATACCCAGACCAGAGGCAACCATATGGCGCAAGGTTTCCAACGAATTACCGCCTGCGGTCTTGGCCCGGTTACCCGGCCGGCCCTTTTCACGCAAGCCAGGAAAGGCGTTAAGTACCTGCTCGCGGAAGCAGTGCCCCTCAGCGGGCAGCAGCACTTCGTTGGCATCCATATCTCCAGGTTCAATAGAGGCTTTCTGACCGAGAACATGTCTGGCAGGCATCAGCACTACAAAGGGTTCATCAAACAGTATTTGGGTGACCACATCGGGCTCGTGGAACGGCGAGGCGACAATCAACGCGTCTAAGTCGCCGTGGCGCAGCTTTTTTCCCAGTGCCATCGCCGAATCTTCATCCACATAAAGCGGCATCTGCTCTGCAAGCTTGCTCAGCAAGGGTATGAACTGTGGTAACAGGTAAGGGCCGATAGTGGGCAGCGTGCCGACCGACAGGTGGCCGACCAGCTGATTGTGGCCGCTGTTGGCAAGGTCGGCAATATCTGCCGCCTGCTCCAGCATGCGCTGGGCGCGCTCCACAATTTGACGCCCTACGGCAGTGATCTGCACCTGTGCTTTGGCGCGCTCAAACAGAGCAACACCAAGCTCCTCCTCCAATTTTTTAACGGCAATGCTTAAAGTCGGTTGGCTGACATGGCAGACTGCTGCCGCGCGGCGGAAATTTAGCTCTTGTGAGAGCACCACAATGTAGCGCAATTCGGTGAGTGTCATGGCTTCCTGTCAATTTAAGGCTGTGAGTGCCTGCAGGCACTTGTTTCTGCTGGTGATAGTCATAATCTATCGCATTTTGATTGTTCAGGACAGCAACTCCCCTTATAAATGCGCGTTTCACGGGCCACGAGCGCTGCATAGCCATCGCGGCCGCCACTTTCCGTGCTCAGCTCATAGAAAAATTCTATTGCATAAGTCCGCTGGCTCGCATTGCCAATTAAAAAGCTCCCCGTCATCTGTCAACTGCTGATAGACCTGCCGGGATCACTTATGGGAACAACATGACCGTCGCGCAACTCTCTGTACTCTTTTTCCTGCAACTGTTCGTTATTTTGGCCACCTGCCGACTGGTGGGCTGGGTCGGCCGCAAGTATTTGCACCAACCTCAGGTAGTAGGAGAAATGATCGCCGGGGTTCTTCTGGGCCCATCGCTGTTTGGGCTTCTTACTCCAGAGCTCCAGCAAACAATCTTCCCGGAAGAATCAAGAGGCACGCTTTATGTGGGCGCACAACTGGGGGTGGGCCTATACATGTTTCTGGTTGGCCTGGGCTTTCGCAGTGACCACTTTCGCAGCAATTTCCATAAGGCGGTAGCGGTATCCGTATCGGGAATGGCAGCGCCTTTTGTAGTGGCCGTGTTGATCACCCCTTGGTTGTTGACCGTGCCGGGGCTGTTTTCTGCCGATGCGTCCAGGTTTGATGCAACGCTTTTCATGGGAGCGGCCATTGCGATCACCGCATTCCCGATGTTGGCTAGAATCATTCACGAACGGGGGCTGAGTCACACCGCCCTGGGCACCTTGTCGTTGTCCGCCGGTGCTATAGACGATGCGGCGGCTTGGTGCGTACTGGCGCTAGTGCTGGCCAGCTTTGGCGCGGGTGCAGGTGTGGCGGTAACAGCCATAGTCGGGGGCATGGCGTTCGCGGCCTTCCTCATCCTGATTGTACCGCGCCTGCTGGCCCCCCTGGGCCGCATGGCCACGCGCGAGCAAAGCCTGGGTCAACCCATGAGTTCGACGGTGTTGTCGTGCACACTTATGGCTTTTATGCTAAGTGCCTTTGTGGCAGACGCCATTGGCCTGCACGCGGTGTTCGGAGGCTTTCTACTGGGTGCGGTGATGCCACGAGGAGCATTGGCTGAGCGCGTTAAAGAGCTGTTGGAACCCTTCACTGTGGTCCTGCTGCTGCCCATGTTTTTTACCTATTCCGGCCTCAACACGCAATTGACCATGGTTAACAGCCTGGAGCTTTTGCTGATTGCCGCAGTGATTTTGAGTGGATCAATCCTGGCTAAATTTGGTGCCTGCTGGGCTGCTGCCCGCCTGTGTGGGCAGGATAATGCCACTGCTCTGGGGGTGGGTGCGCTTATGAATTCACGCGGCTTGATGGAGTTGATCATTATCAATATCGGCTTGCAGGCTGGGGTTATAGGGCCTGCGCTGTTTTCAATTCTGGTACTGATGGCGGTGGTTACCACGCTGATGGCCTCACCGCTGTTTGAGTGGGTGTACGGCAGTAAAGCCAGGGCCCGCGGAGAATTAGCTGCACTGAACCAATCTTCACGTGATTGAAACAAACCGGGTACATCAAACCTGAAACACATTCAGTTCAGAAGCCCAACATCAGCCAGAATGGCCGCCACTTGAGTAGATCCCGCTTAGACACACCGGGTATAAGCACCTATAAAAGAACCGGATCACACCCACGAGGGCTCAAGCCATGACCGAATTTACCCCATACTCCGGCCTGGCCGGAGGTATGTTGATTGGTGCTGCAAGCGTGCTGATGCTTTGGGGCACCGGGCGAATCGCCGGCATCAGTGGTATCTACGGCGGCCTGCTGACGCCGGTGCAAGGCGATGTCGCCTGGAGAGCTTTTTTCATTGTCGGCATCTTGCTGGGGGGCTTGATGTGGCCGCTGATCACCGGCCAGCCCCTGCCGGTCAACCTGCAGGTGGGCTGGCCGGTGATGTTGCTTGCAGGCCTTTTGGTGGGTTTTGGCACCCGCCTTGGCAGCGGTTGCACCAGCGGCCACGGCGTTTGCGGAATTGGCCGGCTTGCTCCGCGCTCAATGGTGGCAACCGTGGTATTTTTGGCATCGGCTTTCCTGACCACCTTCATCACACGACATCTGCTGGGAGCGTGATATGAGATCATCAAACGCTTTGACGCAATGGGCGCTGTCTCTGATTTCGGGCGTATTGTTTGCGTTCGGCCTTGCGCTTTCCGAGATGGTCAATCCCGCCAAGGTGCTCAATTTTCTTGACCTTGCCGGTGATTGGGATCCAACCCTGGCATTGGTGATGGGCGGAGCTGTCTTGGTCACCATTCCTGCTTTTCACTTCATTTTGAAACGACCGCACCCGCTGTTGGCGAACAGGTTCTATCTGCCGACCAAACGCGACATTGACGGCCGATTGATCGCCGGTGCGGTAATTTTTGGCGTGGGCTGGGGCATCGCCGGGCTATGCCCGGGGCCCGCCCTCGCCGCCATTACCACCGGGCTGTTACCCGTACTGGGGTTTGTGGCAGCGATGACGGCGGGCGTGTTCATTCACAAGCTTCTGTTTGAGCGGCGGACGTAGTGGCCGCAAAGCCGCCCGCACAATCAGCCCGGAACCCTTA
>CAYNST010000139.1:0-8207 GCA_964399955.1 uncultured Cellvibrionaceae bacterium | reverse complement strand
TAGTGAGGGGCAGGGACGCTCCGCCCCGAGTACGACAATTTTTTAGGGTTGAACAAGAATGCGCCCATACGTCATTTCGGCAACCTCCGCTTGATACACCCGCAGCACGGCCGCCATTTCTAGCTTCACTTTCTGGCGGGTTGACGCTCCACCAAAGACCTAGCTGCCCACGGACCCCACACGGTTGTCAAACCAGTTCAGGGCCTTGCCGGTGTGACAGGCTTGCCGGCTTCTGCAATCTGCTCAATCCTGGCGGCCGTGTTGTCATGGCGAACGTCCTGTCCTTTGACCAGATAAACCACATATTGCGCCAAATTCCGTGAATGGTCGCCAATGCGTTCCAGCGCCCGCAGGGACCACAGCACATTGATGGCGCGGCTGATGCTGCGTGGATCTTCAATCATGAAGGTGATCATTTCGCGCAGGGCGGTGGCATATTCCATGTCTACCACTTTATCGGTTTCAACCACCTGCAGGGCCAGGTTCATATCCAGGCGGGCAAAGGCGTCCAGGGCCTGTGCCAGCATTTGCGACACGCGATTGCCGATGTGGCGTATCTCCACAAAACCGCGTGAGGACGCGCCGCTGCGGGTAAGTGAAATAGCTTGGCGGGCAATTTTGCTGGCCTCGTCGCCCACACGCTCCAGATCGGTGATGGCTTTGGTAACCGTAAGGACCAGGCGCAGATCACTGGCGGCGGGTTGACGACGAGCGATGATCAGCAGGCATTTTTCATCGATGGACATTTCCAGCTTGTCCACCAGGTGGTCGTTGTTGACGACTTGAGCAGCCAGTTCTGCATCTGCTTCAATCAGCGCCTTGATGGATTCATCCACCATTTGCTGTGCCAGACCGCCCATGCGCATCAACTGGGTGGTTACTCCCGCCAGGTCTTCATTAAAACGCTTGGAAATATGCTGTTGATAATCTTCTGTATCCATGACAAGCCTCCGGTCTTCGACTGGGTGTAACGGTTCCGCTCATCCCGTGAGCTGAACCGTTACAACGGGATAGGGATAACATTGACAGAACCTGATGCTTAAAAAATCTTGCCAGCACTACCCGAATCAGCCATAGCGCCCGGTAATATAATCTTCTGTGCGCTTCTGCTGCGGGTTGGTGAACATGCTGTCGGTGTCGTTGTACTCAACAATCTCGCCCATGTGCAAAAAGGCCGTATAGTCGGACACGCGAGCGGCCTGCTGCATGTTGTGGGTGACAATGACAATGGTGTATTGCTCTTTCAATTCGGTGATCAGCTCTTCTATTTTTGCCGTGGAGATTGGATCCAGGGCCGAGGCTGGCTCATCCAGAAGAATCACCTCCGGCTCAATCGCAATGGCCCGCGCAATGACCAGGCGTTGTTGCTGGCCGCCAGACAGTCCAAAGGCGTTGTCCTGCAAGCGGTCTTTAACTTCATCCCACAGTGCGGCCCCGCGCAGAGCCTTTTCCACCACGGTTTCCAGAACGCTGCGAGACTTGACGCCCTGCAGGCGCAGGCCAAAAGCTACGTTCTCGTAGATGGATTTTGGAAATGGATTGGGTTTTTGGAAAACCATGCCCACCGAGCGGCGCAATTCCGCAACGTCCACCCGTTTGTCGTAAATATTGGCACCGTCTTTGAGTATTTCACCTTCGATGCGACAGTTGTCCACCAGGTCATTCATGCGGTTGAAGCAACGCAATAGGGTGGATTTGCCACAACCCGACGGCCCAATAAACGCAGTCACCCGGCGATCGGGAATGGCCAGGTCAATGCCCTTGAGCGCGCGCTCCTGCCCGTAAAACAATTGCAGATTGCGGACTTCCAGTTTGACCTTTTCGTCTTGTAACGACAGCCTCTCCTGGCTGTGTTCAGTGCCACTGTTGCTGGTTCGAATAGTGAGCGAGGGGCGATCCGCGCGCGCGTTGGCATTGTCTGGCGTCATCTGATTCATATTGACAGGCCCTCTGAGTCGGCCGGCGGTAGAGGCCGAGCCAGTCGTTTTTTGGTTACTTAACATGGATGTCTCCCGGGTTAATCGGACGCGCTGCGGTATTTTTCCCGCAAGGTATTGCGAATTTTGATAGCCGTTAGGTTGAGTACCACAATCATAATGACCAGAGTCAACGCTGTGGCGTATACCAAGGGGCGAGCGGCTTCCACGTTAGGGCTTTGAAAGCCCACATCAAAGATGTGAAAGCCCAGGTGCATGATTTTTCGGTCCAGATGCAGGAAAGGCGTGTTGCCATCAATAGGCAAAGTTGGTGCTAGCTTGACCACTCCCACCAACATGAGCGGTGCCACTTCGCCTGCGGCGCGTGCTACCGCGAGGATCAAGCCGGTCATCATTGCCGGTGTGGCCAGGGGTACTACCACCTTCCATAAGGTTTCTGATTTAGTTGCTCCCAACGCCAGGCTGCCCTGTCGGATGGTGCTTGGAATTCGCGACAAGCCTTCTTCCGTGGAAACGATCACCACCGGTAGAGTCAGCAGTGCCAGGGTGAGCGACGCCCAGAACAGACCCGGAGTGCCAAAGGTCGGGGCGGGCAGGGCTTCGGGATAAAAAATCTGGTCTATATTGCCGCCCAGAAAATAAACAAAAAAGCCCAACCCGAACACGCCGTATACAATGGAGGGTACACCGGCGAGGTTGTAGACGGATATGCGGATGAGTTTGAGCAGGGGGCCCTGCTTGGCGTACTCGCGCAAATAGATGGCCGCCAGGACGCCGAAAGGCGTCACCATGATTGACATGACCAGTACCATGGTGACCGTGCCGAAGATGGCAGGAAAGATTCCCCCTTCGGTATTGGCTTCCCGCGGCTCCCCACTGATGAATTCCCAAAAGCGACTCAGGTAGCCGCCCAGCTTGCCGAACACGCCCAGGTCATTCACCCGAGTAATGCGCACCACCTGGGAGAAGGGCAGCCGCAATTCCTGACCGTCCGCCGTTCGCGCAAGCAGCAAGTCGCGCTGATTCTGGGTCATGATCGCATCGCGTTCCTGTCGCACAGCCTGATAGTGTGCTTCAAGTTCTGCGCGCCTCTCGGCAAAATGTGCATCTGCCTGGGCCAGTTCGGCGGCGCTTGCGCCTTGCAACTCCAGCCGTCTGCGCTCCAGGCGCAAGCCTTCCATAGCGTGGTTTATGCGGCCTATGTCCTGCTTCTCAATGCGACGAATCTGACGGTGCAACTGCACGCTGCGGCTGACGCGTGCCTGGATTTCACGCCAGAAATTCTCATCGCCACGTTGACTGACCAGGCGGTCGTCTTCGTGTATTTCCTCAGGATATCCGAAAAAGTCACCCCATTCGCGTCGCTCTATGGATATGGCATCGCGGGGATACTGCCAATCGTCCATGCCGGTTTCCAGGTGCCAGGTAAAGTCCCGCCCGCTGATGTCACGGTTGCCAACTTTGAATAGATAGCGGCGAATCAGGCCGGCATCTTCGGGCACGTTGTATCCGGCGTCGCGCGCAACGGCGGCGGTAATGACTTCACTGCGCACCTCTTCGCCCATGATCACTTGGCGTGCACCGCTGCGATCGGTCACGCTGGTCTGGATGATGTCGGCAGGCCAAAAGTGACTGAAGCCGCGAATAGCGATCAGCCCGATCAAACCAAACACCATCACCATACACAGGGCCACGGCACCGCCGTTCAGCCAGATCCAGGGTGCACCGCTGTTAAACCAGGTTTTCTTCATCTTGCAATTCCCGAATCAAAGATTGCTGTAACGCAGACGAAGCCGCTGACGCACCACTTCCGCAATGGTATTTACCACGAAGGTCAGTGACAGCAGCACCAGCGCGGCAAGAAACAGTGTTCTGAAGTGTGTGCTGTCCACTGCCGCCTCCGGCAGTTCAACGGCAATATTGGCCGATAGGGTGCGCATGCCCTCAAAGATGTTGAAATTAACAATTGGGCTGTTGCCGGTGGCCATCAGAACAATCATGGTTTCGCCTACCGCGCGACCAAAGCCCATCATCACTGCCGAAAACATACCCGGGCTTGCGGTGGGAAGCACCACTCCCAGCACGGTTTGCCAGCGGGTGGCGCCCAGGGCAAGTGATCCCTGGGTTAAATGGCGGGGCACGTTGAACACAGCGTCTTCTGCAATGGAGAAAATAGTGGGAATCACCGCGAAGCCCATGGCAATGCCCACCACCAGAGCATTGCGCTGGTCATAGGTGATGCCGCGCTCGGTAAACCACTGGCGCATGCTGCCGTCAAAAAACAAGAGCTCCGCCTGCGGACTGATGGCCACACACAGCCAGCCGGTCAGCAGAATGGGTATCACCAAGATGGCGGCTTCCCAGCCTTCGGGGACCCGGTCACGGATACTGCTGGGTAATCGACTCCAACCGTAGCCGGTGGCAATCATCATCAACGGCATAAAAATCAGAATGCTGAATACCGCCGGCAGATGACTCTCTATGAAAGGCGCCAGCCACAGCCCGGCCAAAAAGCCGAGGATTACGGTGGGCAGGGCTTCCATGATTTCAATCGAGGGTTTTACCACACCGCGAAGCTTGGGGGTCATGAAATAGGCGGTGTAGATTGCGCCCATAATAGCCAGCGGAATGGCAAACAGCATGGCAAAAAAGGCGGCTTTGAGTGTGCCGACGGTGAGGGGTACAAAACTCATCTTGGCTTCAAAGTCGTCCTGACCGGATGAGGACTGCCAGATGTAGTCGGGCTGCGAGCGACCTTCGTACCACACCTTGTGCCACATGGATTTGAAGGAAATGCCCGGGTGGCGGTTCCATACGTCGGCAAGGGTCAATTGCTGAGTTGCATCCAATACCATCAGGCGGCCGTTGATGGGCGAGATGGCAAGGTGAGAAACAGGAGCGTCAATCAGCGAGTAGGTGCCTAGATCGCGTGCGGATGTGCCGTAATAAAGGCCAATATTGCCGCGGTTATCCGCGGCGGCAAAACCCTTGCGAGTGTATTCGGTTTTAACCTGTGTAATGGCTCCGGGTAAGGCTTTGAAGTCACGCGCCGGCGCAAGGTAATAAGTGTTGTCTTCCCGTCGCACCAAAAACCACTGGCTAACGCTGCCATTGTGGGTGCCCACCACCAAAGACGCCGTGCCCACCACAAAGTCCAGTGCCGTGACCTGTCCCCGCTCAGTTGCCACGCTGTGCCGCAAGCGAGCGGATTGCGGTTGGGCTATATCGTAATAATGCAGGCGGCTTTGATCGTCGGCCACTATGAGATGGCGCCCGGTTTTGTCGATCAGCAGATGAATACCGCGGCTGCCTTGAGGCAGTGGCGGCAGTTCATGTCGGCGACTGCTGATCTGCGCTTCACCGGTGAACAGGTTTGTTTGCGCGTTGTGTATGGCAAGCTTCAAGCGGTTGTCAGCGGTGATGCCGGCGGTGAAGATGCCGCGCGGCGTCTGTTGAACGGCAATGACAGACAAGGGGCTGCCCAGCTCGTCCAACACTTGCGGTTCCTCTCCCAGCGGGAACAGCAGGTCCGGAGTCACCAGTCGCTGATCGTTGGGGTAGCTCAGGGAATACTCATGTCTGGCAACTGAGACCTGCCCGTTGTCATAGCCGTAAGCCACCAGTCCTTCAGCAGACTGCCCGGCCGCAACAGCACTGAAGGCTGCGCCCTCAGGAGTTGGCATTTGGTGTTGGCTAAGCACCTGCTGGCTTTGAACGTCAAAAAAATTGACCGCGCCGCTGCGGTTAAAGCTTGCGCCAATCACTTCGTAGCGCTCCAGAACCAGATGCACAGCGGGGTCGTCCACGCTGGAAGCGGGTGAAGTGAAGGTCTCCGTCACATCTACAGAAGCACCTTTGAACAAGGGCGCCACTTCAGAAAACAGGTAGACAAAAATCAGCGCCAGGGCGCCGACTACGGCAAAACCCGCAGCGCCAATCCCGTAGCGCGACAAGCCGTCCTTCAAGCTGCGGATCTTGCGTTGCCGAGCGCGCTGCTCGGCGTTCGGCATCAGGCTGGCCGGCAGAAGCGCGGCGGTGGAGGTTTTCTCAGACATGTTCGACGGTCCTGAGGGTAAGGGGATAGGCTGGAGAAGCCACCGTTTAGCGGGGTTTCCTGGTTGACGCGCGAATGCTAGCAGCGCCAAATGACAGTTTTGTTACACTGGGATGAATGCCGATGAGAGGGATGATGCCGATCAAAGGAACAAAAAAAATGCGGCGATTCGAGAATCGCCGCATGAGAAGGCTGTGACTGTGAGTTGCTTGAGCCGGAGCCTTATTCCTCGTCCAGCCCCAATTCAGCGCGAGTCTTGTTGGCAACCGCAGCAGGCAGGGGTACAAAGCCATCCCGCTCAACCACTTCCTGGCCAATCTTTGACAGCATCATTTTCACGAACTCAGCTTCCAGCGGTGCCATCGGACGGTTGGGGTGCTTGTTTACGTAGATGTATAGGAAGCGCGACAAAGGATAGCTGCCGTTCAGCGCGTTTTCCGGCGTGGCTTCGGCAAACTCACCATCTTCCTCTTTGGCCAGTGGCAGAATGCGCACGCCCGAGGTGCGGTAGCCAATGCCGGAGTAGCCAATGCCATTGATGGACTCGGTGACACCCTGTACCACAGATGACGAACCGGGCTGTTCATTGATGCTTGACTTGAAGTCGCCGCCGCACAATGCTACTTCTTTGAAGTAGCCGTAGGTGCCGGACACCGCATTGCGGCTGTAGAGGGCAAAATCCCGGTTGGTCCAGTTGCCAGTCAAACCCACCTGACCCCAGCGGGTAATGTCGGCCTCGGCACCGCAACTGCGGGTCGCAGAAAAGATCGCGTCTACCTGCGGCAGAGTCAAACCTTCTAGAGGGTTGTCCTTGTTGACGTAGACCGCCAGCAGGTCAATGGCCACCGGAATGGCTGTGGGCTTATAGCCGTGCTGCTTCTCAAAGGCTTGAATTTCCGAAGCACGCATTTCCCGGCTCATTGGGCCAAAGTTGGCAGTGCCCTGGGCTATGGCCGGAGGCGCGGTACCGGACCCCGCGCCTTGAATCTGGATCTTAACTGCCGGGTAAAAGCGCGCGAATTCCTCGGCCCACAGGGTCATCAGATTGTTCAGGGTGTCCGAGCCAATACTGTTGACACTGCCGGAGACGCCGGACACGGCTTTGTACTCCTTGAGTTCCGGGTCTGCCTGTACGGCGGCACATGTCAGCGAACCGGCCAAAGCCAATCCCTTGAATATCTGTTTGATGTTCATAGACTACTCCAATATGGATTGCGATATTTCGGGGGTTGTTCAAGCCGTCTCTTCGGCGCCTTGGTGACCCTGGCTGGCACAATAGGGCGAAATTATTACAGTTGTGTGAAGGAGCCACTAAACCGTCGTGCAATCCAATGCATGGTAAATACTTGTGACGCCACTAGCTTTTTTAGTCCGTCGTAGATCGGCCAGCGCCGGGGAGTCCGTATCTTCTTCTGGAGCAGCCGCTGTCTGCGCGGCACAGATGATGGCCCGCCACTCTGGCCATTCCGTACTTCGTCTTCGGCGGATTCACTGGCTTTTGGTACACTGACATGCGTTTTCACATTCATTCGCCCCCCATAGCTTGTCTGCACCACCGCAACAAAAAGGTAGCAGACTGTGACTGACACCCAGGCAGTGACTCAGTCCCCCCGCAGCCCTTTGGCACGCATCAAGGCCATGGGCCACCGGCTGATACACTCAAAGCATATGCTGCTTGGAGTAGGAGTGGCATCGGTGCTGGAAGCGCTGATAGTACCCATTCCGTTAGAGGCTTTGATCATCCCATTGATGCAGGCGCGGCGACGGCAGATTTTTGCCATCAGTCTTGTGGCGTTGCTGGGCTGCCTGCTGGGTGCCCTGATTGGCTATGCCGTAGGTTACTTTGTGTTCGACGCTATCGGCATGCAGCTCGTCTCCCTGGTGTCTACAGCGGAAGAGTACGAAACCATACGGCAGAAAATGCATACCGGGGGTTTCTGGTTTGTGTTTACGGTTGGGGTAGTGCCTATTCCCTTTCAGGTTGCCATGCTGGCGGCCGGTGCCACCCAGTATTCTTTAGGACTGTTTTTGCTGGCCAGTGCGCTCTCAAGGGCACTGCGCTACTTTGGCCTGGGGGTTTTGGTGTGGCTACTTGGCAACCGCGCACAGGAGGTATTCCACAAGCACAAGCTGGCTGTGTCGCTGATACTGCTGGTGGTATTCGCCGCGATTTGGGCGTATTCGATCTGGGGGTAAACAATGCAGAGGTGATTCTC
>CAYNST010000138.1:0-8333 GCA_964399955.1 uncultured Cellvibrionaceae bacterium | reverse complement strand
AGGCGCCCTCGAAAGGCGCTTTCCCGGCTATTGCCCCACCCGCCGAGCTTGCATGTCAAACCTGAGGCCTGCGCGCCTGCCAGTATTTTGACCTCCAGTAGGTGTTGTTGAGCGACGATATCATTACACCACGGCTGGTTGAGGCGTGCAAAAACTGCTGCTCACCCATATAAATGCCGACATGACGCACCTTGTAGCCGGTGCGAAAAAACACCAGATCCCCAGGGCGCAGGGCAGAGCGGGCGACGGCCCTGCCGACCCTGATTTGATCTGCCGTGGTGCGCGGCACGGACAGCCCAAGTTGCTCGCGGAAGGTCAAATAAACAAAACCTGAGCAGTCCACCCCGTTCTTGCTTAGCCCACCGTAGCGATACCGCGTGCCTCCCCACTCCTGGTACTGCGCATGAAGCTTGCGCCGCACCAATTCCGCACGGCTCAAATCCACCGTCTGCCCAACCGGGCGCACTGCCGCTGTTGTGGGCGCCGAGATGGGCGTCCGGGCACAGCCGGCCGCCGTCAGTAAAACCACCAGCAAGCAGGCACTTGGTCGCCACAGCAGCCGGCTAATATTTGAAGAATTCACTACCACTTACCTTTGTTTCGAGTGTTCGCGAGCCAAGATCCAAGCCACGGGACTGGACCGGCTCCTGCGCTGCAATTTTACGTGCCGCTACGCACCACCGATAGAGCAGCCTGGGCACTTAGCGCAAACTTGATCACAATTCACTCCCTTAGCGGACGGTGCCGTCCGCTTGCAGCCCACCCCAGCCGAGTGATAGTGTCACTAAACCAAATGGGTGTGGTCGCCTGGTGCACTCCCTGACGTATCATCAGCCACCAACCACTGTCGCACAGCAAGTCTCCGGCCGCGACAGAAAACCCACCGCCGCCATATTCAGACGAGGTCCATCTTGAGCCTTCATTTGCGCCTGGCAACTGTGCTCCTACCCTTCGCCTTTTTCGGGTCCGCCTGCCAGTTGTCGGATTCACCGACCGACACCCCTGTTGCCGACGCCAGCAGCCCCACGGCAGCCAGTTACTATCAACCTGCGCAACAGCTGGGCGAACTGTTTGATGCGGTGCAGATGCAGGGCGTTTTTGAGGACAGTAAAACGTTTGTGGACAGCCGGCCCAAGCGCGTGCCGGCGAAAATTCTGCAGAAGTACCGAGCGGCCAAGTCCAAACCGGGATTTGACCTGGCCGCATTCGTTAATCAGCACTTTGAAGTGCCTGCGAGCGCCGAGTCAAACTTTCAGCCTCAGCCGGAAGCCAGCATGCAGCAGCACCTGGCAACGCACTGGGACTACCTGACGCGGGCGGCCGACGAGTCGGAGCCTGGCAGCAGCTTGATCCCCTTGCCCTACCCCTATGTGGTGCCGGGCGGCCGCTTTCGAGAAATCTATTACTGGGATAGTTATTTCACCATGCACGGCCTGGCCGCCAGCGGCCGGCTGGATCTGGTTGAGGCCATGCTCAACAACTTTGCCTGGCTGATCGATAGCCTAGGCCACATCCCCAACGGCAACCGCTCCTACTACCTCAGCCGCTCCCAGCCCCCCTTCTTCGCCGCCATGGTATCGCTTTATCAGCAGTTGCAGGGCACAGACGCCGCCGTCAGGTTCTTGCCACAACTGGAGAAAGAGTACCGCTACTGGATGGCGGGCGCCGAGGACCTGGAACCCGGCCAAAGCCACCGCCGGGTGGTCCTGATGACAGACGGCAGCATTCTGAACCGCTACTACGATGAACTGGACCGGCCGAGACCGGAAAGCCATCGGGAGGACGTAGAAACCGCCCAGCCCCTGGCCCCGGAAGACCGGCCCAGGCTCTACCGCGACATTCGCGCAGCGGCGGAATCCGGCTGGGACTTCAGCAGCCGCTGGCTGGCGGACGCAGAAACGCTGGCCAGCATGCAGACCACGCAGATAGTGCCGGTGGACCTCAACAGCCTGATATACCATCTGGAGTACCTGATGGGCGAGTTGCACGCTCACCAGCAGAGCGTGGATAAGGCTGAAAGCTATCGCCAGCGGGCCCGCGCCCGCAGAGAGGCCATCAATCGGTGGCTGTGGAACGAATCCACCCGCAGCTACGGCGATTACCATCTGGCGGACGCGGCCTTTACCGGTGTGCGCTCCCTGGCTATGGTTTACCCATTGTATTTCAAGCTTGCTCCCAGCGAGCGGGCAACCCTGGTGGCCAGTCAGCTGCGCGCGGACTTCCTGATGCCCGGAGGCTTGGTAAGCACGCTGAACAACACCGGGGAGCAGTGGGACTACCCGAACGGCTGGGCACCTCTGCAGTGGCTGGCCATACGCGGCCTGAGCCATTACGGGCAGAGTGCATTGGGCCGTGAAGTTGCCACGCGCTGGCTGTCGCTGAACCGCAAAGTTTTTGCACAGACCGGCCGCATGATGGAAAAGTACAACGTGGTAGATGTAAGCCTGCCGGCCGGTGGCGGGGAGTATCCTTTGCAGGACGGCTTTGGCTGGACCAACGGCGTGGCCCTTGCCATTGCCCGTGAGCTGCCAAACGACTGACCGGTCCCTGGGCGTGGCCCGCCTGGCTGCGCCAGGCAAAGGCGGGCCTGCCGCAGACTCAGCTCAATTGCTCAAAGCACAGCTCATAGTCTCCGTGGGATTTCACATGCATTTTGAAAATATTCACCCCTAGCTCCCGGGCGGCGCCCACCAGCTGCTGCACCATGTAGTCGGCCGTTTTCAGGCCAAGGTAAATGGCCTTGATGCGCATGCCCTCTGGCAGATCCACCTGCTGACCGTCACATTCGCCCGGCTGGAAATTGAAGTGAATCAAGCGGTATTCCCGCTCGTGCGCCCAGTGTATGGCCTTGGTGGAATACAACCGTCTTTGCACCTGCGCCGGGCAAAGAAGCACCTCGCTGACTTCAAACTCAGGCAGGCGTGAGTGATAGACGATGGGATCCAGGCTGAACTCGGGGTTGGCGGCGGCTATGCGCGCAGAGTCGCATTCATAGGCAATGCAAAAGCCCCGGTGTGCAGAGGTGTAATAACCCCACATCAGCGGGTTGTCGAGAATCTCGGTAAAGCATTCCACCCCAAATCGCTGCACCCGCTCTTCTATTTTGCGGATGAAATCCGGCACGGCGTGGTCGTTGTCGCTGTTTATCCAAGCCCGGATATCCGAGAGGATGGCCTCGTCAAACAGCCAGCGGCTGCTCTGTGAGGCGTAGGTCGGGTAGAGTTGTCGGACCGCCAATTTCAATTGCTGAATATCAACTGCAGCCGTGTCTTCGGGCGCGCGAATCTTCAGTGTGCAGTCAAATGGGTCGTTGAACTGCTTGGGTCTGGACAACCAGATCTTGCCCTGTTTGAGCGTGTCCACCCGGAACAGATCGGCCCTCTCAAAGCGGTATAAGATCATGTTTTCTGGTCTCGCATTTTCGTGGTTTAGTCAGGCAACCCTTCTGTTCAGGCACAATTTGGCCTCTGGCTGCGTGATGAAGATGGTCGCTCGCATCTTGCTGGCAGGGTGTGGCACAAAAACTCAGGTGCAGGCTGGATAGGTGCGGAGTATGCCCACCCAAAAACTGCACGGCATGGCCCCGCGAGACAGGGCCAGAGCCCCAGCAATGCCCTACTGCGCTGGCGGTTGCCCGGCATCCGACGGGATGATGCGGTCGCGCCCCAAGGCTTTGGCTTGATAAAGCGCGGCATCCGCCCGCTTCAGGGTCTCGTTGAAGCTTTCGTCTTCCTCCACCAGTGCCACGCCAATGCTGACCGTTATACTCACTGCCTTGCCCCTCAGCTGAAAGCCGTGCGCTGCGATGGTGGAGCGTATTTTTTCTGCCAGAGCCGCCACTGCCGCTGATGTGGCACTGGGGCAGAGCAGGATAAATTCTTCGCCACCCCAGCGGCCCAGATAGTCGCCTTTGCGCACGGTATTCCTGGCAATTCTGGCCACCTCGGTGATGACCTGATCGCCGGCATCATGGCCAAAACGGTCATTGATACGTTTGAAATGGTCTATGTCCATCAACATGACGCAGACGCCGCTTTTTATTTCCTTGTTGGCGAACAGCCCCTGTACTATCTGCGCAATACCGGCGCGGTTGTAGATGCCGGTCAGTGGGTCTGTCACCGACAATTCCCTGTAAGTGTCTGACACTTTCTTCAATCGCCCTACCGCATACACCGCATAGATAAAGGCTGAGCCCAGCAGTACATATATGGCATAGGCCCACCAGGTTCGCCAGGGCGGTGGCGAAATAATGATGGCAATGCTGTGTTCGCTCTCTACCCAGTCTCCCCCGGGCGCTTTGGCAAGCACTCGAAACCGGTACTCGCCCGGGTCCAGATTGGTGTAGGTCGCGGTATTGCGCTGCCCCAGATAATTCCAGTCAAGGTCAAAACCTTCAAGCTTATAGGCGTAGTTGTTGAGGTGAGAGTTGCGGTAGTTCAGTGCGACAAAATCAAAAGCAAACATGTTATCCGAATGCTGAAGGGTCAGGCTTCGGGTGGTGAGGATGGATTGAGACAAAGGCGAGCCGGGAGTGCCAATTGGCACCTCGCGGTTCAGAATGCGAAAATTGGTAATGCGGATGGGATGCACACTTTGACTGCTGGTGATGTGCCCCGGACGGAACGAGGTGACGCCCTCTGTGCTGCCAAAGTACAGGCGCCCCTCTTCGTCCAGTAATGAGGCGTTGCGAATATGTGTGGCGCCCGCCAGGCCGTGCTCCACGCCGTAAGCCTTCACCTGCAAGGTTTCCGGATGCAACTGCGCCAGGCCATTGGTGGTGCTGACCCAGATCATACCCTCGGCGTCTTCTACAATACTGGCCACGGCGGCCGCAGGCAAACCGTCCGCAGTGTCAATCCGGGTAAAGGTCCCGGTGTCGGGTTGCAGGCGGTTCAAACCACGGTCGTGAGTGCCAACCCAGATATAGCCCCGGCTGTCTTCAAATAAAGACTTGATGGCTGAACTGCTGAGGGACTGGGGGTTATCGGGCTCTGCAAAGTAGCGGGTGAATTGACCGGTTATTTTGTCGAACCGGTTCAGCCCGTTGTAGGTGGCAATCCACAGCTGCCCCTTGCGATCAACAATAATGTCCAGCACGTAGTTGCCGGAAATGGACTGCGGATCGGCCGGGTCGTGATTGAAACGCAAAAAGTCGTCCGTCTGCGGCCGGTAGAGCTGCAGGCCGCCGGTTTCGCTTCCCACCCATACCTGATCGTCGTGATCAACCGCTGTGGCCCAGACAAAGGGGTCCGCCAGGCTGTGGGGGTCGCTCGGCCGGCTGCGATAGCTGCGAAAGCTTTGGGTGTGGCGATCAAAGCGGTGCAGCCCGCCGGACCAGGTCCCAAGCCAAATCGCACCGTTAGCTTGCTCGGCAATGGAGAGTATGGCTCCGGCGGCCAGCGCCGGAGGATTGCCTGGCTCGCTGTTAATGCGGTTGGCCACTCCGGTGCTGGGGTCAAGGGTATTGAGGCCGTTTTCCGTACCCACCCAAATTGTACCGTCCCGGCTTTGTAGGAAGGACAGTATCGCATTATGGCTCAAGGTCTGCGGATTATGGGCGTCACTGCGAAAGGTGCGAATATTTTCCCGCGAGCGGTCAAAAAAGCTTACCCCGTAGGGAAACATGCCAATCCAAAGGTCGCCGTTGACGTCTTCGAACAGGTCCCGAACCTGATTAGACATAAGGCTGTTTTCGTCACCGGCAGAGTATGCGTAGTGCGCCAGTAACCGGAGTTGTTGGTCAAATCTCAGCAATCCCTGCTGATCCACGGTCACCCAAAATTCACCTCGAGCATCCTCCAAGACATCCATAACCACAGTGCTGTCACTGCGGCCCCCATTTGGAAGCTGGTACTGCAACTTCGTAAAACGGCCGGATTGAGGGTCCAGCACGTTAATTCCGCCGCCGTAGGTTGCCACCCACACGCGGCCGGAGGAGTCGGTGAGCAATCGTTTTACTCGGTTGCTCGACAAACTGTAGGGATCATTCTCCTGATGGTTGTAGTAGGCTATGGCACCACTTTCGAGGTTAAAGCGGGCCAACCCGTCCAAAGCCATGCCAATCCACAAGTTGCCGTGATCATCCAGGTCCAGGTCGTGCAACAGGTTGGAGCCCGAAGGGCTACCCAGTTCGGAGGACGTCATGACTGCCGCCACCTGCTCGGTCGCGGGGTCTATGATATTCAGTCCGTCGGCGCTACCTATATATATCTTGCCCTGATCATCTATGGCCAACGCGGTCACGATATCCGATAACAGGGGCTGACCGTACATGGAGGTGATCCGCTCAAAGCTGTCGGACTCCGGATGATAGATGCAAAGCCCTCCACTGGTGCCAATCCATAAGCGACCCCGCTGATCCACCTCCATATCCCAAATATAATTGTTTGGCAGGCTACCGGGGTCGTCACTTACGGCCTTGTACAGCCGCAGGTTCGTGCCGTCAAAACGGCCCAGGCCGTTTTCTCCGCCAACCCAGATAAAACCCATTCCATCCTGGATGATGTCATTGACACCGCCCATCTGGCGCACGCTCATACCCTGCAGAAGAATGGAATTGTCAAAGCGGGCGATGTTGGACCAGACAGGCAGTGCCAGAGCACTCAAAAACACAAACAGACAGGCGCAGTACAGACTGGTCCAGCGGGCAGCACCAAAATTGCTGTGATCGGATAACCTAAGTCCCATAGCGTCCTTCAATGAAAAGTAAACCAGTCATAACTCCTGCTCCTTGGAACCTTGAACCGGGCAACAGGTTCAGAGACAGCAAAAGTGGTTGGACGCGGACAAAGCCAAACCCCTGCAGTGCTCCAGATAGACGTTGGTGGTGCAGCTATTCAGCTCTTTCCCCAGCTGCTCAAACTGATAAGAATTTGTCAGACGCAAGACCGCCCAGCGGCGGCGAGGGCGGATGATAACAAACCCAATCAAACCGCTGCGGACAGCCATCACATACCCGGCAGAGCCTAAGTCCGCAGGAGGCAGCCGGTACGCGGTGAAAGAAGGGGCTAAACGGGCTTTGCAGCCCCACTTCACGCCCAAGCATAGTAAAGAGCTGCAGCCGCCGTGCGTAAATGCCAACTATTACCCGAATTGCGTTGCCAAAGTGCGCGGCTGTACTGCCTTTTTCGTGCAAGGCAGCCAGGTGTGTGGGACAGCCGGCATCAGAGGCCGGCGATTGGGGCGCTACTCCGCTTGGTTAGCCGAGATGCGTATCAACTTGCCTGCGGCCTGGTCGGTCAACACAAACACCTCTCCGCCAGCGCCGATTTCCAGCGCCCGGATCCGCCCGAACTGCCGCTCAAACAGGCGCTGCTCGTTACCTACTAAGCTGCCGTCCACCTCCAAAGTGGAAAGCAACTGGTACGCCAACGCACCAACCAGCAACTTGCCCTGAAACTGTGGAATGGCTGAATGATCGTAAAAACGCATGCCTGAAGGCGCTATGGAAGGGGTCCACTGAAACAGTGGCTGCTCCATGCCCTGCTTCTCTGTGCCCTCGCCAATCGCCGTACCAGAGCCATAATTGGCGCCGTAGGTAATCACCGGCCAACCGTAGTTGGCGCCGGGCCGGACAAGATTAACCTCGTCGCCGCCCTGGGGACCGTGTTCATGAACCCACAGCTCGCCGGTCCAGGGGTTTAGGTCCGCGCCCTGCACATTTCTGTGACCGTAACTGTAAATCTCCGGCAAGGCACCCTGCTGATTGACGAAGGGGTTGTCCTCCGGCACGCGGCCATCGTCATGCAGGCGCACCACCGTGCCGATATGACTGCCCAGATTCTGCGCTTCATCCTGCTGGCCGCGATCACCCAGAGTAATGAAGAGATAGCCATCGCGGTCAAACACCAGCCGGGAGCCAAAATGCTGGCCTGCCGAGCCTTTCGGCGTGGGCACAAAAAGTTGCTCAAAATCTTGCAGCCCTTGATCGGTCAAGCGCGCCCGGCCTACCTCGGTGCCAATTTGGCCGTCGCTGCCGGCTGAGTAGCTGATATAGACCCACTGATTACTCTCGAAGTGTGGATGCAAGGCCACATCCAGCAAACCGCCCTGCCCTTGATTCACCACCTCCGGCACACCGCTCAAGGGCTCGCCCAGACGCTTCCCTGCCAAATCAAAAATGCGCATCTGGCCCGGTTTCTCGGTGATCAGAATGCGGTTGTCGGGCAGCATCGCCAGCCCCCAGGGGTGGCTTAGGGATTCCGTCAACACCTCAACCGACAGCTCGGCCGCAGAGACGGGTTCAGGCGCCTGCCCCATGGCGGGCGGATCCTGCGTTAGTTGAGGGTTGGACGACGAATCGGACTGGCAGGCTTGCAGCATGAGCACCGCAG
>CAYNST010000137.1:1219-8498 GCA_964399955.1 uncultured Cellvibrionaceae bacterium | reverse complement strand
AGACAAAAAAATGGCCTCCAGCAGTGGTGATGATGAAACGTCAACAGACCCTAGCCTTGTTAAGCACGGGCAGTTTCAAATAGTCGACTGCATGACGTTCAGGCCAGACTAGTCCACCACAATTTCGAACAGCGCCCGCATATTACTCTTCGCTGCGGCCGAATGCAGATTGTTCGGTGACGACTCATGTGATGCAGGTTTGTTTTTACCGTATCCGACGACTGATAGCCTTTTTCCGTCTATGCCACCATCTTTGATCAAATAATCCTTGATCGCCGCAGCGCGTCTTTCACTCAGCGCCTGATTGTGCGCCTCGGTGCCGGCTGCGGAGGTATAGCCGGCTATGCGCACCTTGGATTGTGGGTTGTTCTGCAGGGTGGCTATGCTTCTTTGCAGGCTGCGTTTGGCGTCGGCGGTCAGTGTGGACTTGTCGAAATCGAAGTGGATGTCATCAAACTCCAGCACAACCACTTCCGCTTTAACCTCGGCCGGCTCTACGCTGGCAACTTTCCGGGGCGCCGGGGTAACTGCTTTGCGCGGCTCAGGTGCAGGGCTGCCACCAAAGGCGAAGCTGACGCCAAAGGTGGCACTCAGGTTGTTGTAGCTGTGGTCGAATACCTCACCCACCAAGTGGTTGCGCACTTCAAAGCGCATGGCCAGATCATCGGTCAGCCAATATTTTGCGCCCGCGCCCAGGTTGAACGCCGACATTTCTTTGCTGGAAATGCTGGGACTGTAATCCGCAGCGCCATAACCACCGACAAGGTAGGGTGAAAACTTGTGATCCGGACGAAAATGGTAAAGCGCGTCCAGCTGATAGAACGTCAGGTCCACATCAGTCATGGGGCTTCTGAATTGACCTTCGCTGGCGCCGACTATTGATGTGTCATCAACGCTGCTGCCCACTTGGGACACGGCACCCTCAATGGCCCAGCGAGGAGTGATGCTGTAACCAAAACGGATACCGTAGGTAAGCCCATCCTTAAGATTCTGGTCGCTTTCAAAAAGATGGTAACCCACAAAGGGGCTCAGCTCGAACTGGCCCTTCTGTACATCAGACTGTGCTGGCAGTGAAGCAACCAGAGCCGCAGTTACGGCAAGTAGTATCGCCGGCTTGACGGCCGATGCACCCGGCTTTTTAAAGGACAGGTTGAACCTGCGGGACGGCGCAGGCGGTGTAGCAACCCAACGGCCTACTGTCGAATAATCGATAGCATCGATTTTGGGGTTTACGGGTAATGACTTCATAGCGTGTCTTCTTTCTAATGAAGCTGAACTCACAGGGAGCAAAGCTTCGGAGCCTTGGCGGGACGGGCGCTGACTGAAAGCCTGCGCCCGTCTACACTTTGTGTTTGTATCTGGAGCTGGAGCTGGGATTTATTCGGTGGGCACCGTAATCAAAGCGCCGTCCTGCACCACGACCGCGGCGCCTCTTGCCAGCGCCCGGCCGGTCATCTCAGTTCCGGTGTTAACGGTGATGCCGATCAGCGCCAGAACAGTGCCCGAGAAATCCGAATCGACTCCGCCAATGGTTGCTGAACTTCCGGCTACCCAGAAAACGTTCTTGGCCTGGGCTCCGTTGATAAGAATCATATGCGTGTTGCCACCAATCGTGTCGATGGTGGATGCGGACTGGAAGATGAAAACGGCGTTATTGTCATTGCCGCCGTCCAGGGTGATGGTGCCGCCCGCAGGAATTGCAATTGAGGTGCCTGACCAATAAAGACCGGGAGGGAATATGCCGTCGGCGCCACCGCCGCAAGCCGCGGAAGGGTTGGTTGCAAGCACGCCTGAGTCTATCAGTGTACAGACGCTGGTAGCGCGGTTGACCGCCTCGTTGTAGGCCGCTTCCAGGGCGACCATGGCATCTTGCGCCGGGTCAGTGCCGATTGTAATTAAGCCACTCACGGTTGTTGAGTCACAGCCGCTACAAGCGCCAGCGGGGAAGATACCTACGTTACCGTCAACCCGCAAACCCGTTGTACTGTCTGGCCCGCCGCCCAGCGTCATGCCGGTGTTCGACAATACGCCATAGGGTTCGATGCCGGCCAGGGTGATGGTTTGCTGGCAGAAAGAGTCGCCGGTGGTAAACGTCCACACCACATCGGTCTCTAACGCGTTACCCTTATCATCCTTTGCACTGGTAGTGATCGTTGCCATGTATTCAACGTTGGAGTTCAATGGCTCGGTCGGAGTAAACGTGGCCGTTTTGCCACTCGCATCAAGGCTAACTTCCCCGTCTATGTCATTCATGGCTTCAGCCAAGGTGAAGCTGAGCGCAGGGGCGATGAGGGTAGTAGCCTCCATTTGCTCGCTGAAGGTTGCACTAACACTTTTGTTGGTACAAACGTTGGAGCTTGCCTGCACGGGGTTGGTCTCCGTAACCGTGATGAAGACCGGTAGCATTGCATCAACTGCGGTAGTAAAAGCCCAGGAATGTTCGCTCGCCAGCGCCACACCGGCCTCAGTCAAAGCATCGGTTGTCACTGCGGCGGTATAAAGCGTGTTTACCGCAAGATCGTTGGTTGGGGTGAAGGTAGCGGTCCTATTGGCGGCGGAATAGCTGACAGCACCCTCAACTACAGTATTGTCTGGTCCTGTCAAAGTGACGGATTCGTCATTGATACTCGTTTCTGCCATTGCTGTTTTGAAGGTGACGGAAACTGCTGAGGTTACCGCTACGCCGGTAGCTCCCGGTGCGGGCCTTGAGCGCGTAACGCTGGGCGCGACGGGTGCTTCCGTAGTGAAGGTCCACGAATGTCCAAGTGCAAGCGCCTCACCGGCATCAGAGAGAACGTCGGTGGTAATGGCCGCAGTGTATGTGGTGTTTCGCGCTAGATCGCTGTCCGGCAGGAAGGCCGCTGTTTTATTGGCGACGGAATAGCTGACAGTGCCCGCAACCGCAGTATTATCTGGCCCGGTCAAAGTGAAGGAATCGTCATTGATACTGGTTTCTGCCATTGCAGTGTCGAAGGTGACGGAAACTGCTGAGGTTACCGATACATTAGTAGCCCCCGGTACGGGATTCGAGCTTGGCACACTAAGCGCGACGGGTGCTTGCGTAGTGAAGGTCCACGAATGTTCAAGTGCAAGCGCCTCACCGGCATCAGAGAGAACGTCGGTGGTAATGGCTGCGGTATAAGTGGTGTTCCGCGCCAGATCGCCGTCCGGCAGGAAGGCCGCAGTCATATTGGCTGCAGCGTAGCTGACAGTGCCCGCTACCTCAGCGTTTTCCGGTCCCACCAGCGTGAAACTGGCATCATTAATACTGGCTTCCGCCATTGCCGTACTGAAGGTGGCGGTGACGGCTGTAGTTACAGCCACATTAGTCGCCTCAGCCCCTGGGTTCCAGGTCGTAACCGTGGGCACAACCGGTGCTACAACATCGGTTTGTGGGTCCGAATTCCATTTTCCGCCGCCGCATCCGGCAAACAGGGTGAGCGTCAACAAAGCAAGAAGTCCAGCGGACTTCCTGGTGTAGAAATCAAAGTTTTTCATTTTGGCGATCCAAAGAATAGCGGAGCGTGGCTTCGTGCACGCGAGCGGTGCCACCGCAGACAAAAAATGTGCGTGGAAACACCTGAAGATTCAGTCAGAAGAAAAACGCGTTCGAATGTGGAAGGGTGAGCGGCGCGAATACGAGCATTGCACGCTCGTGATAAGAGTATAGTCCGGTTTCCGGAAAAATGTTTATTTATTAAACGCGTGCACTACAATTTGGAATCCGTTATCCACTTGAACTACGAAAAACAGCCGACACCAGCAAACCGAAGCGATGGCGCCATCCGCTTGGCCAACTACTCTCCGATCGGACAGCAACTGAGGTAAAGCCACTAAACGCCCCACGAACGGCCTCCGAGAGCCAGCCCGTGGATGAGCCGAGTACAAGGCCAACCTCTGCTGGTGATCCAAACTGAGCACCGCTGCTGCAACTACCCCTGGATAAGCAAACCGGCCATAAGCCGTGAAGTCGCCAACCGCCACAGCCTTTTGCCAAACCAGGCCCCCAACAATCACACCTATGCCGAGAGTCTTGGGACCTTTTAGAGCAATGGCTGGAAGCCGGGGTGATGATCAATCCACAAAGGCACAGGCTCAGTGCGCGGCTTGCCATGGGCGGTAAAGTGCCTTTGATGTGCCCGGTCGCGGCTGGGCGGGGCCGGGGCTTAGTTTGGCAGGGGCCGCCCGCCTTGATGAATAGGTCCAGTGTCGATGCGTCTTGCCCCAAAACACCAACGCGTCCTACCAACTTTCCAGCCGGACCTCCGCACGACGGTTCAATGCCCGGCCTTCTTCGGTGGTATTGGGGGCGATGGGATCTGCCATGCCTTTGCCCGAGACGGTTAGCCGCTTGGCATCCACACCCAGCGCGACCAGTGCCTTGGCCACGGACTGTGCCCGCTCTTCTGATACACGCAGGTTGTAGACTTCGGAGCCGGTATTATCCGTGTAGCCGGTAATGGTCAGACGCTGCTGCGGATGCTCCTTGGCCATAGCGGCGATTGCCGACAGGATTTCCTGGTTCGCCAGTGTTCTCTGATTTCGGGCAAATTGAGGGGTCCATTTTATAGGCTGCCATTGCTCGAGGGCCGAGGTTTCCGCCAGCGGCTCTCCTTCCACGGGCGATGCTACCGCCGTATGTTGCTTGACGACCTCAGTCTGTTTTTGTTGGGAGAGACGCTCTGCCTGTGTTTGATGAGACGGCTGTTTGGTTAGCGAAAAGGCGCCTGGTATTTTTGGGGCTGCGCCAAAACGATACATCATTCCCAAGCCCAGCCACTGGCTCTTGTCGTTTTCAACGCTGTACCGGTCCCAGGATACGCGCGCGGTCCAGGCGGGGTTGAACGACAACTCCACACCTAAGCCCAGCAGCGCATCAGTCCCGGAGGCAGTATGGCTGCTGTCGCCTATGCGGTGCTCCGCGCGCCAATGCAGCACGCCGGCGCGGGCGATGCCGCGCAGCTTAGCGCTAAAGTGGTGGCCGGCCACCAGCGCCAGCTCGCCACCATAACCACTGCCGGGCCTTACTTTGTTGAGGTCTTGCGCACTCGTGTCGGCCGGTAAATTCTCAAAGCGGGTGCTTATCTCACCCAACTGGGTATAACCGCCCTCCAAAGCAAGGATCGGTGTGAACTGATAACCAGCAAACAGTTTATGGCCCAGGCGATTTTCATCGGTAACCCTACTGCTACCGCCAATGCCTTCATCTGCCAGCCTGGCGTCCACTTCCGACGAATCAACGCCCGTCATTACGCGTCCCAGCTGGCCGCCCACATACCAGTGCGGGTCTGCCCCGGCATTGACGGCGGTTACTGAAGCGATCAGCACCGCAACCGCAGACTTGGCAGCCAGCTGGTACATTTGCCGGCGTCTTGCCATCAGTCCCAACGCCAACAGCGAGAGCAGCCAGCCGTCAGCAGAGCCACCGCTTTTCATTTTCGCTGTGGTTGTGCCAGGGACCGGTGCAGGGTTTTCCGGCACTGGATCTACGGGTTCAGGTTCCGCTGGCGGCAGGTCTGGGTCCGTCTCGGCAGCCGGTACGGCCAAGGTGCCCGGGTCGCGAATCACACCGTCCGCTTCGCCGTCCCAATCGTTGGGACCGCCGTCTTCAATAACCAGACGAACACAGCTGTGCCCGGAGTTTAGCCCTGGCTGCCAATGACTGGAACCCGGCCACGGACAACCACCACCGGCAAGTGCGGGCGCGGAATCAAGCTGATTGGCATCATTTTGTATGAAGTTAGTCCAGCCGGCGGGCAGGTACTTGCGCCATACCGCGTCTGCGGGTATCGCTTGACCGCGCGGCAAGGGCACCACCACCGGTACCGATTGCCCGGGGAAGTCGAGGTTGCCAATTTCAAAGTCGACGCGATAGCCCGTGTGCTCAAACTGCTCATCGTGAGCGTTGGCCGCAGTGTTACCGGATTCATCCTTGATCTCACTTGTGTCCACCTCCAGGCCAAAATCTCCGGTTTCCCACGAGGCGCGCTCGGACAAAGCACCAAGACTTATGCTGTAACCCTCGGGCGCTTGCAAATACACGCCTTCGCCGGATCGGTCCACACGGTTACATGTGCGCTCACTTTCTCCACGAAAGGGGTTAACACCCTGCGGACAAATGGCTAAGCGGTGCCGGCTGCCGGCGGGGTCGGAAACAAACTGTTCCAGCGCCGCAACCACATCGGCATCTTCCCCGCCGGTCACCCTCAACCGCAACTCGGCGCGGGCACTGCGCCCTGCCGCGCTCTTGTCGCTTACAACAACTTGCAGGCGGTAAACATCGGAACCTGTTAACTGGGTTGGATCTATGGTAACCGAGCCGCTTGTTTCGGCAGTGATACCCAAGGCCTGCGAGGATTGGCTCCAGTCAAAGCTGTAAGCCGTTGCATCAAAAGCACCCGCATTTGGCGGCGCTGCGGTGAGCGTCAGCAGCCCGCCGTCGCGCTGTACTACGGTGTTCTTTTGCTCTCCGTCCTGGGTGAGTGCTATAACGGCATGCAAAGGCATTTGCTGCGGGGCGCGCAACACAATCTGATGAATAAAGGGGTTGCCCAGTAAGGCGTACTCCGGGCCATCGCCTTGGACCATAGTGACCAGCACATCGCCGACATTTACACCGGGTGTTAGTGCCAGACTGCGACTACGTTCGCGCCCAGCGTCTGCGTCAAAGAGGAATTCGCCCTCAATCAAAAAGTCGGATGCGCTCAGCAGGTCATGCCCCTGCACCCGGTAGGGCACAACAACCGGGTACTGCCCCGGATTGCCTTCCAGCACCGCACGCACAATCAGCTCCTGGCCCGCTGTACCCAGTTGGCGAGTACTGCTGAACGCCACCTGCGGGCGCACTTCAAAGTCGACCCAAATGGAGCGGTGCTCTGCATCCTGGAAGTGGAACTCGTACAGACCGCCGCGGCTTGGGTTAAATACAAAACCCTGGGCATCTTCGATCAGTATTGGGCGGGCGCCGGCCGGATCGGCCAAAGCCACGCCTTCGGTTCCAGTAATCAACTCCTGCGTATCACCGCCTCGGGTAACCCTACCTGATACCGTCAAAGGCCGACTGCCGCCCGCCACTGGAATACGAACGGTCTCACCTGTGGCCACCGGGCGCTTGTTGATGGGGTTACCATTTTCGTCCAGCAGCTCAAGGCTAAACGGTATTTCCGTTGCCACGCCACCATTAACAATCACGTTAATTATCTGAGTGTCTTCCAGCGTGCCGCCGACATTGCCAACCTGGGCGCCAGTGCCTCGCACAAAGCCCTTAACCTCACTTTGC
>CAYNST010000137.1:0-1119 GCA_964399955.1 uncultured Cellvibrionaceae bacterium | reverse complement strand
GCTGCCAACAATCGCCAGGTCGGCAACTTCTGCACCTGCACCAATCACATCAAACAGCGGCTTGCCCGCCAAACCGATGATTCTAATCAAGCTGCCATCAAGGCTGGTCAGCACACCGGTAAAGGGTGTATCAACACTGCCAAGCGGCTGCCAGTCAAAACCGGTCAAGTCAATATCGTTGACCAGTATGTAATCCCGGTCCAGAGCATTGGCCACTGCAGCCAAATCTTCTGCGGTGCTGATCATGATCGGGGCATTCGCAAGTTCTGCAAGCTTGGCTTCGGCCGCCGTTAATTCCGCTGCGTTGCTCACCCAGTTTCGCTGCGCGGGGTTAAGTGCATCCAATTGCGCACGAGCCGCTTCAACTACATGATTATCGGCCAGGGACAGCTCCGGCAGGGGCGGCAAATCAGCAATTGTGTCAGCCACAAGCAAAGCCGCAGTGACGTCTTGCACCAACAGCTGCACGCCGCTTAAGTTGTTCAACTCAGAAGAGTTGGACGCGGTGATAGCGGCGTTGACGGCATGGAAATTGTCGGCGCTTACACCGCTAATCCCAGCCACTTGATAGTCCTGCACTGTGGCGGCGTCTGCAGAGGTATTGCCGGCCTGCGAGAGAATGGCAGCAACAGCTTTATCCACCGTGATCAGTCCCGCCATTTTTGCTTCTGCGGCCACCAACGCTGCATCATTGACCAGCGCCTGCTGCTCCGTGCTCAAGGCGTTGTAATCTGCCCGCGCGGTTTCCACTGCAGCGCCATCCAACAAAGTCAAACCATCCGTTGCTGGCAAGGCTGCTATGGCGTCGTTCAACGCCGCTATCTTGCCCAAAGTGGCATTCACCAATGCCTGGATTTGCTCGGCAGTTCCCAAGTTTCCGGCTTCCGTTGCGGCAATGGCAGAATTGATGGCAGATAAATTTCCCGCCGTGACTCCGGTCACGCCGGCTGTGCTGTACTGCTCAAGAGTCAGCGCATCGGCGTCAACGGTGCCTGCGGCATCACTGATGGTTTTGATTGCATCAGCAACAACTAGCTCGATTATTCTCGCTTCGGCCGCAATCAATTCGACATCATCTACCATTGCCTGCTGCTCAGTGCTCAATGCGTTGTAGGCAGC
>CAYNST010000136.1:2328-8653 GCA_964399955.1 uncultured Cellvibrionaceae bacterium | reverse complement strand
CTCTACCGCTCCGCCGAGGCCAGACAACTCCTATGAGACTCCGTACTATAAGGCTGGTGACCGGTGGTTTTGTTGCCGGATTGATGATCCTTACCCTCAACGCCGCTCTGCCTTACTACAACGCCGCTCGGCAGGCTGAAACCGACGCAGGCGTCAGTCGCAGTTACGAGGTACTCAGTTCAGTGCACGCGCTGGACATCGCCCTGCTGGAGCTGGAAACCGCACAAAGGGGTTATCTGCTCACCGGTATACCCGCATTCAAGACCACCCACGAGCGCTTTCAGAAAGAAGTGCGGGAGCGCTACAACAACCTCAAGATGTTGAGTGGCGACCACGAACAGCAGCAGGCAAGGCTGGACCGTCTGTCGCAGTTGCTCGAAAGCACCCTTGAGCGCTTCCAGGTACATATTGACACGTTTGACACAGACGGCATGGACGCAGCCCGGGCCATGATCACCGAGCGTCGCAGGCATCGTGCCTCGCGGGAAATTGATCAGCAAATGGATGAGATTCAGCAGACCGAGGAAACGTTACTGGCGTCGCGGCTGAGGCTGGCCAAGTCGGCTGCGGACAAGACGCTGTTAAGCTTCTTCATCATCACCAGTATCAATATTTTGATATTCACCGCACTCTACTACGCCGTCACGCGCGCGTTCCGGAAGAGCCAGGCAGCAGAGACCGCCTTGCAGGAACAGAGCAATCTGCAAAGCTCAATCCTCAACAGTATGAGTGAAGGCTTGGGCGTGGTTGACGCAGAGGGCGGCCTGATTCTCTTCAACCCTGCGGCGGAACAACTGCTGGGCCAGCGACTTGAAAACGTACATCTTGACCAGTGGCCCTCCGCCTACGGCTTTTATCAGTCGGATAAACAGACGCCCATCGACTGGACAGAACTGCCGTTGATGAAGGTGTTGGACGGAGAACCGGGGCGGACCATCGAAATTTTTCTGCGCCACCCCCACTTTGGCACTGAGCGCAGGCTGAGTATGACCGCCAGAGCCATTCACGACGGCAACGGCCATGTGCAGGGAGGTGTGGCCATATTTGCCGACATAACCGAACGCAAGCGTCACGAACGGGTAATCCAAGAAGCCAACGAGCGGCTTATCAGGAACATCAGTGAGATGAAGCGCCGCAACGAAGAGGTCAATTCGCTAAATGAACTAAGTGGCTTGCTACAGTCGTGCAATACCCTGGAAGAAGCCGTGTCACTGGTTGCCCGCAGCGCAGAGACCCTGTTCCTGGACTTTTCCGGCGCACTCTACCTGATGCGATCAAGCAAAGACTGTCTGGAGCTTGCGGAACAGTGGGGAGAGGAGCGCTCACGGGTGCCTATTTTTACGCCGCAGGATTGCTGGTGCGTCAGGCGCAGCAGGTTGCACCAGGTAAAAGATGGCAAAAGAGACATCCGCTGCGAGCACGCCAAGGCATCTGCTGCAGAATCGCCCTACTCCATTTGCGCCCCCCTGACCGCGCAGGGCGAGGTGTTGGGTGTATTGTACCTGGTAGGTAAAACTGCGGAGCAAGCGGCGCCGGAAACCACAAACACCCTGGTCACCGCCTTGTGCGAGCAGGCAGGTCTGGCGTTGTCCAACCTCAAACTGCGCAACACTCTGCGCGCCCAGTCCGATCAGGATGTTCTGACCGGCCTGCACAACCGCCGTTTTCTGGATGCAGCGCTCACGCGCGAACTGGCGCGCGCTAACCGCAGCAAGTGCCCATTGTCACTGCTTATCCTGGATATCGACCACTTCAAGAAATTTAATGACAATTACGGCCACGACGCCGGCGATGCCGTTTTGCGGGCCTTTGCGCAAACATTGCGGTCGGTGCTCAGAGAAACCGACGACGCCTGTCGCTATGGCGGCGAAGAGTTTGTGGTGCTGATGCCGGAGACCGGATTGGGTGGCGCCATAGAATGCTCGGAGCGAATACTGGAGGCCGTGAGGCAGCTTTCCTTAACGTCTGCAGATGGCAGAGAGCTTGGCAATTTCACGGCATCCATTGGTGTTGCCGTCAGCCCGGCAGATGGCAAAAGTGCGGGAAGCTTGCTGAAGGCCGCCGACGTTCGGCTTTACCAAGCCAAAAACGCTGGTCGCAATAGGGTTGTGGCGGCCGAGATAGATTCGGGGATGCGCTCTTTGGGGTGAGCGGAGGCCGCCAACCTCGGCGGCACAGAGTGCCCGTGCCCAACTGCCCCTCCACAATGCAGCCATGGTCCAAGGCCCGGAACAGCAGGGTTGGCTTTGGCTTTGATAGTTAAGCATCGAGGTAGCGGCCCAGGTGGTATGCCAAATCATGAACATGCCCCTCTTTAAGCATGCCCAGATGATCACCGCTGACTTCGACGACCTGCAGATTCTGTATGAACCGGCTCCAGCCCAAATCGTAAATAGAAGGCTCAAATGCCGGCCTCTGCCTGGCGCGGAATAATACGACAGGACCCGGGTAGGGTTCGGGCCAATAGTTTGCCGTGGCAATGACCCGTGCGCTGACACGCACATCGTCGGACTGCGTCTGGCCCGCCCGCGACGCCCGCAGATCGCCGACCCGCTTAAGCCTGCCCGCCAACAGCTGCAGTTTTTGTTTTAGGTAGGGCAGCCCTTCCCGCACTGCAATCTGCAAATGTGCGCGCAGCTTCTCTGCCCGAGTCATAGCCTCCATAAACCCTGGCGCCAGAGAATCGAACATGGCTACTAGCTCAACCGATTGCCCCCTCTGTCGCAACTGCCGCGCAACCTCCATGGCGATAATCCCGCCAAACGATTCCCCACAAAGGTAATAGGGGCCGTTGGGTTGAAAAGCCGTCAGCGCTTCGATATAGCTCTCAGCAATATTGCCTACGGTCAAGGAAAGACGCAGCTCTTCAGACTCCACTCCGTCTTTCATCAGCAGAATTTCCTGCTGCAGGTAAACCCCGCACACCATGCGCGGCGTTTTTAGTTGCGCGGCCAGGTCTCGGTAGAGCAGTACACCGTACAGACAAAACAACGGCGCCTCAGTATTGCCTTTTTTCAGCACCACCACATTGCCGCCAGCGGCCAAAGGGTCGTTGCTGCGCACGACTTCGGCAATGTCGCTGACGGTCGGATGGGTCAGCAGGTAGGTGATGGGAATAAACTTGTCATAACGCTTATCCACTTCAATCAGAAAGCGCACTGCTGATAACGAGTCTCCGCCAAGCTCAAAAAAATTATGCCGCGCGCCGATGCCGCGAATGGCAAATAGGTTTTCCAGGATTTCAATGAGTTGAGCTTCAATATCGTCAGCCGGATACTGAAAGTCCTCAGAAATCAGCAAGTTGTCCACCGCCGGAGCCGGAAGCTGGTTGCGATCAAGCTTGGCGTTATGATTTACCGGCAGGGCGCCCAGGTGCACAAAGACACTGGGAATCATGTAGTCCGGTAACAATCCGCGCAAATGCCGAGCCAGTGCTTGCGCGGACAAGACAGCGTTGGCTTGGGCAACGAGATACGCAACCAGGCTCGGCGGAGCATCGTCCGTCAGGCTGCGGGCCACGACTACGCAATCTGCAACCGCAGGAAGGCGTTTCAGGCACTGCTCGATTTCCAAAAGCTCTACCCGCATGCCGCGAATTTGAACCTGAAAGTCTTCCCTCCCCAGCAATTCCAGATTGCCCTCAGGGTCCACCCGCCCGACGTCACCCATGGCGTAACAGCGCTGGCCGTACAGCTGACGGAACGAATTATGGGTCAGCTCCGGCGAGCCAAGATAGCCCTGCGCCAGTCCCGCGCCATAAAAATGCACCTGCCCGGCGACGCCCGCAGGCACAAGCCTGCCGAAGCTGTCCAGCACGCAAAAGCCCGTATTCTGAAAGGCCCGCCCGACCCTGGTTCGGCGCACTTCTGCGTCCCTTGGTACCTGCCAGGTGCACCCCATACAGCTGATTTCGCTGCTGCCATAGATAACGTACACCTCGGCACGCTGGAAGATCCGCTTGAGCGCCTCCAGCAGCTCTGGCGCCACAGTGTCTCCTCCGGAGGAGACATGCTTCAGGCCGTTGAAGGCGGTAAAGTCCTGATGCTGCGCCTGAATATGTGGCAGCAACTGCTTGAGCAGGCTGGGCCCAAAGTGAAAAACGGTAGACGCCTGTACCGCGCGTGTCAGCGCCGGCATATCCAGAACCTGCGCGCGGGGCAGGATATTGACACTTGCACCCACCACCAGAGGCGTCAATAGCTCGAACATGGAGATGCTGAAGGTAAACCGAGCGGCAGCTATGAACCTATCTGTGCTGTCAAAACGGTATTGAGCGATGGCGGAGCGGACATAGTGGACAAGATTTGCGTGGGTCGAGACGACGCCTTTTGGCTTACCGGTTGTGCCAGAGGTAAAAAAGATATGCGATACCGCCTCGGCGCCAAAGGTCGCCTGTGGAATCTCGATGGCTTTGGCATCGCCATGCCCATGGGTGATGAACTGATCAAGGTGCAGGGTTTGCCCCTGGAAATCGGCCGGTAGAGTCACCTCAGCGCCATTGCACAGCACCAAAACAGGCTTCACCAACTCAAAAATGTCGCGAATGCGAGCGTGCGGGAAGCCCGGGTCCAGCGGTACATAAACACCGCCCGCCTTGTGGACCGCCAGCAGGGCCACCGGTAGCGCCAGGCCCGGCTGAAGACAAGCCACCACCGTGTCGCCCACGCCTATTCCGTGCGCAAGTAACTCCTGCGCAAGCTGGTTCGCCTGCTGATCAAGTTCCGCGTAGGTCAGACTGGACTTCAGGTAGACTACTGCAGTCTTGTTTGCGTGTATCAGCGCGTTGCGTTCAATCGAACGGTAGACAGGCATCTCGTCAAAGGCAGCTGCCGGGCCTGCCTGCGCGCGCAACATTGCCTGAATGTCAAGGCTGTCAAGAATTTCCTGCTGCAGAATAGGCTCCCGTGGCTTGCGGCTCAGGCCGTCGGCAAGCACACGCAAGTGGTGATCAAGCCGCTCACCCAGCCCCTTCCCGCAGGGGACGGAGCGCTGAAGCCAGGACACCCGTGGGTGCGCCTCGCCCTGCTCCACCAATAATAATAACGCCCCGCAGTGATCCTCGAAGCTTTGCTGCAGCCCGGTACGCTGCGAGACAGAAAGGCGGCCTCGGCAGATAAAAACAGCAATTTCCCCCTGACTGAACAGGTTGGTGTGCCTGGCCGGAGACGGCGCCTCGCGCAGCTGTCGATCCAGGTCCGCGCAATAGTCTGCAAGAAGCCACGCCTCGTCCGCTCGAAACTGCAGCTGTCTGACACCAAAAGGACACAGACGGCCATCCAGGACAGGCTCTTCTTCGGCAGGCGTAAAGCCTTCAATGACAAACTCCTGCTGCGCCGTGAAACGATGCAGCAAAGATAAAAACTGCGCCAGAAGCGCCGCTGTTGTGGGTGGCGCCCAGAGGAACTCCCCGGCAGACACAAACTGCGACTCCTGAGCTGAATCCCCCTGCAGGGGCCAGCCGGGAAGAACCAGGGGCTTGCCAGAGACAGGGCCTTGCGCGGTTTTGCCTGCGGACTTTTGGGTCCCGGCAGAGCCATATTCAATCATGAAGACCACCAAGTATGTCACCGGAAAGGCAAGATTGTGGGAAGGCCAGTATAACGCGGTCAAGCCCCGGCAGCTGCCAACCACAGCCTCGCCGCAGGGGTGTGAAGTTATCCAGCCCCACGGGCCAGGCTCAGGTCGCCCATGCCTGCGGAAGCGGCTCCAACACGCTACGCACTGTCGAATTTCTTGTCAGCCACTGCTGCTGTCGGGTGCTGTGGCACTAAAACAGGCAGCGTCAGCTTCCCGTTCCCGACACCTCAGGCAAGTGGCTTCGCAGGCTCAGCGCCAGTCAGCACAGGGGCTTCAGCGGCTTGGCCCGGTGGGCAGGGCCAACAAGTCAACCGGTACAGGCGCGGTCGCTGGATTACAGATGCAAACATGGCTACTTTTTTGCTAACAAGAATCCGTTTTTATGGCAGTCGCTTGTTGAACATCCCTCGATGCAGCGACTCTAGCCGCCCGCGCCGGCCGCAATGCCTTGTTGTGGCGTCCGGCGGAAAATCTCACGATGCCTGATAGCCCAAAAGCCCGTGTGATCAGCCGCGCGGCAAATGATTATCATTAAGGACAGTCTCACATGCTCGCACCCTCTCCCTTCGTGCAGGTTTCTGATATTGCGTTTGTTGAATTCTCCGGCAGTCGGCCGCAAGCATTGACCAGTCTGTTCCGGCAAATGGGCTTTGAGCTTGCGGGCACGCATGCCGCGCGCGCCATCAGCCTTTACCGTCAAGGTGACGTACATTTCCTGTCCAATCCATCCAGCGGAGGCAATGCGGAG
>CAYNST010000136.1:0-2228 GCA_964399955.1 uncultured Cellvibrionaceae bacterium | reverse complement strand
CCGTCAAGGTGACGTACATTTCCTGTCCAATCCATCCAGCGGAGGCAATGCGGAGGTATTCCGCGGTGTTCACCGCTGCGGGGCCAGTGCCATGGGCTTCAAGGTGGCCCAGGCGGAAGAGGCTTTTCTGTTAGCTGTAAAACGAGGAGCCACACCGGCCACACTAACGGATTACGACATGCCGGCCATCAAAGGCGTGGGCCAGTCTCTTATTTATTTTGTGGACGAAGCGGGCGAAAAAGCTCTGTTTGATCAGTTCGAATACCAGCGAAGCAAGCAGTGCAACGACTCAACCTGCCTGGAGCGTATAGATCACTTGACGCACAACCTGAACAAAGGCGGTGTTGAGAGAATGTGCCGTTTTTATGAAACCGTGTTTGGCTTTAAGCGCATCCGCTCGTTTGAGATTCAGGGCAGAAAGACCGGCCTTTACAGCGAAGTGGTAGCCAGCCCCTGCGGACGCGTAATCATTCCTCTCAACGAGACTCGAGATGACAAATCCCAAATTGCCGAGTTTATCCGCCAGTACAACGGCGAGGGTATACAGCATATTGCGCTAACCAGCACCAATATCTACACCACGGTGGACACTTTAAGATCCAACGGCATTGCCTTTCAGGATACGCCCAATACCTATTACGAGCTGGTGGACAAACGCCTGCCCGGTCACGGCGAACCCCTACCGGCTTTGCAACAGCGCAAGATTCTGGTGGACGGCGGAGAAAGCCAGGGAGGCGGCTTTTTGCTGCAGATTTTCACCAAAAACAGCATCGGCCCCATCTTCTTTGAATTTATTCAACGGAAGGGCAACAAAGGCTTTGGGGAGGGCAACTTCCAGGCCCTGTTCGAATCCATAGAACTGGATCAGGAGCGCAGGGGCGTATTGGCCTGATGCACCGGCCCAGCTTGTGCTACTCACAGCCTCGCCCTACGGTTTCTCCATCAGTTGCAGGGTCCGTATAGAGCATCCAGTGTCGCCAGCCATTGGGGCAGTGAAAGCCCCAATCGCGTTTTTTGGGGCCGGTAATAAACAGCGACCACACCGGCCCGCTGACAACTTCCAGCCGGTGAGCCGTTTCGGCGTCCCTGAAGGTGATGGAGCCTGGCTCCAGCACACGCGCGCTGCCTTTCAATATTTCTTTCATGGTGCCACGCAGGATGATGCTGGTGCTGTCCCAGGGATGGTCGTGTAGCGCACGGTCATCGTCATCGCGCAGAACTTGATGCAGGTAGATATTGCCACGCAGGGGCTCGCGCCGAAGCCACCAGCGCAGTAAGTAGCGGTTGCCATGTGGGCCAATCTGCTCATCCGGCGCCCGTCCGCTCACGGATTCGATCAGCATGGCGGCCACGGCGTCTGTCTGACCGCCTGCACTTGCCAACTTCAAAAGTTCATTCATAACCTACTGCTTTGTCTCCTCTTTCTGCCAGTCTAGCCTTTCCAGGCCATATCGGCTAAATTTGTTCCAGGCGCGAAGCGCAGGTGGACCTGCCGCCCCAATCTCATCCCCCTTATCTCACCCTCAAGGAACGCGCTCATGCTATATGAACTTACCGTCGTGCAGTTCAGCAAGATGCTTAACAACCTTAATGCCATTCTGGAAAAAGCCGATCTGTTTGCTCAATCTAAAAGAATTGACATGGACGTACTGCTCAATGCGCGACTGGCGCCCGACCAGTTCCACCTGATTCGCCAGGTGCAGATTGCCTGCGACACGGCCAAACTGGGAGTGGCGAGACTGGCAGGCAAGGTTGATTCTGCACCCAAACATGCGGATACCGAAACCACCCTTCCGCAACTGCAGGAGCGGATCAAGTCGGTACTGGATTATCTCTCCGAGTTCACCGCTGAAGACCTGCGCCAAGCGGAATCCATCCGGGTGTCCCAGCCCCGCTGGGACGGCAGGTATCTTACCGGTTTCGAATTTGCAGTGCAGCATGCCATACCCAATTTGTACTTTCACGTGACCACCAGCTACGCCATCCTCCGACACAACGGAGTGGAAGTCGGCAAAAAGGACTTCCTTGGACCCTTGCCTTATAAATCGTAACCGTACCGCCGGTGAGCAGCGCCGATTCGTATGGGCAGCCAGCTATTTCCCAACCGGATTGCTTGTACTTTGACCGAGGGGTGAAAGGCTGAGTTGGCGCTCAACGTCAGCGCCTGACACCTGGAGTGTTCAGAAAAGGAAATTCAGGCAGAGACGACAATGCAGGCTCCCATTAGG
>CAYNST010000135.1:3868-8667 GCA_964399955.1 uncultured Cellvibrionaceae bacterium | reverse complement strand
CTACAGCAGTGGTGATGAGGAAAGGTCAACAGACCTTAATGATCTAGAGGGAAAAATTGTTCATCTCGCGCTTCAGTGCGTCGCTCTCGGAAACCAGCTCGGCGCTGTTGGAAGAGACCACGCCGGCATTTTCCGAAACCCGCTCCGACAATGAATGAATGGCAGTGATGTTCTTGCTGACCTCGTTGGCCACCGCGCTCTGCTCGTCAGCCGCATTGGCTATCTGATGGTTCATGTCGTTGATGGTATTGATGTTGGTGCGTATGCGCTCCAGGGACTCGCCCACCTTGACGGAGGTATCAATGGTCTCCTGCACCGAGTGTTTGCTGGTATTCATTGACTGGTGGGCCTCATCGGCTGCGCGCTGCAACTGCACAATGATGGAGCCAATCTCTTCGGTGGAAGCCTGAGTCTTTTGTGCCAAAGAGCGTACCTCGTCCGCCACTACGGCAAAGCCACGGCCCTGTTCGCCCGCCCGGGCTGCTTCAATAGCGGCGTTCAGCGCCAGCAGATTGGTCTGTTCCGCTATGGAGCGGATCACTTCCATCACCGAGCCAATGTTCTCACTGCTGACCTTCAACGTGTTGATCTTGGCGGCAGTCGCCTCAATTTGATCCGTCAAGCGGTTGACGGTGTCGCGCGAGGCAACCACCACCTGTGAACCCTGCTCGGCAATTCTGGCGGTTTCTTTGGTGTGGTCCGCAGCCGCCACTGCATGTCGCGCCACTTCATCTGCAGAGTGTGACAGCTCCTGCAGTGCCGCCGCTACCTGTTCAATCTCCTTCAATTGCTGGTGGGTGGAGGAAGCGGTGCTTTCACTGGCGCCGGACATGGTGTGCACGCGGTGGCGCACATCGTCGGTCACCACAATGACGTTTTTGATGATAGAGCTGATCTGTTCCATCACCTGATTGAAGTTCTTTGCCAGTTCGCCAATCTCATCACCGCTGCCTGTGTGCAGCCGGCGGCTCAAATCGCCGCCGCCCTTGGCTATGCGCCCAAGTGACAGGCTGATGGCACTGACCGGTCCGATAATCAATTTGCGTGAAAGTACATACACGGTCGCAAGCGTGGTTATCAGCAGCATGATCACCACAACCGCACTGGTTCTGATCTGCCCCACCAGAATCTCCTCCAGGTGAGCGGTGGAGAAGACGATGTCGTAGCGGCCAATGACGTCATCATTGCGCGTTATTTCCACACCGGACATGCCTTCCTTGCGCGACAAGTCCTCGACGCCGGATTTGACAGACGACGCCATTGCCTTGCCGCGGTGGTCCAGCACCCTCATCTCTGTCACCAGGTCGGTGTTGACAAACGAGTTAGTGATTGCCTGGATCTGTTGAAAGTCGTAGGCGAACACCGGCTCGCGCAGGGCAGAATTGGCCAGCTCAATCTGCTTGCGCATAACATCTTCAAATTTTTTGCTTTGATCGGCGGCGATGAACTGGTAACTCACCGCCAGCGCAGCCGCAGCAACCAATAGCATGATCAGCGATAGCGTAATCATGAATTTAGCGGACAGCGAACGGTGGATCATAACAGCAGTTCCTTGAATCAAGCCTGGGAAAAGCAACCAGTGAGGGTGTGCGAGCGAGCGCTGTCAACACGGTGGCTCAGGTCAGTTGCCCGTCGCCTATCGCGGGGCCGGCGGCTATGAAGCGCTTGAATTCGCGTCCGTCAAAGAGGTATTCATTGATTCGCAGATACCAGCTGGTAAAACAAATTTCCTGTATCCCGTCGCCCACCTGAACCGATTGCTCTTCAAGTTCTGCTGATGACGGCGAAGCCCAGCCTGGGTTTGCGTGTACAGGCTCTAGCTGCTGGGGATCGGATTGCGCGGTCAGTGTGCCAGCTATCAGGATAGCGCCCATAAGGGTTCGTATTGGTGCCGCTGCGCGCCAGGGGCCGGTGGTTGTGGTGGATGTAAAGTTCATGCTTCAATTGCACCGCAAGTGTTGGTTTATAAGTTTGCAATGCCCGTAAGGTGCGTAATTGCCGGCACCTTACGGGTCAATTCTTCGCGGGTATTGCAGCGGCGCAACGGCCACTGAAATTCAGATATTCATCTCACTTAAACTTAGCACAGAGCGCCCGGTTGTAAACTCCCAGCTGCTGATTGGCGTCTCTGTCAAGAGTGTCGGTGACGGGGCAAGCATCAAGCGCTGCAGCCTGACCCTGCAGGTTTGCACTTCGCTGACCCGCCTGCAGGCGGGTTCAACCGGCGGTTTGCACCCTTCGGCGCGACAACGGCCGCCGCAGTGAAAAGTTTTTTTCTGGGTTGGCATGATTTTCTGATCTGCAACTGGCGCCACCGATCACAACAGCGGAGACTGCCTGGGCATCACCGCCCCACCGAAGGCCATCGCAAGTCTGGGAAAACATATATGACCATAAACTGGAGTGATTACACCCCAACCGGTTTTTACGACGAACTCATCAGCAGCCCCAATAACCCCCGCAAACCTGCGCGGCGCCTAATCTCCTATCTGAAGTCTTTAACCGCCGAAGAGATAGTGGCGCGCCGCTGTGCTGCTGAGGCGACCATTCGGGAGCTGGGGGTGACTTTTACGGTGTACACGGAGGAGGGCAATATCGACCGCGCCTGGCCGTTCGACATCATCCCTCGCACCATCGCCAAAAAGCAGTGGGACGTCACCGCCCGGGGGCTGAAGCAGCGCCTGCAGGCGTTGAATATGTTTATTGACGATATCTACCACGAGCAAAAAATCATCAGAGACGGCGTGGTGCCGGGCTTTCTTATCAAGCAATCCAAAAATTTTCGCCCGGAGTGCGTGGGCATTTCGCCCCCCTTTGGTGTTTGGGCGCATATTTGCGGCACCGATTTGGTGCGTGATGCGGACGGCGAATTCTATGTGCTGGAGGATAACCTGCGGGTGCCCTCGGGCGTGGCTTACATGTTAGAGAACCGCGCCATTACCAAGCGGGTGCTGCCAGACCTGTTTGACAAGGTGCATATTGAGCCGGTGCAGGACTATCCGGCCCGCCTGTTCGATATGTTGGCCTCGCTTTCACCGCGCAAGGGGCGGCAGCCGGTGATAGTGGTGCTTACCCCCGGAATCTTCAATTCGGCCTACTTCGAGCACGCCTTTCTGGCGCAACAATTGGGTGCTGAATTGGTGGAGGGCAGCGACCTTGTGGTGCAGAGTGACGATTGCGTTTATATGAAAACCGTCGCAGGGCTGGAGCGGGTGGACGTCATTTACCGCCGCATCGACGATCTGTATCTGGACCCGGATGCGTTCTTGCCGGAGTCTGCTCTGGGGGTGCGCGGGCTGATGCGCGCCTGGCGGGCAGGTAAGGTGGGCATGGCCAATGCGCCCGGCGCCGGCGTTGCCGATGACAAGGTCATCTACGCGTTTGTGCCGCAGATGATCAAATACTACCTGGACCAGGAAGCCATAGTGCCCAACGTGGAAACCTTTCTCTGCTTTGATGACAAGCAGCGCGAGTATGTCCTGGCCAATCTTGACAAGCTGGTGGTCAAGCCGGCCAACGAAAGCGGCGGTTACGGCATGTTGGTGGGGCCGCACTCCACTAAAAAGGACCGGGCAACCTTTGCCCAGCTCATACAGGCAAATCCGCGCAACTACATCGCCCAGCCAACCCTGGCCCTGTCCACGGCACCCACCCTGGTTGATCACGACAAGCTGGAGCCCAGGCATCTGGATTTGCGGCCTTTTGTTCTGCAGTCCTCGGACATTTACGTCACCACCGGCGGCCTGACGCGCGTTGCCATGCGCAAAGGCTCACTGGTGGTCAACTCGTCCCAGGGCGGCGGCAGTAAAGACACCTGGGTAGTGGATACGGAGGTAAATGCCTGATGCTGTCTAAAGTTGCCGAACGAGTTTACTGGACCGCCCGTTACCTGGAGCGTGTAGAGAACACCGCCCGCCTGGTGGTGGTGTACGCCAACCTGCTGTTGGACCTGCCCAAAAGCGTCAATCTGGGTTGGTACAACCTGGTGCTGCTCAACAGCCTTGAAGATACCTTCAGTGAGCGCTATCGCAATCAGGATGAGCGCAATGTGGTCAAGTTCCTGCTGGGCGATGCCAACAACCCCATGTCGGTGGTGTCATCGCTGAACCTGGTACGCGAAAACGTGCGCACCACCCGGGATGTGGTGCCGGCAGAAGCCTGGGAGTTGATCAACGAGCTGAGCATCTTTGTGACGGAGAACATCCCCAACGCCGTTAACCGCGGTCAGCGCCATGAAGTTCTTGAGGGCATCATTCGCGGTTGCCAGCGCATCAACGGCCTGCTCTACGGCACCATGACCCACGACGCCGCCTGGGATTTCCTGCGCCTGGGGCGCAACCTGGAGCGCGCGGACATGACCACCCGCATTCTGGACGCAGGCTCATCGGCCATCCTGCAGGTTCAGGACAGCGAAAATGCCGTCAACGCTCGGCAAATCATTTGGGGTAACGTATTGCGCTCGGTCGGTGGCGACCAGCCTTACCGTCGCAAGCTGCGCTGCGCGGTGCAGGGTGCAGAGGTAGTGCGCTATCTGCTGGAGGACCACCAGTTTCCGCGCACCATTGAGCATTGCCTTACCGCCATTGCCGACTCTGCCACCAAGCTGCCACAGGCCAGGCCGGTGGTAGGGTTTGTGAAGAACTTGCGAGCGCGGGTGTTTGAGGATGTGCAGTACGACGACCTGGGTGAGCCCCTGCGGCAGTACCTGAATACCCTGCAGGTAGAGCTGGGTCAACTGCACCTGGTGATTGCCGATACCTGGTTCAACAAAAATTAGCGCGTTCATCGCCCGGCGGCCC
>CAYNST010000135.1:0-3768 GCA_964399955.1 uncultured Cellvibrionaceae bacterium | reverse complement strand
CCCCCGCTCCAACGGGTTTGGCTCTCTTATGCTGCTCTACCGCTTAGGTAAACACTTATGACTATCCGCGTCGCCATCCGCCACAACACTTATTACGACTTTGACCGCCTGGTGAACCTGTCGGCCCACACGGTGCGCCTGCGCCCCGCGCCCCACAGCCGCACCCACATTCACAGCTACAGCCTGAAGGTGCAGCCCGAGGAGCACTTCACAAACTGGCAGCAGGATGCTTTCGGCAACTACCTGGCGCGCCTGGTTTTTCCTGAAAAAACCAGGCGGCTGGCCATTGAAGTGGAAGTCATTGCGGATATGACGGTGATCAACCCGTTTGACTTCTTTGTGGAAGAATACGCCGAAACCTTTCCTTTTGAGTACGACCAGCAGACCCGCAAAGAGCTGGCGCCCTACCTGGAAACCCTGCCCGGCGGGCCACTGTTTGACCAGTGGCTGGCGGACGTCAGGAAAACCCAGGTGCCCACCATTGACTATCTGGTGGAGCTGAACCAGCGTCTGGAGCGCGACATCGAGTACACCATTCGCATGGAGCCGGGCGTGCAGGACCCGGAGGAGACGCTCAAACGTGCCAAGGGCTCCTGCCGTGACAGTGCCTGGCTGTTTGTGCAGGTGTTGCGGCACCTTGGGCTGGCCGCGCGTTTTGCCTCTGGTTATCTGGTGCAACTCAAATCCGACCAGCAGGCGCTGGACGGTCCCTCGGGCACCGAAGAAGACTTCACCGACCTGCACGCCTGGACGGAGGTGTACATGCCGGGTGCCGGCTGGGTGGGGCTGGACCCCACTTCGGGCTTGTTCGCCAGCGAAGGGCATATCCCTCTCGCCTGCACTCCGGACCCGGTCTCCGCCGCACCCATCAACGGTCTGAGCGACAAATGTGAAGTCACCTTCAGCTTCAGCAACCTGGTAGAGCGCATCCACGAAGATCCGCGTGTCACCAAACCTTACACCGAGGCCGACTGGGAAGCGGTGCTGGCGCTGGGCGACAAGGTTGATCAGGTACTGGAGCAAAACGATGTGCGCCTGACCATGGGCGGCGAGCCCACGTTTGTGTCCATCGACGATATGGAAGCCGCCGAGTGGAACACCGAGGCCCTTGGTGCCCATAAGCTGCAGTTGGGCAAAAGCCTGCTGTTGCGCTTGCGCGACCGCTTTGCACCCAACGGCATGCTGCACTACGGTCAGGGCAAGTGGTACCCGGGCGAGGAGGTGCCGCGCTGGGCGCTGGGGCTCTTCTGGCGCAAGGACGGCGATCCACTTTGGTCCAGTAATCAATTGCTGGCGCGGGTGGACCAAAGTTACGGTCACGGCATTGAAGAGGCTGAAGCCTTCATGCACAGTCTCTGCAATCGGCTGGGTCTATGGCAGAGTTTTGTTCAACCTGCCTACGAAGACGGGCTGCACTATCTGTTGCTGGAGCAAAACCTGCCGGAAAACCTGGACAGCCAAATCGCCGGCGCGCGCGACTCACTGGAGCGCAGACGCCTGGCGCAGGTGCTGGAGAAGGGCCTGGACCAGGCCCGGGGTTTTGTCCTGCCGCTGGGCTGGAACAGCAGCGGTGGTGCCTGGTGTACCAGCAACTGGAAGACACGGCGCAGCCGAGTCACGCTCATTCCGGGGGACTCGCCCATGGGCCTGCGCCTGCCCCTGGGTGAGCTGCCGTTTGTGGAAGAAACGCTGCGGGAGATAGATGTGGAAGCGGACCCCTTTGAAGCGGTCCAGCCCTTGCCCAAGCGCCAGCAGCTGCGCACCCACTACCCGGAAGCCCGACAGCAAACGCCCAAAGCCCCCAAGTGGCTGGGGCAAAGCAGCGAGCAAAAACTCGAAAAAAGCAAAACGTCGCAACAGCAGGAAGCCAAAACCGGCAAAAAGCAGCTGGTACATGAATACTGGGAAGTCCTGCGCACCTGCCTGTGCGTGGAGCCGCGCGACGGGCGCCTGCACGTGTTCATGCCGCCGCTCACCCACTTGGAGCATTACGTCCAACTCCTGGCCTGCGTAGAGGCTACCGCTGCGGAGCTGAAGCTGCCGGTTATCATTGAGGGCTATGAGCCGCCGCGTGACCCGCGCATGCTCAAGCTACTGGTTACCCCGGATCCGGGCGTGATTGAAGTCAACATTCAGCCGGCCAACAACTGGCGCGAGCTGGTAGGTATCACCACTGCGATTTACGAAGAGGCCCGCCTGGCGCGCCTGGGTGCAGAAAAATTCATGCTCGACGGCCGCCACAGCGGCACCGGCGGCGGCAACCATGTAACCATGGGCGCGGCCACCCCGGCGGACAGCCCGTTTCTGCGCAAGCCCGAGGTACTGCGCAGCCTGATCACCTTCTGGCAGCATCACCCCAGCCTGTCCTATCTGTTTTCCGGCACCTTTGTTGGCCCCACTTCTCAGGCGCCCAGGGTGGATGAGGGGCGGGAAGAAACCCTCTATGAATTGGAAATTGCCTTCGAGCAGATGCCCGAGGGCCTGACGGATCAACCCTGGCTCACCGACCGCCTGCTGCGCAACCTGCTGGTGGACATCACCGGCAACACCCACCGGGCCGAGTTCTGTATCGACAAGCTCTACTCACCCGGGACGGCCAGCGGCAGGCAGGGCATACTGGAGTTTCGCGGTTTCGAGATGCCGCCTCACCCGCGCATGGCTCTGGTGCAAACCCTGTTGCTGCGCAGCCTGCTGGCGCGCTTTTGGCAAACCCCTTACCGCAAGCCGCTGGTGCGCTGGGGGACTTTGCTGCACGACCGCTTCATGCTGCCGCACTTTGTCTGGTCAGATATGAAAGATGTGGTCGAGGATCTCAATGATCACGGCTTCGCCTTCAATCTCGATTGGCTCAAGCCCTTTGAGGAGTTCCGCTTCCCGCACTACGGGCGGGTGCAACTGGACGACATCAGCCTTGAGCTGCGCTGGGCAATCGAGCCCTGGAATGTGCTGGGAGAAGAAATAGGCAGCTTTGGCACCGCCCGATATGTGGACTCGTCGGTGGAGCGCATCCAGGTAAAAATCAGCGGCATGACCGAGGGCCGCCACATCCTGGTGTGCAACGGCCGCCGCGTACCCCTCAGCCCGTCCGGCACCCAGGGTGAATCCGTCGCCGGAGTGCGCTATCGAGCCTGGCAGCCGCCATCGGCGCTGCACCCCACCATTGGTGTGCACGCGCCACTGGTGTTTGATGTGGTGGACACCTGGAACGGCCGCTCCATTGGTGGCTGCACCTACAGTGTGTCGCACACCGGTGGGCGCAACTACGACAGCTTCCCCGTCAACGCCTTTGAGGCGGAATCCCGGCGGGTGGCCCGTTTTACCGACATGGGCCACACGCAGGGGCCTTACACGCCCAAGCCCGTCACTGAGGCCACTCGCACCTTCGAGCCGCACACCCGCTCCCGGCCCGTAGGTGCCCCGCCGGCGGACGTATCTGCCGAGTTTCCTCACACGCTTGACCTGAGGCGCGAGCGGCCGCGCTGAGCAGGTGCGGCGTGAGCTGAAAAGATACTCATTGAGTTGGGCCAACCCGCCACCAGAGCGTAACTACGGTGCGCCCTGCCGGAGGTGGGACCGTTGTTCCGGCCCTGACAGGGATGGCCCCGGGGGCGCAAAACAGGGGCTGGTGAAACTATGTTCTGTCACAGGGGCATCAATGCACTAGAATGTCAGCACTTCCAGCCGAACCAGAACCTGCCTGCGGCCGGCCAGCGCGCCTAGGGTCTGTTGACGTTTCATCATCGCCTCTGTTGCACCTGAAAACGCGCC
>CAYNST010000134.1:0-8722 GCA_964399955.1 uncultured Cellvibrionaceae bacterium | reverse complement strand
ACAGACCCTAGACCAAAGCTTAGACTTCTGCAGCGTTTGCCATACCGAAGTAGCTACGCCATGCCCTTCACCGCTGCTCTTTGACTACAATACGCAGCCTAGCCCGCAGAAGCACAGCCGCGCAAACCGGTGCCTAACAATTCTGTCCCATTTCGGCGCAAAATGCCACACAGGGGCACCTCCAGAACCCGCACCGCCTTCAAGCCAGTGACTCGGTCCCGCCGTCACCGGCCCGCCCTACCCGCGATTAGTAGCCAAATTCGCGTCGAGGGCCCTGTGACTGCCGTTTATCTACCCCCTTTCAGCTCCTCTTCCCGGGCCGGGGTAAGTTGTTAAAGAGCCCGCGTGTGTCTGTTTCGTGTTCATCCGCCGGTCTGGATCAGCCTTCGGAACTAATCCGATGTCACCCCAAGTTGCCCATGGCCGCGTTGGAAAGAAAGGTTTTTCTGTTCTGCGCTAAAGATATTGCCTCACTCAGTCGCTTTACCCTAAGTGGAACCCTGACTTGGAGCAAGTCTTTATGCAACAATCGGCGAAGCGTCGGCATGAGGTGCGTTATTTTTTAGCGGAAGAGTTGCCGGTCACTGTTTTGCTGCGCAGTGTGCGGGAAGGAATCACCCGTGGTGTAGCCGGCTTGCTGCTGGATGCCAGCAAAGGCGGGATGGGCGTGCTGGTTCAGGAACACGTGGCGCTGGAGAGCCGCTGCGTGATCGAAATATGCAAAGGAGCAAGCGTTCAGAAGTTTCACGGCGAGGTCTGTTACGTAACCAGAACCCCCGCCGGGCTGAAGCTGGGAATTATATTCACCAATAAAAACACCAAGCCTATTCTGGATTACCTGGCCCAAGTGAAAGTCAGCACCAAAGCCGAACCCTGATTCACCGGTCGACTCAGCGGCCGCCTGGTTGCGGTCTGCCCCACAACTATGACTCATGCTCCCCTAGGGTCTGTTGACGTTTGGCCAGATGACTTTTGATGGATGTGTCGAATGGTACTACTGCTCCTGCAGGGCGGGTTGATACCCGCCCTGCAGGAGCGCAATGAATCCGTTCACCGCGTCACCGGCAGATTGCGGAGGGCGCTTTCCTTGGCCCGGTTGATTTCACTGGCGGGCTGCTGGTGATCAAACAAGCCTTGCAGCTCGGCACGGGCTTTATCGGTTAGCACCAGTATTTCTATACGCCGGTTGGCACTGCTCAGCGGATCCTCCGGCTTGGAGGGCACACGGTCGGCCATGGCGGCAACCTGAATAATGCGGTCCACGGGTGTGCCGCCCGCCTGCAGTATCTTGCGGGCAATCAGCGCACGGTCGCCCGACAGCTCCCAGTTGCCGTACTCCGATCTGTTGAAGGGTACAGAGTCTGTGTGCCCAGACACCACCAGACTGTTGTTGATGCGGCCAAACACCGGTGCCAACGCCAGCAGCATGTCTTCAAAAAAATGGTTCATGCTGGCGCCTCCACGGGCAAACATCTGCCGCTCGTCGCTGTCCTGCAGGCGAATCCTCAGGCCCTGCGGCACCACATCCACCGCCAGGTTATCGAACGCCTTCAACTGGTAGCCCATCTCGCGGATCAGGTCGGCCAGCACCGGCATGGACTCCAGCGAATCAAAAGGTGATTCAAAAATGGTGTTGACCGTGGTGCCGTCACCACCGCTGGCGGTTGTGGGGCCACTGGCGGTGCCCGTCTGCTGGTTGCCCAGGGTGAGAATTTCCATCGCCATGCTTTGAATGATGGAGTTATAACCCTCCAGGTCAAACGGCTGCAGGCTTTTGCCCAGTTCAAAGGGATTGGGGGCACCACTGAAAATGGAGTAGCCGCGCAGTGCTTCGGCCACGGAGTCGCGCTCTTCCTGGGGTGAAGCAGACAGTATCCACAGAATCAAAAACAGCGCCATCATGGCCAGAGTAAAGTCGGCAAAGGCGACTTTCCAGGCGCCCCCCGCCGGCTGATCGTCGCCGCGCTTGCGGCCGGAGCGACGAATAACGATGGTTTGTTGCTGATTGCGCATCAGACGGTACCGCGCTCGGGTTCGGCGGTGGCGGTGGCGGTGGCGGTGGCGCTGTCACTGCTGCCTTCCGGGCCTTCTTCCAACCATTTTTCCAGAGTGGAGAAGCCGGGCTTGATGTCCAGCTCCAGCACACGCCGCGCAGCGTCTACCGCCAGAAGGGGGTTTTTGCCTTCCAGGTGCGCAACCAGTCCCGCCTTCAGCGCCTCTAAAATACCCACTTGACGGTGTACACGCTCGTGCATGGCCGAGGCGGCAGGCTCCAGCACACAATAGCAGAGAAAAATACCCAAGAAGGTTCCCACCAGCGCCGCCGCCACATGCAGCCCGATACTGGCCAATGGCCCGTCCAGATACTGCATGGTGATGATGATGCCGCCGACGGCGGCCAGAATACCAAAACCCGGCATGGCCTCGCCGGTGCGGTGCAGGGCCTTGGACGGTTTCAGCAGATCGCTCTCAATGGCCATGATCTCCTGCTCCAGCAGCACATCCACCTCGTGCGGGTTGGCCCGGCCCATGGACAGCATACGGAAGTTGTCCGCCATGAAATTCACCAGTATGGTGTCTTTCAAAACTTCGGGGTAGCTTTGAAACCAGGGACTGTCCCAGGGCTGCTCAATGTGCTCGTCCAATACCAGCAGGCCCTTTTGGCGGATACCTTCCAGTAACTGGTGCAGCAACAAGAGAAACTGGCGGGCTTTTTCGGGGTCATTGGATTTGCCTGAAATCAACCCCTTGAGCTGATGCAGACACTCGAGCAAAACCGTTTTGGAGTTGCCAACAATCATGGAGCCCAAACCGGCGCCGATGATAATCACAAATTCCGCCGGCTGCCAAAAGGCTGCCAGCTTGCCGTTGGCCATCAAAAAGCCGCCAAACACGCCAAGCAAAACAATGCCAAGCCCAACAAAAATCTGCATAAGTTGTTATCCCGCAAGTAACCGGTTAAGTTTAGCCAGACATTCTTTGTGCAGCTGACAAACGCGGGATTCGGTCAACTCCAACGTCAGTGCAATTTCTTTCATATTCATATCTTGCTGGTAATAAAGCGTCATCAACAGCTGATCGCGTTCCGGCATCTGCCGCAAAGCTTCGGCAATGTCGTGCTGCAGGTCCCGCCGCTCAGCACTGCCGTCGGCCTGATCACCGCCATTGGCCAGCCAATCTTCCAGGCACTGCATCTCCTCGGCCTGGCCGTCGTAAAGCCGTTCGCGCACCTCGCTTACAGTCAAACCCGCCGCGGTCGCCAACTCGTCATCTGTCGGCTCCCGTCCCAAACGGTTGAACAGACTGCGGTGGTGGCGGTTGAGCTCGTGTACCGCCTGACGCACGCTGCGCGGTCGCCAATCCTGCCTGCGCAACTCATCAAGAATGGCGCCGCGGATGCGCTTGAAGGCAAAGGTCTCAAAGGCGGCATCGGGCTCGCCGTAGCGGCGAATGGCCTCCAGTAACCCCATCAACCCCACCTGCTCGAAATCTTCCTGGGTGAACCCTGCGCTGACCTGGCTGCGCAGATGCCGACAGGCGCGCTTGACCAGGTGTGCATAACGGGTCAGCAGCGCAGTTTCCTGTCCGGTACCGGCGCGACCGTCCTGCGTCAGCGGATAGGCGTTTTGCATAACCACCCCTACTGAATCACAACATTGGTGATCAACACCGTGTCCACCGACAGTTGGTGGCCGTAGTTCAGTGCAGCCGCCGTCAATATTTCTTTGAGGATGCCCTGCAGGTTGTCTATTTCCCGCAGTTCTTCGCGCACATCCTCACGCGTTTTGGCGGTAAAGTGCTTCAGCAGTGCATTGCGGATGACGGATTTGAGTTCATCGGCCTGTTCCGGCATGCGCGGGTCCTGGCTGACCAGCGCCAGCTCCAGCAGCAGGTAATGCGGTGTTTGCGGGTTGGCCAGGCTGACCACAAACTTATCCAACCCCTTGAACAGCGGCTGAGCGGACAATTCCTCGGCGGGCGAGTCCGGCTCCGACATCAAGGTTTTCAAATCCAGCCGCCCACTGGACACAGCCCAAAGCCCTCCCCCCACAACCACCACCAGCATGAGCAGGACGATGATCAAAGTGAGCAGCAGCATGTTGCTGACGCCTAACTGCTTGCGTTTTGTCACCTTAGGTATCTCCTCAAGCGCTGGTGCTTAGCCAGCGGTCGTGTTTGGTTTCTGTGGGCACGCCCATTTCCGCCTCGACTTCCGCTTCAGCGGGCGGGAGGTTGGAGGTGATCGCGTCGGCTTGCCGCTGGAACTGATCGGCATTGCCGCGCGAGCCCTGTTGGCCAACCTGCACATCCACCACCTGCAGGTTTTGCTCCGCCAGATCGTTGCGCAGGCGCTCCGCGTGCTGACTCAACATGTCGCGCACACCGGCGTGGCTGGCATTGAGCTGCACACTCAGACGCTCGCCGTCCATGCGCACCACCAGCTCAATGCGCCCCATCTCCGGCGGGTCCAGCCGCACGGTTGCCTCTTTCACGTTTTGGTTGAGCTGCATGCTCAGCCGGTCGCCCAGGGCTGCCATCAGGTCGCGGCTCCACTGACCGTCCTGGGTGTTCACCTTCACCGGGGACCACTCCGCCTGGCCGGGTTTAATGCCCTGAGGGGCAAGGTCTAGGCGAAACTCGGCGCCGGTCAGCTGCGGGCCGGTTTGCGTCACCGGCCGCTGACTGAGCAGCGTCAAACCGGCCGGTTCTTTGCTGAGCGGCAACTCTTTGGCTGCCAGCTCGGCGTTGGCTGCAGGCACCGGCAAGGACGGCAGGGCGAGCCTGCCCTCTGCGGAACGCGCAGGCAGGCCAGCGGTGCCCGCCACAGGCATGTCCTGCACAGGCATGTCCTGCACCGCGCGGGCAACCCCAGCCTGCGCCGGGAGGACAGGGCCGGCCGGCAGGATCGGCGCCGCCGCAGGCGGCCCTGCCGCTACAGATGTGGCTTGTGCACCCGGCTCCGGCATCACCGGTGCCGATGCAGAGGACGGAAGCAGGGCTGAAAGTGGATGCGTTGACGCCTCCAGAGGTGCTTCCTCCGGAAGCTCCTCTGCCGGTGCCGGGTCTTGGGAATCCTGCGGCTGGACGGCAGCCAGGGCGGCAAAAAGGCTGCCAAACAGCGCTTCTACCTGGGCCTGCAGCGGCGTGCCCGCCGCAGCGGTTGACGTTGGCTCAGTGGGCTTGCCAGGCGCAGGGCTGGTCAATACCTGCGCCTTGGCTCCCGTAGCGGGCAGATTGGCGCCAATCATAGTGTGTCGCCTGCCTGCGCGTAGGCTCTCAAGCCTTCGCGGTTGTCGCGCAGGCTACTGATGCGGTGTTGCAGGACTGCGGCATGCTCACAACTCAATTTCAGCGCCCGTTGATGGGCCAATTGCAGCTTGGCCAGCGCCGGTGGCAGCGGTGCAGGCACCGTTGCCATGCGTTCAAGCAATGACTGCACCTCAGAGTCCAGTGCGGTCAATTTTTGCCAGTCCTGTGCCTCTGCGGCCTGAACCAGACGCACGGCCAGTTGGGTGATGGCTTCGGGAAGATTCTTGTTCATCTGCAGATCCTGTCACTTGGGCGGTAGCCGGGGCCCGGCCAAACGTCTTGTCAGAGGATGTTTAGCAGCCGGCGTGCCAAGTAAAAATTCTTGTTAAATCAACCACTTAAAATTTTATCCCAGTCAAAGAGGAAGGCCTGTTTCCGCTGGACGGAAGCAGCCGGAAACCCGGCTTTTGTCAAAGCGACAGCGCTTCCCAACCTTCCCGCAGGTCATTGATGATGGTGCGCACCACGGTCAGCCCGGCGGGATCGTTCTTCAAGCCCACCTCAAACAGCTGACTGCCGCAGAAGTCGTACAACCGGTGCAACTCCACCGCCAGTGCCCCGCCTTTTTCCATATCCAGCGCGGTATCCAAACCACCCAGAATGTTCATGCAGCGGGCAATGGACTGGCCTTTGCGCTCATAGTTTTTGGCCTGCAGATGGCCTTCGACGCGGGCCAACTCGTCCAGCAGCCCGTCCACCAACATCAGCACCAACTGGTGAGGGTCGGCGGTGGCGGCGCGGGCTTCAACCTGGGAGTGTCGGTAGGCGTCGTAACCGGAATCGTCTAACATAATTCACCCGTGAATAAATAAATCAGAAAAACATTGAAGAAGTCTGTTGCATCTTGGCAATCATAGTCTGCATTTGGCTGAACTGGGCCACATAGCGGTCAAAGTTGCGGTCCATGCGCATGTCAAAGCGGTCCATGCGTTGCTCCAGTTGCTTCAGGCTGGCGGTGATCGAAGTGGTGGAGCTTTTCAGCAGGGATTTATCGCCCTTGGTGAAGGTATCCAGGCGATCGGTCAACTGCTGTAACATGCCGCCGGTACCGGACATCAGCTCGGTGAGACCGGCGGGGTTCTGCTCCAGGAATTTTTCCAGACGGCCAGTGTTGACGGTCAATTTGCCACTGCGGTTGATCTCCAGCCCCACGCTGCTGATGCCGGCGTTACTGAACTGGGCGCGCAATTGCTGCAACAGTGCGCGGCTGGTGCTGTCATTGCTGCCGTTGTTTTTGGCAACCGCATCCACTATGCCGTTGTAACCGTCCACTATTTTCTGCAATTGTTCTTTGGTGGCCTTGGTATCCTGGCCCACGGTAAACGTCAGTGTCTCGCCCGGCGCATGCACTTTCTGTAAGTCTATGGTGACGCCGTCGATGACGTTGGTGAAATTATTGGTGGCGGATGTCAGCTCCAGCGCCTGATTGTCGCCGAGGAAAATCCGCGCATCCCGGGCCTGGCTCAGCTCGGTACGGCCGTCGATGGCCAGCTGAATATCTGCCATGGCCGGGTCGCCGTTGGTGCTCATGCTCAGGGTATTGGCAGCGCCGGTCTCTTCACTTTTAAGCAACAACTTCACTGCCCCGCCGCTGCGCACAATGGATGCTTTCAGTCCCGGGTTGGCAGGGTCGGCATTGATGGCGTCGCGCAGTTTGCTCAAATCCGCCCCGGCCGGCAGGGTGGACAAATCAATGCTGAAAGCCTCTGCACCCACGCCCAGGGTCAGCTGGCCGGAGCTGGGCAGCGGGTCGGTTTCCGAGGCAAAATCCAGCGCCACCTGATGGGCACTGGCCAGCCGGTCGATCACAATTTCATACTGCCCGGCGGCGGTGCTGCCGCTGGCTGAGACATTGGCGAACCCCTCGGCGGACTGGGTCACACTGAAGGCTTCAAACTGTTTATTCTGGGTCAAAGTGCGCAAGCTGTCGCGCAGCTCGTTGATCTTGCCGGTGAGCGTGCTGTACAGCTTGAGGGTGGTTTCGTAGCCGGTTTTGCGGCCGTTGAAATACTGGTCCTGGGAGGCGCGGTCGGCTTGTACGAATTGAGCCGCAAGGGATCTGACGTCGGTATTACCATTGATCATGCGCTTTCAACCTCCACAGGTGAGACACTTCAAATCAAAGCCCCCGCTTGCGCGGGGGCACTCGGATTTTCAAAGCTTAGCGCAACAATGAGGCCACCATGCCGGTCATCTGGTTGGCGTTGCCGAGGATGGAGATACCAGACTGCATCAACATTTGCTGCTTGGTCATATTGGAGCTTTCCACCGCAAAGTCCGCGTCCATGATTCGACCGGTGGCAGCCGACACGTTTTGGCTGATGGACGCCAGGTTGTTGATGGTGTGTTCCAGGCGGTTGACGTTGGCACCCATTTTGGCTCGCGAAGCACCCACTGAAGCAATCAAATCATCGACCGCACCGATTGCAGTGGTGGAGTTGGCAGCGTCAGTGACATCGCCCAGCGCACCGTAAGCTGTAGCAACTTCACCAAGCTCAGTCGATGCGTCAAATTCCAGGGTCTCACTCGCACCGGCTCCTATCTGGAAGTCGATGGCATCATCAAGAGTGCCGCCTTCCAGCAGCACTTCGCCGCCAAAGGTAGTCTGCGTCATGATGCGCTCAACTTCTTCCGCCAGCTGCTGATATTCCGCGTCCAGAGCGGTGCGGTCTTCTGCGCTGTTGGTGCCGTTGGCCGACTGGGTGGCCAGGTCTTTCATGCGGAAGGCGATGCTGGAAATCTCGTCCAATGCACCGTCGGCGGTTTGCAGCATGGAGATGGCGTCCTGCGAGTTGCGCATGGCTACAGCCATGCCGCGGGTCTGCGAGGTAAGGCGGTTGGCAATTTGCAGGCCGGCGGCGTCGTCGGCGGCGCTGTTGATGCGGAAACCCGTACCCAGACGCTCCATGGCGTTGGCCAGCATGTTGTTGTTTTTGCCCAGGCTGTTCTGAGTAACCATGGATGCGAAATTGGTATGGATGGATAGTCCCATTGTAATAACCTCTGTTTGCTGGAAAACTGCAGAAGCAGCGTTATTGTGTCTCTCTATGGTTAAGCGACCGGCCTTCGCCAAAAGTTTAACCAACCTCTGAAATATTTTTTATGTCCAACACTCGAACGTTTTATTGTTGACCTTCTTTGCCCATTTTTTTTTACTTCAGTGTTAAAAATAGATATAGCGTTAAAAAAATATGCCTGTGAACGCTTTAATCTGCGGTAATGCGCAGATGGGGCCGCGCAGCTCAATGGCATTTCTGCTCAGGGCTCCGGCTTGACAGTGATCCTGCTTCGAGATCATCAGCGTTTCTTCCCGTTTAGGGGCGCCGGCGCCGGTTGCGATTGAGAAGAAGTAACAGCGGGATTGCCATTGACGTTTGGCTTGCATCCGTCAGAGGCGGGATAACCCCCCCCC
>CAYNST010000133.1:0-9087 GCA_964399955.1 uncultured Cellvibrionaceae bacterium | reverse complement strand
ACCAGCTATACCGAAAAGCTCATTTCCGCCCTGGGGGCCTTTTTGGGAATTGCCGGGGTCTGCTGGGTTTCCCAGTGGTATCTGGACCCTCAGGGGACGGCCATGATCGTCGCGTCCATGGGTGCCTCTGCGGTGCTGCTGTATGCCGTGCCGCACGGCGCCTTGTCTCAGCCCTGGCCGGTGGTGGCCGGGCATGTCGTTTCTGCCGCAATCGGTGTGTCCTGTTACAAGCTGTTTGGCGGTTCGCCCTGGGCCTTTGCCCTTGCCGTTGGCGCCTCAGTGGGCGCTATGTATTACTTGCGCTGCATTCATCCGCCGGGTGGTGCCACGGCGCTCACGGCGGTGATTGGAGGGGAGCAAATTCAGGCGCTGGGCTACAATTATGTGGTGTATCCGATTCTTATCAACGTAGTGGTGATCGTTGCCGTGGCAGTGGTCTTCAACAGCGCCTTCCATTGGCGACGCTACCCGGTCCACATCGTGCGCAGGCACCAGAAGGCCGCCGCCACTCCGGCAGAGCGCCGCGTAGAGCTTACTCATGAGGATTTCTCCGCTGCAATGCAGCAAATTAATTCATTGATCGACGTCACCGCCGAAGATCTGGCGCGTCTGTTTGAATTGGCGGTAACTCACGCAGAACAGAACGCCGCCCATCCGGCTAACATCATTGCCGGACATTATTACAGCAATGGCCAGCTGGGGGAGCGCTGGAGTATCTGTCAGGTCATTGATGCTTCGGAGGCCAATGGGCGCTCCGGTGAGAAAGTGATTTACAAGACGGTGGCCGGTGCCGGGGCCTACGACACCGGCGTCTGTCTGAAGCGCGATTTTCATCGCTGGGCGCGGTTTGAGGTGGTGCTTCGAGATGGGCATTGGGTGCGGGTTTCGGCGGGGTCCACCAATAAGGCTTCCGCCGAGTCGTGACCGCGTAGCTTTAGCTGCGCGCCTGCAGGCTGTTATATTGGCCATTTACAGCCTGAGACCTATTGCCCCATGGAGCCTCTTCTTGCCCCTGTTACCCCGCAAAACCTGCACCAGTTTCTGCCTCTGATCAAGCAGTATCAGGCGTTCTACCAGGCAACCCCGGTCGATGAGGTGACCAATCGACGATTTTTTTCGCAGTTTTCCCTGCAGTCGGACAAAGGCTGCCTGTTTGGATGTTGGTTGGGAGGGGAGCAGGTGGCTTTCGCCAGCGTATACTTCGGTTACGCCTCCACCCTGGCGCGGCAGGTCGCCATCATGAACGACCTTTACGTTGTTCCGGAGCGGCGGCGGCAGGGATTGGCGCGGGCGCTGGTCAGCCATTGCCAGGCATTTGCCCGGTCGAGGGGTGCGGCCAGGCTGCAGTGGCTCACCGCGCACGACAACACCGAGGCTCAAGCGCTCTACCGGTCGCTGGGGGCGCGGCAGAGCAGTTGGGAGTTTTTTACGCTCAGCTGCTAATGGCTTTCAAGGCGGAATCAATGCGGCAGCAGGGTCACATAAGTTACTGGAACGATGCACAGGGTTACGGTTTCATTACCCCAAGTGCGGGCGGCGCAAAATTGTTTGTACATATCAAGGACTTCCCTCGCGGGTCGCGCAGACCGTCGACGAGCGAAGCCGTTACCTATGTGCCTGGGCGCGACGGCAAAACAAAACCCTGCGCCCGGAAGGTTCAGTTTCTGAAACGCGAACGCGGGTTGACCAGGGTCAGGCGGCCGTTGATCTTGGCATTGTGCGTCACCGGTTTGTTTTTTCTGTTTTTGTTGTACCTGACGCTGGGCAACCGACACTATCTGCTGCTGTTGCTGGTCTATTCCATCCTAAGCGCTGCCACTTACGTCCAATATGGGGCAGACAAACTCGCGGCCCGGCGCGGCGCACGGCGCACCCCCGAACTGCGTCTGCATCTGCTGGCGCTGGCCGGTGGCTGGCCCGGCGCGCTTGTGGCGCAGCGGGCATTTCGACATAAAACGCAAAAAACCGGATTTCTGCTAAAATTCCACCTGCTCGCAGCCATCAACTGCGGCGCCCTTTGGTGGCTGCTCTACGCCCCGGTTACTGAGCCGCTGCGGGCGCAATGGCGTTTGGCATGGCAGAGCTGGGCCGGTTAACGAGCAATAAAAAACGGCACCCTAAGGTGCCTGCCTGGTGGTTGTACCGGCCGCTTACTGTCGAACGGCGCTCAGATCGTCTATGTACAGTTCTGCCTCGGCGCCGGGCCCGGCAATCAACAGGCGCGCCTGGGTGATTTCACCCACCGGCTGAAGCGAAAACTCTCCAGTTAATGTTTGCCAGCTGTTGCTTGGCAGGCGCTGATTGGCAGCCTCTACCCAGTGTTCGCCGTTGTCATCCAAATAATAAACCCAGATTTGTACAGGAGCCGAGCGCAATGCAGGGTGGTCAATGAACACACGAGTGCTGATGCTGTAATCCGTGTCAGCCTCGAACAAGCCGGTCATTTCACGCATGGGGCCGGAGTAGTTATAAGTTCGGGAGTGAGTTCTGAGACTGTATTCACCCTGATCGGCGTGGGTTGAAAACACGCTGCGGCTATTGCCGTAACTGCTCCAACCCTGGGCCACGCCCTCAAATTCCTCGTGCAGCACCGTGCGGTTGCCGCCCTCAGTATCGGCGGACACCTGTGGAGCTACCTCGGTCAATGTCAATTCATCCACCAGGATATCAACGCCGGGCGCCGGGCCGTATACCAGTAGCTCAATGTTATCTGGCTGTACTGCGGCGTCCAGGCGGAAGCTTTCACTGTAGCTTGAAAGCTCACTGCCCGCTACGGAAAGGGCAGGCAGATACTGGTAGCGAAACCGGCCGCTCTCTTCAATTCTCAAGGCGATCATGACGGTGTCGCGGCTAATGTTGAGCACCCCGAGCTTGGCCGACAAATTGTAGTCCCGGCCCAGCTGCAACCGGTTGCCCAGGTTTTGAACGGCGTTGCCATGGGCCTGGGTGCGTCTGCCAACCACCAGAAGGTTGTCGATACAGTCGCGGCCGACTTGCGCAGTGGACAGTTGTGACGCATCAAACAGCGTGGTCCAGTGCTGCAGGCTGTTGAACTCGCCGTCGACGATCAGATTGTTCTGCGGTTCCGACTTGTTGCACACCGGCAGCTGCCGGTTGTCTTGCCCGCCCTGGTTGTCTGTGGCCGTTATCGCTGGCATGAAAGCTTCCACCTGTGAGCCCAAGGCATTCAGGTTGGTTGCGGCATCCGCACCGTCACGCCGGCTCGTGTCCGAGCCGCAGGCAAAACCCCGGCACTGAGTCTGTTGAGGGTTGGAAAACTGCTGCAGTTGGGTGTGAGTGCCGTAGGAATGGGGGTAGGCCATGATGGTGCTGAACAGGCTTTGCACGCCGTGGCCCCGCGCCCAGCTCCAGACCCCGCCCTCACTGTTTTGCACATGGGAGTGGCCCAGGCCCATATTGTGGCCCAACTCGTGCGCAAAGGTGCTCAAGCCGCAATTGACCCCCACCAGACTGAATGCGGCCGTGGAGGCATTGCTGTGAAAACGGCCGGTACGGCTATTGCCCGGAGGCACGTAGGCAATACCGCAAACATAGCCGCCCGCTGTGGGTTGCCTGAGGTTGATCAGCGTGACCAGGTCGGCTCCATACCTCTGCCGCAATCTGGCAACCTCGTTATTACGGCGCAAGGCGGCCAGGTTGTCTTCGGTGACATAGGTGTAATCCAGATTAACTTTCTCTGAGCCCACCAGCCTCAGGCGCATATCGATATTACTGTTGGCAAACGCCTGATTGCTGTAGCTGATGTAAGAGGCAATGCGGGCGTCAATATCCCGGCCGGCCTGGGTTTTCTGCGCGGCGTCTATGTAAAGCACCAATACATCAATGACAGGTGCAGAGAACGCCAAGCCAGGTAAAATCAATAGACCGGAACATACCAAAGCCCTCACCCATTTTTTTACTGGTTGCAACGTCATGCGGATCTCCGGGTTGTACAGTGTCATTCGCTATTTATTGAGCCGGATTAACCGGGGGTGGGCTTTGTTCAATCGGCGCAATGGGAATGCCGTCCTCGAACGGAATTTGGTTGACGGTTATATCACCCTCGTCGATTAATACTGTGTCGCCAGTGGCATTTTCAATGATCGCGGTGTAAGTACCCTCGTGGGTGGCGAGGGTGATGTGGGTCTGAATTTTGCCCTGAGTCACAACAAGGTTATCCATCGGCTGGCCATCCAGAATCCTGCCTTTCCAAATCTTGACGTTGGCAACGTCATTTTGCGTGGACTCCAGCTTTGCCTCCAGAGTGGCCTGGCGCTGGGGAAGGTTGAACCTGAGCGTTTGGCCCACCTGAAACTGATTCAGCCGCTCAGCCGCCGTATGCATGCGTTTTGCGGGCACACCTCCCCAATCCGTGTCGGGGTTGTCGGTGTCTAACTGCCACAGGTCCACAATCAGTGGGTTGGCAGCGGGCGGCGGTACATCAGGCATTTGCTGCGTTTGCTGAGCATCCGAAGGCGGTGTTGGTATTGCTGAAGGTACGCGTGGCGTCTGGGTCGAGGCAATCTGCGGGCTGTGGGCATCCCGTGCGGGCCGTTCGGCTATGCCGGAACTGCTTTCCTGCCTCAATAAAACCGTCAGCCCGGCAATAATTACCAGCGCGCAGAGCGTAAATGTAATTCTTGACTTCAAATTGAGCTCCGTCGCCCGAATGAGCGGTATAGAGGCTGGTTTGGCTGAAGGCGTTTGGACAGCAACAGCGGCAATTAAATTCCGCTGTTATTTGGCAAGGGGCGCTGAAATTGATTTGTCACGCCGGGAAGTTCAGCGGTTTATGCAAAAGGCCTTTCACCCTGGTGCCGTGCATGGGAAACGCTTTGCGCTTATGCCCAGGGTGCGGATTCACAAAAGTTTTTCGGGTATATGACTGCGAGTGAAATTGGCGGCGCGGATCCTCCAGGCTCCGCGTCTTGAGGGCTTGGCGCCTGCGCAACGGTTGGTAAAAGAATCTGCTGCAAAGGCAACGCTTGCGCGGCACAGCTTTGCAGCAGAACACGCCCGACCGTGTGCAAAATCGGCAGTGTAGTCAACGCCAGATAAGAGCTTAATCTGGATAATAGTTGCAAATTTTACTATTCTTGCCAGGGTTTACCATCCAGCGGATCCACGCGTCCCAGTTCGGCTTCGTCCAACCCGTCGCCCGCACCGATCTGATTGGCCTGCACCTCGCGCAACGCCCGGTCCGCAGGCGCGTTGGTGCCCTGCTCAGCAGGAGAGCGTGCGCCGTCCTCATTGAACAGTGTTTCGGGCGCCAGGTCGTCATCGGTCAGGCGGCTGCCACCTACGGATTCCTCATGCGGGTCTGCAAGCCCTGTCAACGACTGCTCGGCCTCGTACTGCATGGTTTCGGCCTCTGCAGGCGTTCCCGCGTCTTCATCCTCAAATGACAGCTCTCCCAGATCGGTCAGGTCGTCGTCATCGTATTCCTCTGGTGCATCCCAATCGTCTGCTGCTTGTCGTTTCATGTTTGCCTCCAAGTATTGGATTTATTTGAGGGCTTGGCGCGAAGGGTCAGGCCCCGTTGATTCGGCTGAAGCAATAAACGAACCTGTTTTGCAATTTCAAACGGGCTAACTTAGGAGCAGCAAAGTGCGATAGGCTGCACGCCAATTGGCAATCTTGGTTACAATGCGCCGTTTTGACCCTGGAGCTGGTTATGACTGAGCCCGTGCGTTTATCCAAGCGTCTTATCGAGCTGACAGCCTGCACCCGCCGTGAAGCGGAGCTGTACATTGAAGGTGGCTGGGTAACCGTAAATGGTGTGGTAGTGGAACAACCGCAGTGTCCGGTAACCGATGAGGCGGTGGCCCTGCTGCCGAATGCCGATCTTACCTCGGCGGGCCCGATTACCCTGCTGCTTCACCGGCCAGCCCAAGTGACTGCGGAGCAGGCCGCTGCAGGCGTAAGCGCGGCCAGCCACTGGTCTGGAGGCAACTCCGGTGGGCGCCTGCTGAAGCGGCATTTCAGGTATCTGAACGAATGCTTTCCTCTGGAGCCCGAAGCCTCTGGCCTGTGTGTACTGTCCCAGAACCGCCACCTGGCTCGCCGATGGCTGGACCTTCAGGCTACGCTGGAGCAGGAGTATGTGGTGGACTTTGAAGGGGTTTTGTCTGAGTCCGGTCTTGCTCGGCTCAACCAGGTTGTCAACTTCAAAGGTAAACGCCTGCCGCCTGCCAAGGTCAGCCTACAGAAGGAGACCCGGCTGAGATTTGCTCTCAAAAACCCGCTGCCCGGGCAGATCTTGCACCTGTGCAGCGCGGCGGAGATCAAAGTGACTGCCATGACTCGCCTGCGACTGGGCGCGGTGCTGTTGCGCAAGCTGCCGCTGGGCCAGTGGCGCTACCTGCCAGACGCCGAGCGCTTTTGAGCCATCTGCGCGGGCCTGAGTGAAGGTTCAGCTTTCTTTCCCGTGGGAGTAAAACATGCAGACCCTTGAACAATGCGTCGCCCGACTGGAGCCTTGGTGGCATCCGCAGGACCTGGCCTTGGGCGATTGCTGGCATATTGGAGTAGGCACTCTGTCGGTATATGTTCAGCGCCTGGCAGATCAATGGCTGGTGGCCACAAAGCAATTGGCCGACACTGAAGAGCACTACCGGGTTCTGAAGGAGCAGTTGGCGCAGTTGCCGGAAGGCAGCAAACCCACCCGCTTTGTCTTCAAGAACGCTCCTTCCCAGGTTTGCCTGACGCCAAAGCCCCTGGACCGCCCGGTAGTGGTCAAAACGACTCAGCGTGTGCAGGTGCCGCCAGGCGAAAGCATCACTTTTTTTATCAGTGCTCCGATCTGCGTGAATGTGGGCCTGCCGGCGCTGTCGATGACGTTGCAGGAGCCTGCATCGCTGCGCCTGTCGGATACCTGGTTTGGCCCCAACACCCAGGTTGGCGAACTTTGTTACGCCGCCAAGACCCACGCCCGCAATACCCGCGCCGAGGTCCCCCTGCGGCCGCACCGTGCGGTCACTCCGGTCACCATCAGCAATGAGGCAGACCAGTTCCTCTCCATTGAGAAACTGAGCATACCGGTGCCTTATCTGGCTGTTTACGGTGCCAGTGACGGCACTCTGTGGACAGACCCGGTAATGCTTACTCATCATCAGGGCAGTCCGCTGGTGAATTTCACCATCGGCAAGGAACGCCCGGCAGGCGAGCTGTTGACGCCCCCGCGCATCACACCACCCAGGGGCGGTCTGGTACGCGCGTTTACCAATATTTTCACCAATTTCTGAGCGGGGTTTGGGCATGATGGACAATCTGATTGCACTTGCGCAGTCACAACAGGCGTTGAATTTTTTGCGCGCAACCATGTTGTTGGGGGCCGGCTATTTGGTGGCCAGTGTACTGACCCGTGCGGTTCGAAAAGTGACGGCAAAGCAGTTTTCACTGCACCAGAGCATGCTGCTAAACCGCATACTGTTTTGGCTGGTTATGGGTTTGTTTGCGGCCTCGGCTTTGCGGCAGCTGGGCTTTACCCTGGGTGTTGTACTTGGCGCTGCGGGCGTTTTGTCGGTGGCCATTGGCTTTGCCTCACAGACGTCAGTGTCCAATTTGATCAGCGGGTTGTTTCTGGTCAGCGAAAAACCGTTTCAGTTGGGAGATGTCATCAAGGTGGGCGAAACCACCGGCGAGGTGCTATCCGTGGATTTACTTTCGGTCAAACTGCGTACCTTTGACAATCTGTTTGTGCGTATTCCCAACGAAAGCCTGATCAAAAGCCAGGTCACCAATATGACGCGTTTCCCCATTCGCCGTTTTGATTTGCAGGTGGGTGTGGCTCATAGAGAAAATATCAGCAAGGTGCGCGAAGTATTGTCGAAGGTGGCGGACGAGAATCCGCTCTGCCTCGACGAGCCTGCGCCTTTGTTTATTTTTAATGGCTTTGGTGGCTCATCATTGAATATACAGTTGTCCGTGTGGGCCAAGCGGGAGAATTTTCGCGACCTGCGCAACACCATGCAGGAGCAGGTCAAGGAAGCATTTGATGCAGCGGGTATAGAGATTCCCTTCCCCCATCGCTCGCTTTACAGCGGCAGCGAAACCGCGCCTTTCCCGGTCCGAATCGTTAACGATCTCTCCTCAACGGCGCCCCCCGAGGTCGCACCCATACAAGATGCTCCCGCCGCCAGGCAGAAACGGGTTTAGCAGCCTACGGCCGCAGCAGTTAATTCCAGTGAGCGCAGGCGAGCCTGGTGGTCGTAGATGTCGCTTACAATCATCAGTTCGTCTGCGCCCGTCTCTGCCGTCAGGTCCGCCAGGCCACGGCGCACAGTGTCTGTAGTTCCCACCACAGAGCGGGCAAGCATGCGGCTTACCTGCAACTTCTCCTGCGGAGTCCAGTAGTTCTCCATGTCATTGATAGGCGCTGGACTCAGTCCGTTGGCACCGCGCAGCAAACCAATAAATGACACCTGCTGGGTGGTGGCCAGGCGGGTGGCCTCTTGAGCCGTGTCTGCGGCAATGACGTTGACCCCCACCATCGCATAGGGTTTTTCCAATTGTGCCGAGGGCTTGAAGCGACTGCGGTAGACCTGCAGTGCCTGCAGCAATTGGTCGGGGGCAAAATGCGAGGCAAAGGCGTAAGGCAGGCCCAGTTCTGCGGCAAGCATGGCGCCAAAGGTGCTTGACCCCAATATCCACAGGGGCACCTGGGTACCCGCTGCAGGTACTGCCTGTATGGCGTTGGCGCTTTGCTGTGGCGCAAAATAGGACTGCAGTTCCAGTACGTCCTGCGGAAAGTGTTCAGCAGCGCCCGGACTGCGGCGAAGTGCGCGCAAGGTGGTTTGGTCTGTGCCCGGCGCCCGGCCCAGCCCCAAATCGATGCGGCCGGGGTAGAGCTGCGCCAGGGTGCCAAATTGCTCGGCAATCACCAGTGGTGAATGGTTGGGCAGCATTATTCCGCCGGCGCCTACGCGAATTCGGGTGGTGCCGGCCGCAATGTGGGCAATCACCAGGCTGGTTGCGGCGCTGGCAATGCTGGGCATATTGTGATGCTCCGCCACCCAAAAGCGCCTGTAGCCCAGGGACTCGGCGTGCGTGGCAAGGTCGCGTGCGTTGTCGAGCGCTTCGCGTGCG
>CAYNST010000132.1:0-9248 GCA_964399955.1 uncultured Cellvibrionaceae bacterium | reverse complement strand
GATTTGGGCACATCCACAATGCTCACCTTGGATTTGCGCTGCTGCATGACCCAGCGAGTAGGAATGAACGACAAGGCCGCTGTGATGACGAACAAACTGATTTTTGCGTGGAACATCCAGTTGTAGGTGTAGAAGCTTGCCGGCTTCCCTACCCAAAGCCACAGTGCCAAGCCAAACGCCAGCGCCAGCAGGGCGGCAATGCCGTATACGGCATCCAGCACCGCCACCTTTTTCAGCGTGAAAGACTCGACACTGCCTTTCAGTAACAAATGTTGTGCAACCACCATGGAAAACAGGGTGATAATAGCCAGGAAGTGAAAGTATCGAATAACGATGTCAGCCATTGGTGCTCCTGTGTGACCTATTATTTCGTGTAGGTTGCGTGCGGGCAACCGGTCTTTGTTACCTTTATTTACCGCTACGGGCAGCTGACAGAGGCCCGTTCAGCCAACCCGGGCTGGTAATGGATATTGGAAAAGCTGGCCAGTAATGTGCCGCTGGTTTGCACGCTGAATGGGGCGTCCAGCTTAACCAGATCGGCGCGGTCGCGGGTAAAACAGCGCAAGTCGATGCTGAGGCTTTGTCGGACGCCCATCGGCAGGTCGCGCAGCGCTTCGGTGATGTCGACAAAACTTGCAGTCAGCGCGCCGCTGAACACGCCAATCTCAACCTTGGCGCTGGGGGCTTCCAGGATTTCCACATCGGCCACCAAAGCACCCTCGTTAGCGTAAACGGCCAGCAGATTGTTGTCCCGTCTGCCATTGCGCAGGCTAACCCTGCCCAGCTCGCTGCCATCCCATTTTGCCTGCACGCCAAAGTCTTCAAACTGCGGCGTCAGGTATACGGCGCCCATAGAGGCATCAGCTTCAGCCAAGGGGCTTTTTTGCAGTGTTTTGCGCTCCACGTAAAACTGCCAGCCTTCGTCCGCAGAGAAGGTTACTGTCTCGGATTCAGGTCGCGTGGCGCCCAGGTGGCAGCCGTAAGCCCAGGCGGAGGTGTCTTCGCTTTGTGGTTGCCAGTCGACAGCCCCGTCTGCATAGCTCAAACCGTATCCGAAGGCAAAGAGGGGTTGATACTCGTCGTTGAAGCGATTGAGCCCGGTTTGACAGGGCTTTGCGGGCCAGGAAAACGACAACTTGCCGGTAAAGTCAAAAACGGGCGTGCCGTCAATGCCCGCGAACAGAAGGTCGGCAACACCTGCGCCTTCCGTACCGGGCTGCCAGGCGGCAACGAAGGCGTTGGCGGCATTGAGTTCTTTGTTGACCCACAGGGGGCGGCCGGAAAGAAACACCGCCACCACCGGTATGCCCCGTGCCCGGAGCTTGCGCAACAGCGCCAGGGCTTGTTTGTCGTTTTGTTCGAACTCCAAGGTGGCCAGATTTTGCAGGTCGCCGTACATTTCTGCGTAGGGCTGTTCACCAAAAACGACTATGGCTGCGTCAACCTTTGCCTCAGTCTGGCCGGCCTGGTTGTAAATAACTTTGCCGCCCCGGGGTTCCACCGCCTGTTTGATCCCGGCGAGAATACTGGTGGCACCGGGGTAGGCCTGGTTCGGGTTGTTGTTGCCACGCCAGGTCACCGACCAGCCGCCGGACTGCATGGCAATGCTGTCTGCACCGGGGCCGGCAACCAGAATGCGCTGTTCCGGGTTCAGCGGCAGCACGCCGTCATTTTTCAACAAAACCAGGGATTCACGCACGGCCTGGCGGGCAATGTATCTGTGCACCTTACTGCCGATCAGCGCATTTTTACCCGCCAGGGCTCGGCTGGCAGGGGCGGGTTTGTTCCACAGGTCGGCGCGCAGTTTGACGCGCAAAATGCGACTGACGGCGTCGTCGATGCGGGCCTGCGGGATGGTGCCATCTTCAACCTGCGCAACGGTATTGCGGAGGAAGTTTTGCCAGTCCGGCGCGTTGGGGATCATGAACAAATCAATGCCGGCGTTGACCGCAGCGGCACAACTGTCAATTGCACAACCCTCAATATGACCAATGGCCTGCCAGTCGCTGACCACCAGCCCATCAAAGCCCAAATGGTTTTTTAATAGATCCGTTAGCAAACGTTTGTTGGCATGAGAGTGAACGTTGTTCCACCAGGTGTAGCTGGCCATAATGGTTTGTACACCGGCTTCGATGGCACTTACATAGCCCGGCAGGTGCCGCGCGATCAGCTCCTGCTCCGAGCCTTGGGTTTCGCCCTGGTCGTCGCCGAAGCGGGTGCCGCCGTCGCCAATGAAGTGTTTGGCGGTGGCAATGATGTGGTCCTGATCCAGAAACCGGTTGCTCTGCGGCTCGCCTTGCAGCCCCAGTACGGCCTGGGCGGCTAGCTCGGCTACCAGGTGCGGGTCTTCGGAGAAGCTCTCATAGGTGCGCCCCCAGCGGGCATCCAGAGCCACGGCTACAGTGGGTGCAAAGGTCCAGTCAAGCCCGGTAGCGGCCACCTCCTTGGCTGTGGCGGCACCAATGGCCCGCACCAGCTCGCCATTGCGGCTGGCACCCAGGGCAATGTTGTGCGGGAAGAGAGTTGCACCGCGCACATTGCCATGGCCATGCACTGCGTCTACCCCCCAAAAAAGCGGAATGGCGAGCCTGTCTGACTCTTCGTCCATAGACGCGCGAAATAGCCGGTCGGCAAACTCTGCCCATTCGCTGGCGCTGGCTGCCGGGTTGTTACCCGGTGTCTGGCCGCCGCCGTTCAGAACGGAGCCAATGCGGTATTGGCGGATATCCTGCTCTGTGACCGAGCCTATGTCGGCCTGAATCATCTGCGCTACCTTTTGTGGCAAACTCATCTGCGCCAGCATGGACTGGATGCGCGCCTCCAGTTCCGGGTTGTTTGCCAGTGGCGGTGTGGCTTGCGGCCAGGAGGGCGCCAGAGTCTTCGCTTCTTTAGCGCCGGTCAGTGGCAGCAGTTGACAGCCAGTCATGCCAAGGCCAAGCGCGGCGGTCAGGGCCAAGCCAGCAAGGGAGCGGATCTGCATCAGGTACTCCTGCATGTGTGAGCGACGCAAGGCAAGTCATCAGGTCGCGCCCCTTGTGGCCCACCGTTGTTTCGAAAAAAGTTAGTAACTATTCAGCTCACGCCCGAATTTGCCCATAGCGGCGTTCAAAAATGGTCATTTACACATGTAAACTCACATTTTCTGCCTTGCTCTGCTCAAATTCGAACGCAATCCGAACAGTCACGGGAAGAGCTGAATGGTTACAAAAGTTATTGCACAGGTAAGCGTCTATTGGCTTGCCTTCAGCTGCGGTGCTCCTGCACCCCGGCACTATTGGCGGCGGCTGAGATGTCACTCGTGGATAAACTCAGACAGTTGCACATCTATGCCAAGCGCGTCGGCTATGGCCTCCAACTGCTCGGCGAGCTTTTCCAGGTCCGTGTCTGCCGGAAGCGCTATGGTGCCTTCAGCTTCAAAGAAAGGCTCCCCGCTGTAGGGCATGCTGGAGCAGTCGGTTGCCAATTCGGCCACGCTGATGCTGTATTGGGTGAAGGCCTGAGCTATTTCAAATACGATACCGGGCCGGTCTGGGCCCGCTGCAGTGAAGCTGGCCAGGCGCGTGGGAGCCGCCGGAGTGATGTTCGCCACGGACTCCATCTGCACATGGATGCTGCAGGCGGCCAGGCCCTGCAACGCGTTTTGCAGGTCCGCTGCCCGGCTGTCCGCCACTGCAATGCGGATAACGCCCGCAAACTTACCGGCCAGTTGGGTCAGTCGGCTTTCCAACCAGTTGCCGCCCTGTTGGGTTATGGTGTTGGCTAGCTGTTTGACGATGCCGGGCTGGTCGTCGCTGATGACGGTTAGAATATAATGTGCGTTCATGCCCTGTCCTATGCTGGTGAAGACGGATGGGTGCCAAGTATATGAGAAAGCGCAGGTGTTGGCTTCCACTGCCGCCTGCCAGCTGAGGATTGACCCGCTATGATCATTCCCCCTGCGTCACTGGCCGATGATGTATTGACGGGCATCCTGGAAGAGTTCATCAGCCGCGAAGGGACGGACTACGGCCTGGTAGAACTCTCGCTGTCGCAAAAGGTCGCCGCGTTGAAACCCCAGGTTTTGTGCGGTGATGTGCTGATCGTCTACGATGAAACACTGCAAACGGTTAATCTGCTACCCAAACAGTACGCGGCGGGGCTGTAATGAGACTGCCGCTGCTGTGGAGACCTGCATGACGAATTGCCTGCTGGATGAGCCGGCCCGGCCTGTTGCTCGTCTGCTGCTGGCCCACGGTGCCGGCGCGCCCATGGACAGCCCCTTCATGCAAGCCATGGCGGAGCACCTGGCCCGTGAGAATATCTCGGTGGTGAGGTTTGAATTTCCCTTCATGGTCAAGCGCCGGCAATCTGGTAAGCGTCAACCACCCGACCGGCAGAATGTTCTATTGCACACGTGGCAGGAGTGGACCCAGCGACGTTGGCCTGACCGCCTGCCGCTGTTTATTGGTGGCAAATCCATGGGCGGCAGAATGGCCAGCCTGTGGGCCGCCTCGCAGCCCACAGGCGTGGTGCGCGGCCTGGTGCTGTTTGGCTACCCCTTTCACCCCGCAGGCAAGCCCGACCGGCTGCGCACGGAGCATTTTGCAATGCTGCACCTGCCAACTTTGATCGTGCAGGGCGAGCGGGACAGGCTGGGCAGCTCAACCTGTGTCAATAGCCTGGACTTGCCACGGGTGGTGCGCGTGCACTGGCTGGCAGACGCAGATCACGACCTAAAGCCGCTCAAGCGCAGTGGTTTTACTCAGGAGCAAGCCTGGCAGAGCGCAGCCTATGCTGCGGCCGCACATATCAAAAATTTGACCAGTGGCCCATTGGTGGGCGATACGGCAAGAATTTGACGGAGTGTCTATGAGTTCGCAGGAGTACAAGATTGATCACAAGCTGGATGCCCGCGGCTTGATCTGCCCGGAGCCGGTAATGATGCTGCATAAAACCATACGCAGCGCAAAGCCCGGTGAGTGCATAGAGGTCACGGCCACGGACCCGTCAACACGGCGGGATATCCCCGACTTCTGCCACTTTCTTGGTCACACCTTGTTGTGGCAGCAAGAGCAGGCGGACGCCTTTGTCTACCACCTGCGCAAGGGTGGTTGAGGGAGGAGGGGTATCATCAGGACGCGTCCCTGCATCCTGATGGGCTACAACGGTAATTAGCGGGAGGAGTCTTCCACCAGAAGGCTTATGGCAGCCAGGGCCTCTGGATCCTTCGATTTGATCTTGTTGGCAATATGATGCTGAAAAAAGTAGCGAAACTGCTTGTGTGACTGGGCGGCGTACAAGCAGTCGTCGCCCGGCAGAACCGGCGTGCTTTCTACTTTTTTGTCATCGATGATCATGCCAGACAGCGTGCCGTCATTGTGCAGCCGCCAGCTTACAACTTCCTGCAGGATAAGGCTTTTGAACTCCGGCTCCGAAAGCACCGCGTGAGTGCCAATGGTGTCAGGAATTTCCTGCACCACATCGCCTGGGCTTTCACACTCGTAGTCGTAGTACTCTGCCGCTGTCTCCAGCTCTACCACCTTGTGAATGGGCGCCTCAAAGAAGATTTCGTCTATGCCAGCGTCGTAGTAGCCCTCCCACTGCCCGTTCAATGGATCCTGGATGTCCGTGCAGGGCACAATATCGTCCAGCCACGGCACCAGACCAACCACCTCGCCGTTGGCGCGCAGGCCCCAGGCCAACACTTTCAGGCTGAACAGCTTATCCGAACTGGACTCGTTCGAATACAGCATCTCCAGGCCGTCAAGCTCAGGGGAAAGACGAATGAAGCGGGACTCCTGATGGGGAACATAAGGCTTCCTGCTGAAGAGATCGATCACATTGTCTAGCTTGTGACCGGAGTTCGAGGTCTTCATAATACCACCTCCGCGCTGGGGCTTGTCTGCTCGATGGGAGCTGGTTAGCCAGTGGCGTCATGGCAGATTTCATAACGCCATTTACATACACAGTATATGCAGATTCCCAATAACTCAACAATTTGTCGTTTAATTAGAAACTTATGTGGAGCGAGACCGACAGGCGGCTTACTGCCGCTCATAAAATAACAAGCACGGTTCGGGCCACATATGGTAAAAAAGAGCCTAGCGCTGCTGATCTTGTAGCTATTTTTGATCAATGTTTTGCAGTCGAGTTCAACACCGTGTTGCGTGGTGGCGCAGAAGAACCGGTTTATCTGCCCGCTCGGGGGGGCGCGCCTGTGCATACGGTGGTTTTTACTCAAGACTATTTTGCCAGTGCACTGCATGAGGTTGCCCACTGGTGTCTGGCGGGCCCGGCGCGCCGGCAGTGCGTAGACTACGGCTACTGGTATGCGCCCGACGGCCGCTCCCCAGAACAGCAAAGGGCTTTTGAACAGGTAGAGGTAAAGCCGCAGGCCATTGAATATCACTTCACCGAGGCCTGTGGTGCGGTATTTCGGGTCAGTGCCGACAATCTTAACCAGGCTATGGGTGCCAGCGAGCATTTCCGCCGTGCAATCGTTGAACAGGCCCGGGCATACTGCCGCACCGGGCTGCCTCCGCGCGCGGCGGCGTTTGCCCGGGCACTGGCAGCGCGCTACGACCAGCCATTCCCGCTCCTGGTGCAACAATTCAGTTTGCAGCGTCTGCGTTAAGCCTGCGGGTAGGCGCTTATGGCCCGCCTGCGCTCCCCGCTCTGCGCTTTTTTACAAGGCAGGTCGCCAAATTACATTGCCGCCTGCGACTGCGCCGGTTTGGCCCCAATCGAAACGTCCCGCCCAAGGTACCCCATCATGAAAATTGTTGCCGACGAAAACATACCCCACCTGCAGTCCTTTTTTTCTGGCCTGGGTGAGGTGACAGCCCTGCCGGGTCGACACCTGCGCCCCGAGGATGTTGCCGACGCCGACGCGCTGATTGTGCGCTCGGTGACCCGGGTTAATGCCGATCTGCTGCAGGGGAGCAAAGTCCGCTTCGTAGGCACCTGCACCATAGGCACCGATCACTTGGATGTCGATTATCTGCGACAGCAGGGCGTAGCCTTTGCCAGCGCCCCAGGCTGCAACGCGGAGGGCGTGGTGCAGTACGTCTTGACAGCTCTGGCCGCCCTGCAAGTCCACTGGCAGGACAGCAAAGTGGGAGTGATTGGCTGCGGCAACGTAGGCGGGCGCCTCAGCCGCCGGTTGACGGCAATGGGCGTGGACTGCCGGGCCTATGACCCGTTTGTGCAGCGTCGGGAGGGGGTTCCCCTCGCCGGGCTGGATCAGGTTCTCGGCTGCGACATTGTATGCATGCATACACCGTATACCCTGGACGGGCCCTTCCCCACGCATCATCTTTTGAATGCGCACCGGCTCCGCCAGCTCAAGCCGGGCGCACTGTTGCTGAACGCTGGGCGCGGCGGGGCCATAGACAATCGCGCCCTCTTGTCCTACCTCAACTCCGGAGCGGATCTTAAGGTTGTGCTGGATGTGTGGGAGGGCGAACCCGCCATCAATACCGAGCTGTTGCGGAAGGTAGTGATAGGCACGCCGCACATCGCGGGGTACAGCTACGAAGGCAAGGTCAAGGGTGCCATGATGATCCACGAAGCGTTGCAGCGCTTTCTGGGTACAGACGCTGAAGCCGCCGCGTTGAGTGCCGAATCCATTGCGCGGCCGCTTCTTGGTGAGCTGCAACCGCTCGCCTGCGCCGATGTTGACTCGGCGGTGCTGGCAAGCTACGACATCTTCGCTGATCACAACCGAATGCAGGACGCCTTGCACGGTGCTGAACCAGAGCAGGTGGGCGCAGCATTTGATCACTTGCGCAAAACCTACCCGGAGCGTCGGGAGTTCAGCCACTACTGTGCGCAAACCGAGCAGCTGGAGACAGCTCAGTTACTGGCCGAGCTTGGCTTTGCTGTTCATGACTGAGCCGGCAGCCTTTCGCCTGGGGTGGCTGGTCAACCCTTATGCCGGCGTAGGTGGGCCTGCCGCCCATAAAGGCAGCGATGCAGAGGCAATCAGGCTGCGCGCGCAACGCGGTGAGCTTGCCTTGACGGCGCCTGCGCGGGCGGCCGCCTTCTGGCGCGCCCTGGTGCCGGCACTGCCGGCCGACCGCCCGGTGCACATAGTTACCCTGGCCGGCCCCATGGGTGCCGATTGTCTGCCAGATACCGGTGCGCCTGTGCGGCTGGTTCACCATCAGCCAGCCATGCCAAGTACAGCGGAGGACACGGTGCGCGCCGCCGCGCTTCTGGTGGAGGCCGGGGTAGATCTGCTGGTGTTTGTGGGGGGGGATGGCACAGCGCGAGACGTCTGTCGCGCCGTGGGCGCCACCCAGGCGGTGCTGGGCGTGCCGGCGGGGGTCAAGATGCATTCGGGCGTCTACGCCATCAGTCCTGAGCTGGCTGCCCAATTGGTGGCGCAGATGGCGAGCGGCCGTATGGTGGGCGCGGCTTTGCAGGAAGTGCGCGACATAGACGAGCATGCCTTCCAAAAAGGGGTGGTGCGCGCACAGTATTTTGGTGAAATGCTGGTGCCGGAGGAGGAATGGGCAATTCAGGGGGTGAAACAGGGCGGGCTGGATGTTGACGAGCTGATCCTGCTGGCAATGGCCGACTATCTGCAGCAGGCTTTACCTGCCGAGGCGCTGATCGTTTTGGGCCCCGGGTCCACGACATTTCACATAGCCGGCAACTGGGGTATCCAGGCCACCCTGTTGGGCGTGGATTTGGTGCAGGACGGCACGCTTCTGGCCGCCGACGTCAATGCCGACGACCTGTTGCGCCGGGTATTGGAACACCCCGGTCCGGTGCACCTGGTTGTCACCGCCATTGGTGGGCAGGGTCATGTGATTGGGCGTGGCAATCAGCAGATTAGCTCCCCGGTCTTGCGCCACATTGGCCGCAGCAACGTGCATATTGTGGCCACTCGTCAGAAGCTGGCCACCTTGAGTGGCCGGCCGCTGCAAATGGACAGTGGCGACGCAGATCTGGACCAGGAGTGGCAGGGTTTGATGCCGGTGCTCACCGGCTTTGATCAGCGGGTACTCTACCCCCTGGGCGGGCGGCCCACAGCGGTTTAGTGCGGCTTCGCCCAGTCCTGGTGCGAAAACCCTTCGGCGGGCGGGACGGTCGGCCAGGATTTCACAATGTCTGCTTTTTTAGCACCATTCCAAGGCGTAGGCGCACCATCATATGGCCGAGCTTACCTCTAAGTTGTTGTTGCAAAAAGCCAATCGCGTTGATTTAAAAGGGATTTTGACCAATTTTGGTGCTGGCATGCATTCTGCTAAAGCGACTCCCTA
>CAYNST010000131.1:0-9269 GCA_964399955.1 uncultured Cellvibrionaceae bacterium | reverse complement strand
CTAGCCCCCGCTCAGCGGCGGGTCAAGATGACCCCGCACTCTCGGTGCGCGGTGTAGGGGAATTGGTCGAACAATGCCATGCGCCCGACTGTGTGAGTGTTCTGCAAGTGCAGCAGATCGCGTTTTAGTGTCTCGGGATTGCAAGATATATAAATTATATGTGGGAAGCGGGATACAAGCTCTGTGGTGGCTAGGTCAAGTCCTGCCCGAGGAGGGTCGACAAACACCGTCGAGAAGTTGAATTCAGTCAGCGCTATTTCAGCAAGCCGGCGAAAAGGCCGCGTGCCGTTTAGAGCCTGGGTCAGTTCCTCGCTGGACATACGCACAAATTGGATGGTGTCGATGCCGTTCAACTGGCAATTCAGTTGGGCTGACTTGATACTGGATTTGGCGATCTCTGTGGCCAGCACCCGCTTAAAGTGCCTAGACAGCGGAAGGGTGAAATTGCCGTTACCACAGTAAAGCTCCAGTAAATCGCCCCCGGCTGCGGGCCGGTGGCGATCGACCCACTCCAGCATGGATTGGCAGACTGCGGCATTCGGCTGGCTGAAGGCACCTTCGACCTGCTGATAGCGATAGGGCACGCCGGCAACCGTGAACTCCTCAAAGATATGATCCTGGCCGACCACCCTTTTTTGCTTGCGGCTGCGCCCCACCAGGTGGATGCCGAGGGTGTCCGCCAGGCTTTCCGCTGCAGCCTGCCAATCATCTGTGAGCGGCTTGTGGTAGACCAGCGTCACCAAAGCCTGGCCAAGCCTGCTGGTTAGAAATTCGACCTGGAACAATTTGCGTTTAAGCGGCTGGCTCCGCTCGAGCAACGGCAGAAGCTCTTTCATCAATGCTTGCATTCGGGCTGAACCGGCCTCGTAGTGCTCCACAGTGTAGGGCGTCTTATGCTGGCCGGAGCGGAACATGGCGTAGCTGATGGCCTCGCCTTCGTGCCATATTTTGAACTCTGCGCGCATCCGGTAGCCGGTTTCAGGCGAGGCAAACACGTCCAGCCCACTGGGCTCGAATCCGGCGAATTCCAGCCGCGTTTGCTCAATCTTATCTTGGAGTTGCTGCTGATAGGCGGGGCTTGGGGTTTGATTTGAGGTCATGAGGTTCCAACAAGGCCAGATCATTATATTGGGGCGCATTATAGGGTTTGTAATGGCCGCCCTCCAGCCGTGGAATCATTCCACAATACAAGAGGAGACAGCTATGTGGCTGCAGCGGGAAATACAACTGGCGCCCAAGTCGCGCGGGTTTCATCTGATCACCCCGGAAATTCTGGCACAGCTGCCTGAGCTGGCGCGGGTTGAGCTGGGCTTGATGCACGTCTTTATTCTGCACACCTCGGCCTCGTTGACGATAAACGAAAATGCCGACCCCACCGTACGGGCCGATTTTGAATCCTATTTCAGCAGGGCCGTGCCGGAAAATGAGCCCTACTACCGCCACAACGATGAAGGCCCGGATGATTTACCCGCCCATCTAAAGTCGAGTATTCTGGGTTCAAGCCTAAGTCTGCCTCTGGCTCAGGGGCGCCTGCGAGTGGGCACTTGGCAAGGTATCTATCTGTGTGAACACCGCAACAGGGGCGGTAGCCGTCGCCTGGTGGTGACCCTTCATGGGCAGGATAACAGCAAAGGTGCGTCACGCCGCTGAGGTAGGCTGTACGCCAAGACGTTCAACGAGCAGTGGCCGATGCTGTAGGCGCGTTGAACGGCTGTTGAATGAGCCGGACAGTTCCAGCCAGGCATTCACAAACAGTTGGCCGGGCGGGGCAAACCGGCAATTTGTGCAGCCAGTCGGGCAGGGCTGCCCGGAAACAGAGACATCAAATAGATGCTGCGCGCCTGCTCTTCACCCAGTTGCTGGCGGACGTATTTACTGAGAGGCCGCATGGCGGGTGACAGGGCGTAGGTCTGATAGAACTGGCGCAGCAGGTGCACAATTTCCCAATGAGCCGCAGTCATGTCGATACCGGCTTGTGCTGCAAGGGCCTCGGCCACATCGGGGTTCCAGTCGGCGAGGTCGCACAGGTTGCCGTCGCGGTCCAGTGGTATGGCCTTGCCATTTATTGTCAAAGTCTGCTTCAAGCGTGCAGCCTCCGGTATTGGCTTCAGGGCCAGGTCTGAATTGGTGTGTGCAGCTCCGTCAGCGTTACCATCTGCTCGAAATCAACGCCTTCTATTTGCCCGGGAGCTACCACCCCTCGCGTTTGTGCATCCTGGAGCAGATAAAAAACCGGGCAGGGGAGTTGACTCAAGGACGGTTGCAGCAGCCCAAAAACCCCGTCGTCGATCAACAGCAAAGCGTCATCCCTGTGCAATAGGTTCAAGCACGTGGTGAAAGCCTGGGATTCGTAGGGCGAGCGGGAAACAACGTGCAGTGTCATAACGGATCAAAAGCTCAACGTATGCTTGGCTGAGCGGAGCAGTACGCCAAGCTCATGGTCATCAATCAGTTTGGCCTCGCCAGTGACCAGCGGTTGCGAAGACAGGCCGCGTTCGGTTAGTGACGCCTGGTGGATGTAGATGTGCTCAACGTCATAGAGGGGCAAGGCGGCGGCCATTTTAGAAAAACTTTTGTCTGCTGAGTGGCCCGTTGCCGCCGGCAGCCCAAACACACCGTCGTCCATGAACAGCACCGCCAGAGGTTGATCAAAGATCGCAAACGCCAGAATCGCGTCCAGACCTTCTGCGGCACGGCTGGAGCCAAAGGGTGAGGTACGGATAACAACCAGTGTGGGAGCGGTAAGCATATCAGCCAAAGGTCATGGTGCGATCGGATTTTGCCATGGCTTCTACCAGTTGCCCCAGTCCGGACAGCTCAAAGCCCTGTGGCAGTACCGCCGCCGGTTTTTCGTACCTGGACCGCTCTGTGTCATCCAGGATGCCGCGTTTTAGTGCCGCTGCAATGCAGACTACTACGTCCAGCCCGTGGGTACTGATCAGCGTCTGCCAGGCCTTGAGTGTATCCAGTTCATCCTGGCCTGGCACCGCACAGGCGTTTGCCAGCAGGACACCGTCTCCGTAAAAGAATACGCGTTCTACCCGGTGCCCTTTGCGGAGTAGTGCCTCAACAAATCTCAGTGCGCACTGGTGCAGCGAGCGCTGGCTGACGGGGCATTGCACAACTATTGTGTATTTCATAAGTACGAAAGCCCCATTGAAGGGGCTTTGACGGAGTGACAGAGCTAGGGATCAGTCGTCGCCGCCGGTCAAGGACAGCAGATGAAGCAAGCTTACAAACACGTTGTAGAGGCTGACATACAAGCCTGCTGTGGCCAGCACGTAATTGGTCTCACCACCGTGGATGATCCGGCTGGTCTGCCACATAATCATCATGGACGACAAAAACAGAAACATACCGCTTACCACCAGCGCCAACCCTTGGATTTGGAAAAACAGGTTAGCTATACCCGCAACGAAAGCCACCAGGATGCCGGTCATCAAGAACCCGGTCATGAAGCTGAAGTCCTTGCGTGTAACCAGGGCATAACCGGACAGGCCAAAGAAGATCAAGGCCGTTCCACCCAGCGCCTGCATCACTATGGCTGAGCCGGCCTGAGTGGCCATATAGTGGTTGAGCATGGGGCCAAGACCTGCGCCCAACAAACCCGTAAAGGCAAACACCACGGCAATTCCCTTGGGTGAATTGGCCGTCTTTGGCAGGACAAACCAAATCAGGGCGAGGGCTGAGAATGACATGATCATCGCCACCCCCTGACCCAGATTCACGGCCATGGATAACCCGGCAGTCACGGCGCTGAAAAGCAAAGTCATTGCGAGCAAAGCGTAGGTATTGCGCAGCACCTTACTCACTTCAAACGAGTCGAGGCGGGTCTGAGTAGAGCTATAGATCTCTTGCATGGTGTCGATCCATCCTTTCTAGCAGTCTAAGTTAGTCACGAGGTTGGAGAAAAACTTCTAGGCAGTCTGTCAGGGAGTATATCAGGATTTTACCGCCCTGTTATGCGCCATCTACCGGTTGGTATATGCAGGCTTAGAGCAGAAATTTCAAGAGGCGTTCAACCGCTGGTTGAACTGATTCGAGGTAAGGAGAGAAAAAACTACAGACGCTGCCCAAAGGGCCCGCGTCTGTCTTGCAAGTGGCGGAGGGGCAGGGATTCGAACCCTGGGAACCTCGCGGTTCGCCGGTTTTCAAGACCGGTGCAATCGACCACTCTGCCACCCCTCCTAAGAAGGCGCAGATTATACATAGCTTTGCGCCTTCCACAAGTATCGAACGAAATTATTCTTCGATTCTGCTGATACTTGTATCCCGTTGATCGCCGTTTGTGCGAATTCCCGACCCTTGAAATGACGGCGAGCGCGGATCATTGGCCGGACGCGTCAGCGGCCGAGGGTTGCGCTCGATACTGGCCGGTTGTGTCGTATCCAGGGGGGTGGACACTTTTGGCTGGTATTCGACGTCGGCAATCTGCGTGTGGACCCGCCGCGGATTGCTGCGAGGGTCGTTGCCAGCGCGGGATACCGTGCCGGTGGCGTCATTTTCTACCGGTATAACCTTGTCTGCAGTTTCTGCACCTGCGGAGCTTTCAGCAGCATCGGCTTTATCGATCACGGGGTCGGCCACCGGGGGTTCCTTGCCGGCCGGCTTTGCCCGCCCGGACCTGCGTGCCTCTCCTTTGCCGCCCGCCTCTTTGGTGTTTGACCTGGTCTCCAGTGCAGGTGGGGTAGCTGCCTGCTCCGCTGCCTCTGACACGGGATTTGCAACGGTCTGACGCTCGACTTCGGGTACCTCGGTCGATGGCGCTTCAGGGTTGGTGGCCGCAGTAGTTTTCGCTTCTGCTTCTGCCTCTGGTTGAGGCTTCGGCTGCGCGGGTGCTTTCCCGGCCCGAGGTTCAGACCGGCGTGGGGGGGGAGTGGGCGCGGGAGCGTCTATCCCTTCCGCTGCGGCCGCAGAATCCTCAGCCAGTACGGTTTTGGCATCACCGGAAGCAGAGCCTGTGGCTTCAGTCTCTGCGCGAGCGCTCTTCTGTGACTCGCGCGGCTGGCGGTTACCCGAGCGGGACCTTTGAGAGCCGCGAGTGTCCGCAGTTTTTTCCACCGGTGTCGCTTCGGCGGTTGCCGGCTCGATACTTGGGGCCTCGGCGGGGCTGGCAGCCGGGTTGGCTTCTGCGGGAGGCTGCTGGGCTGCACCAGGGGCAGGTGTTTCGGCGTTTGTGGGGCGGCTGACAGTTTCGCTTGCGCCGCTATCCGTCTGAGCCGTTGCTTCGCCTGTGACAAGGGGTTCAGCATTGTCAGCAGCGGGTGACAGCGGCCGATCACTGCCCGGCTGTTGCTCGGCAGTCTGCGATGCCGCATCACCAGCCACTTTTTGCTCTCCGCGCTGGCGCTCGGATGTGCGGCTGCGTCGATGAGCCGGCCGCTTGGGCAGCCGGCTTTCGCTGTTGGCCGTCGTCTCTACTTGACCCTCGGCAGTGTTGGCGCCGGGTGCTTGCGGCTCAGCGCTGCGCGCGGCGGTGTCGCCGTCGGGACGGCGGCGCGGACGGCGGTTGCGCCCACCTCTTTCGGATCGCTCCGGTCTCTCGCTTCGGTCCGCGCGTGGACTCTGCTCAGGTCTTTCGCGTTTGGCTTCGGGTGCCGGCGCCTTGTCTTCCCGGGGCGTGAGATTGTCGACGATTTTGTCGCGATTGCTGGCATCGCGACGGTCTTTGCGGTCGTTGCGATGGCCGCGATTGTGACGCGGACCTTGCTCGGGACGGCTTTTTCTCTGCTGCGAACCGGCCGTTGGCTGGGGTTCGGGCTGCTCGCTTTTGCCTTCTATGAAATCGGTGATGCGTTGGATCAGGGCGGCAAAAAGACCCGGCTTCTTGGCTATAGGTGCGGCTTCACTTTCGTTCTGCTGCTGCGGTGGCTGAGTAGTGGTTATGATCTGCACAGTGGGCTTGGCCGCGACCGCTTGCATGGCTTTGGCTTCTGCGGCTTCTTCGTGCTCTTCTTCGGTCGTGCTGAAGGTTATTTTGTAGCTGGCTTCCACTTCATCGACTTCGTCGTTGCGCAGACGCAGAACCTGATAGTGCGGTGTGACCATCTCGACATTGGGCAGGATAACCACCCGCACGCCGTGTCGACTCTCGATATTGGCAATGGCCTGGCGCTTTTCGTTCAGCAGGAAAGTGCCGACTGTAACTGGCAGAATGGCGCGAACTTCTGCGCTGCGTTCTTTTTTTGCTTCTTCTTCCACCAGACGCAGGATGGATAGCGCCAGCGATTTGGTGCCACGGATGGTGCCTTGCCCAGCACAGCGGGGGCACACCTTGGAGGTTGTCTCTCCGAGAGATGGGCGCAGTCTCTGACGAGACATTTCCAGCAGGCCAAATCGCGAGATGCGGCCAATTTGCACGCGGGCGCGGTCGACACTCAGTGCGTCGCGCATGCGGTTTTCCACTTCCCGCTGGTTTTTAACCGGCTGCATGTCAATGAAGTCAATGACGATCAAGCCGCCGATGTCGCGCAGGCGCATCTGCCGGGCGATTTCGTCGGCCGCTTCCAGGTTGGTGGCAAGGGCTGTCTCTTCGATGTCCGCGCCTTTAGTGGCGCGCGAGGAGTTGATGTCGATGCTGACCAGTGCTTCTGTTACATCGATGACGATAGAGCCGCCGGACGGCAGCTTCACTTCGCGTTCGAAGGCGGTTTCTATCTGCCCCTCGATCTGGAAACGGTTGAAGAGGGGCACGGCTTCTTCGTAATACTTGACCTTGTTGGCATAGCTCGGCATCACCCGGGTCATGTACTCCATGCACAGCGAGTGAGCCTCTTTGTTGTCGATAATGACTTCGCCAATGTCCGGGCGCATGTAGTCGCGCAAGGCACGAATGATGACATTGCCTTCCTGCCACAGGAAGCGCGGAGCAGGAGCCGTTGCTGCGTCTTTTTGTACCGCTTCCCAAAGCTGTACCAGGTTGTCCAGGTCAAACTGCAATTCTTCGGCGCCGCGACCAACGCCGGCCGTCCGAATAATCATGCCCATGCCGTTGGGTACTTCGAGCTTGCTGAGTGCGTCTTTGAGCTCGGTGCGGTCGTCGCCGTCAATTCTGCGAGATATACCGCCGGCACGGGGGTTGTTGGGCATCAGCACCAGATAGCGGCCCGCCAGACTCACAAACGTAGTCAAAGCAGCGCCTTTATTGCCGCGCTCTTCCTTTTCTACCTGTACAACAACTTCAGTACCTTCTTTAACAACGTCCTTGATGCGAACGCGTCCATTGTCGCCCTTATCCTGCCCGGTGAAGTAGTCTCGTGAAATCTCCTTCAGTGGCAAAAAACCGTGCCTATCGGCGCCGTAATCGACAAAAGCGGCTTCCAGGCTGGGTTCAACGCGGGTGATGCGACCCTTGTATATGTTGGCTTTTTTCTGCTCGCGCAGCCGGTTTTCAATGTCCAGGTCGTAAAGCCACTGACCGTCTACCATGGCAACCCGGATTTCTTCGGGTTGTGTAGCATTGATAAGCATTCTTTTCATGCAGGTGTGTCTCTTTGCAAGGCAAGCGACAGCTCAAGCATGTGAGGGGGAGCTTGAATGAAACAACAGTGCGGCGCTGCATGCGAACGCGTCGAGTAAGTCGTAATGACGCCTGTCCCCCGGCCAATCGTACCTAAATGCCAATACTAAGCCTTAGCAGACGACTCGACGCCATGGGGATGTTAACGTTTGCCTTGTGCACCGTTTGTTGTTCTTTTAATAGGAGATCTGGGCGAGCGTTTATTCGGCTTGGGACCCGTCTACTCAGAGTTTGGCGGCGAGGCTCATGGTTGTGGAGCTTACGCAAACCCGGCATCTGGACTGTCCTACCGATCCTGTTGATGCTTCTTCAGCAGCCCGCGCCTGATCTGGTCAAGCGCATGAGCTACGGCACGCAGCGTTAGCCCAACTCTAAAGTTCAGGGCAAAGCGCAAGCCAACAACCGGATCCCTCGAGCTGATCTCCGTATTCTTCAAATTATCTCGTGTCTCACACGCTCAACCAGAGCTTGTGTCGTTCAATAAAAGCCCGGCAGAATGCCGGGCACCTTTAAATAGGGGCTGTCCAGAGCTGGCTGCAAAAGAGCCCGTGAAGCCGTGAGTGCATAAGTCAGATGGCCGCACAAACGGTGGGGTTTTGTCAGTCAGCACTGGCCGAATATAGCAGTTCGACCGCCGCTATGCAATTTACTGGGCCTATTCGGTGTTTTTTGTATGCCATGCTTGCTAAAATGGATGTTTGCGTGGTTTAACTGAATATGTTGCAGCAGGTGCAAATATTGACTGTCACCGCCGATCAGGAGGGGCAAAGGCTCGATAATTTTTTGAGTAGCCGATTGAAGGGAGTGCCCAAATCGGCGCTTTACCGCATCATCCGCACCGGGCAGATTCGTGTCAACAAGGGCCGCATCAAACCCGACTATCGCGTCCGCTCCGGCGACCAGGTACGCCTTCCCCCCATCAATGTTGCTGCAGCCCGGCCGCTGGCCATGCCTGCAGCCTCGGTTGTGGATGTGCTGAGGCAGGCCGTGCTTTACCAGAAGGACGGCCTGCTGATCATTAACAAGCCCAGTGGCATGGCGGTGCACGGCGGCAGCGGCATAAGCCTGGGGCTTATCGAGGCGCTTCGCCAGACCGGTGATTACCCGGGTTTTCTTGAGCTGGTTCACCGCCTGGACAGAGACACATCCGGCTGCGTGATGGTGGCCAGGAAGCGCAGTGTGCTCAAATACTTTCAGGAGGCTTTGCGCCAGCGCCAATACGTTGACAAGCGTTATCTGGCCCTGGTGCAGGGGGCGTGGCCCGAGCAATCTCGGCGCGTGGATGCTCCATTGAAGCGGTTTGTGGTATCCAGCGGCGAGCGAATAGTGCGAGTGCGGGCCGACGGCAAGGAGTCCTGCACCGACTTTACCGTGCTGCAGCGCTTCGCCGACGCTACCCTGGTGGAGGCGAGACCAATCACCGGGCGCACCCACCAGATCCGCGTGCACGCCAAACACCTGGGCTGCCCCCTGGTGGGCGATCTAAAATACGGAGAAACGCCCTTGAATGCCCGTCTTGCGGGCCGCGGCTTTTCGCGGCTTTTTCTGCACGCGGCGTCTCTAAGCCTGAGGCTGCCTGACGGGCAGAGCCTCAAGGTCGAGGCAGATCTGCCAACAGATCTGGCGTTGCCCTTGAGCAAGCTGGCTAGGGTCTGTTGACGTTTCATCATCGCCTCTGTTGCACCTGAAAACGCACCAATTTAGGCGCGACGAACGTGGTTTGGTCACTCCAAATGAGCGAGGAGCAACG
>CAYNST010000130.1:0-9279 GCA_964399955.1 uncultured Cellvibrionaceae bacterium | reverse complement strand
GGTAACGAGCCATTCTAACACCCGACAGATAAGACGCAGCAACAGTTGCGCGGCCCCCATTTGCCTTTCAAAAGTGAGCTGAAGATTGTTGCTCGTGGTATCAGCCATGACCGCAGCGCCTGAATTACCATAGGCACCCAGAGGAAGTGTAAAAGAATTCGTCAGCAATTTTGACCTATATAACTACCACCAAACACGCATTACTGCCCCGTCAAAAGCAAATTGACAACTCCTGAACACCCGTTGATCTCACCAATGAATGCGCTGACGCAGCGCGCCCAGCATTCTCAGTTATTTAACAGGTTTCTTTAATATCGAGGAGCAATAGATTCGAGGTAATTCTTTCCAGTGGCACATTCCATGCTACCGATACACTCTCTAGGGCACACAACCAGCTGGCAGACTATAACAAAGCCGCCCTTAATCCGGACAAAATAAGGACAAGGTTATATGAAAACCCATCACAGCTCTGCAACCTCAAGCTTTTCTCGCCAACGGCTGTTCTGCGCTATCGTTGCCGGCATGACTCTGGCGTCTCAGGCCCATGCCGGCCCGTCCGGCGGCCAGGTAGTGGACGGGCTGGGCAGCATCAGCAACGTCGGCAAAGAAACCACTATCCTGCAGGACAGCCATCGCCTGGCCATCAACTGGGACAGTTTTAATATTGCCGCCGACGAACGCGTGGAATTCATTCAGCCGGGCAGCCAATCCCTGGCGCTCAACCGCATTATTGGCAATGACGGCAGCCAAATTCTGGGGCGCCTGGACGCCAATGGCCATGTCATCCTGGTCAACCCCAACGGAATCATTTTTGGTGAGAATGCGACGGTTAATGTTGGCGGTCTGGTGGCCTCGGGCCTTGATATCAAACCGACCGATTTCATGAACGGCGACCTGGTCTTCAAGCAGCGTGGCAACAAAGAAGGCCTGGTCATCAACCAGGGCCTGATCAATGCCGCCAGCGGTGGCGGTGAGTGGCCGGGTGGCAGTCATGGCAACGTGGTGCTGCTGGGCAAGCGCGTGGCCAACGAAGGCCTGATCAGCGCCACCCTGGGCAGCGTCACCCTGGCGGCCGGCCGCGAAGCCGTGCTTACCTTTGACCCGCAGGGCTTGATTGGTGTACGCGTTACCAAAGAGACCCTGCAGAACAAGCTGGGCCTGGAGCCGGCCGTAAACAATTCCGGCACCATCAATGCGGCAAGTGGCCGAGTGCTGCTCAGCGCCAGCGCCAGCCAGGATGTGTTCAGTCAAGCGGTCAACAGCGGCGACCTGGCCGGCAATACTGATGTGCTGATTCACGACGACGGCAGCTTCAGCCTGGGCAAGGGCGCCAACCTGGTCAACACCGGAGATATCAACGTTTCCGGTCACACCTACGATGCAGGTGGCGGCAAGGTTGTATTGCTGGGTGAAGATGTTCAACACAGTGGAACCGTTCACGCCAATGGCCAGCTCGGCGGTGCCGGCCAGGTCACCCTGGCCTCCTCTGGCCGGACCTGGCTGCAAGACGGGTCAAGCATAGACACCAACGGGCTGGACTCCAGAGGAGGACGATCGGGCGGTGAAGTAGCCCTGCTGGGACGCCAGGTGGGGCTGACCGGTGACGCCGCCGTGATTGGCAGCAGTATTACCCTGGGCGCCCAGGGGCAAGGTCGGGGTTCGCGACTGCGGGACACGGATTACGTATTGATTGGCGAGGACACACTGCTGGACGCTGTGGGTAGCGACGCCGGCAGTATTACCTCCTGGTCAAGATTGTCCACGCTGGCCGAGGGCCAAATGAATGTATGGTCGCGCTTTGAGGGTGGCAGAGTCGAGCTGGCAAGCAGGGGCGTTCTTGGCTTTACCGGCCAAGCCCAACTGGGTGGTGCAGAAGAGAATGGAACTTTGCTGCTACAGGGGCGCAACCTCTCTGTCACGGCTGAAGATAATTTTGCAACCATCAGTGCACAGTCCCTGGAGTATGCAATGCAAAGCGGCGGTTCGGTTGCTCTGCGGAGCAATGGCAATTTGCGTGTTTCCGACCTTAGCCTGAACATTGAAGACAGCTACCGAGCAAGCAATCTGGCGTTATTCTCAACTAAAACCGTCTCCATTGAAGACAGCCAAATCGACATGCAGGCTGGGGCATTGAATATCCGCGCCGGCGCAGACATTTTGGCACCTGAATCCGTGCTGGCAGTACCTGAACTGGCCGCTTTTGCCGGAAATGATATAACCTTGGTGATAGATGCTTCCACCCAGGCCGCACAACTGCAGGCGGCGGGTAATGTGGACCTTTGGCTGGACGCTTTGAATACCCGCCCGTCACTACAGGTGAAAGGCGAGGATGTGAATATTTTTTCCTACGGTGGGTTTGACAGCCAAATCGAAGCCCAAAACCTGACGATTTCTCAATTCTCGGGAGAAGAGACAATAACAGCCGATGTGGCTGTCGCTGGAAACATCCACATTGAGGGCGCCGGGCAATTCACGATTCATGGCGACTTGAACACCCTTTCTGCTGACACATCTTATTACACCGGCCTCACCATCATCGACCGGAACGACCTAATGCTTGGCAATATGCAGTTGAGCGATTCGTCTGTAACCGTAACCTCCACCGGTGAAGGTGCCACCATTTCTCAACTGCCGGGTACCAGCATCAAGGTGGGCTACAGCACACTTGAACTGGAAGCGGACAATATTGAGCTGGGTGCAGACGGCACAAGTGAGCTGGAAATGATCTTCCTGGCCGATACTTTCGTCCGCTTTGACGACAGCTTGACGCTGAATGGATTGATTCACGATGGCGGCATAGAGATTGGGTACCAGGATTACCAATCCAATTTCCATGCGTACGGCTCTGACCGCGGCGCGGTGGTCAATGTGGGCCAGTCCGCCAGTTTTCAGTTGCCAAGCGGATCGGGCATTGAGCTTGGCAGCGGAAGCGATACGCTGAACCTCAGCGCAGACCTGCCCGTGGCGGTCACACTGGGTGATGGCGCAGACACAATAAATCTTTTGGCGCCGGATATCAGCTATAACTTCGTCGACTTCAACGAAGATACAGACACCTTGAACCCCTATGCCCCCTAGCGCCCGCAGCGCTCTAATCGGGGCGGCACGCTGCTGCCGCCCCGCCTTTGATGAAGGCGCCCGGAATTTCTGCCTTCATATCACTGCATAATGCAAGCTTGATCCTAGTGTTTCAGCACTTGCTGCACTCCCATTCAGGCATGTTCCCGCCTTGTTCGCCCCGGCAACTCCCGCCTGAACTGTAATTATTCTCGACGGATGCAGTGAGCCCAGCCCCTTCAGCGCCGTCATCGAACCCTCATCTACCCCACCTAAACTGCGGTTCTGGGGGCGGTGCTCACTTGCTATCACAAGAATTATTATCTTCTGATGTGCCCTCAAATGAATTGGGGTGCATGACCCGCCTTGCCTTTGGCCAAGTCTGATCGCCGCAAGGAGTTTTAAAGAGGCCACACCACCAGCTAAAAAACCGGTTAATCACCGCAGAATATTAGTGTAAAACATTTCGGCAATATTTGTGCAAGAACGACGCTTCATTGCTGGAGCCACTAAAATATGGGCAAACATTTTCACTGCTGGAAAATAGGAAAACCGTTGAGCGAAATAATGATGGGCATTCTGAACCACCCTATCCAGCCCTTACCCAATATGTTTATAAACCCCTTGAAACCCTGACGAATTACCCAGGGCGAATAGTTAAGCTCATGGCGAAGCCCACATTCCGAATCAGCCAGTACGCCTGTTTAATCAATATTCGCAGGCAGGGATCTTGCGCCGCGTCAGCGCGGGTTTTATACCTACCCCATGGCATGGTCCATGCTACCAGTACCGGGCCAAGGGCACACGAATGCGCCGGCTGATAATAACAAGGTGCCTGTTCAACCGGACCACAAAAAGGACCAAGTGACATGAAAATTATAAATAACGTTACCGCCTCCACCCCACGATTTTCCCGCCCAAAGCTGTTCAGCGCTATCGTTGCCGTCATGACTCTGGCGTCTCAGGCCCATGCCGGCCCGTCCGGCGGCCAGGTAGTGGACGGGCTGGGCAGCATCAGCAACGTCGGCAAAGAAACCACTATCCTGCAGGACAGCCATCGCCTGGCCATCAACTGGGACAGTTTTAATATTGCCGCCGACGAACGCGTGGAATTCATTCAGCCGGGCAGCCAATCCCTGGCGCTCAACCGCATTATTGGCAATGACGGCAGCCAAATTCTGGGGCGCCTGGACGCCAATGGCCATGTCATCCTGGTCAACCCCAACGGAATCATTTTTGGTGAGAATGCGACGGTTAATGTTGGCGGTCTGGTGGCCTCGGGCCTTGATATCAAACCGACCGATTTCATGAACGGCGACCTGGTCTTCAAGCAGCGTGGCAACAAAGAAGGCCTGGTCATCAACCAGGGCCTGATCAATGCCGCCAGCGGTGGCGGTGAGTGGCCGGGTGGCAGTCATGGCAACGTGGTGCTGCTGGGCAAGCGCGTGGCCAACGAAGGCCTGATCAGCGCCACCCTGGGCAGCGTCACCCTGGCGGCCGGCCGCGAAGCCGTGCTTACCTTTGACCCGCAGGGCTTGATTGGTGTACGCGTTACCAAAGAGACCCTGCAGAACAAGCTGGGCCTGGAGCCGGCCGTAAACAATTCCGGCACCATCAATGCGGCAAGTGGCCGAGTGCTGCTCAGCGCCAGCGCCAGCCAGGATGTGTTCAGTCAAGCGGTCAACAGCGGCGACCTGGCCGGCAATACTGATGTGCTGATTCACGACGACGGCAGCTTCAGCCTGGGCAAGGGCGCCAACCTGGTCAACACCGGAGATATCAACGTTTCCGGCCACACTTATGATGCCACAGGTGGTGCGGTGGTGATGCTGGGCGACGACATCCAGCACAGCGGCGCCATTCGCTCTGAGGCGGAGCCCGGCATAGGCGGCGGCAGTGTTACGCTCGCCTCCTCCGGCCGCACTTGGCTGCAGGACCAGGCAACTATCTCTACTGCCTCTACAGGGGCAAATGGCCAAGCGACGCTGCTGGGACGCCAAGTGGGTTTGACCGGTGACGCAACCGTGACTGCCAGCCAAATTACCGTAGGCGCCCAAGGGCAAGGCGGCGGGTCGCGCTTAAGAGATACCGAAGTAGTACTTATTGGAGAAGACGCACAACTGCATGCCAGCAATGCGGAGGGTGGCGGTATTAAATCTTGGTCCAAAACAGCCACCTGGATTGAAGGCGAACTGGACGCCAGTTCCAGGTACGGCGGTGCGAAGATAGAATTGGTCACCCAAGGCACACTCGGCTTCACAGGGCGTGTCAATTTGCACAGCTCAGAGACTGATGGTGAGCTGCTGCTTCAGGGGCACAACCTGGCAGTCACCCCCGAAGAAAGCTTTTCCACCATCAGCCAACAAGCATTGCAATCAGCATTGAGCAGCAGCAGCCTGGTGAGCCTGCGAAGTGAGGGTGATCTGCAGTTTGGCGACGCGGGTGCCGGGGTGCAACTGGCCGTGACGGAGTCCTACGCTCCACGTCATTTAAGCCTGCACGCGGGCGGCAGTGTACGGGTGCAAGACAGCCACATAGAGCTGTTTGACGGCGACCTCAGCATCACTTCCGGCGCTGCCGGACTGGCCAACGGTGCCTGTGCGGCGGACATAACAATAGACAATAGCCTTTTGAGCACCTTTGGCATCTTGCATTTGGGCTCTGCAGCCGCTTTAACCAGTCAGAACCCCAGCCGTTTGGAAGCCGGGTTGCTCCAGGCTCACGCGCAGGGGGACATCCAGTTACTGCTGGGCAGAGGGGACGCCGCAATCGAGGCCGGTGGCAATGTGCAGCTAAACAGCGATCAACAAGCTAGCGCAACCTTTGATATCACTGGTCGCGATGTGCACATTTACAACATGGGTGAGTTCGACGGTACACTCAACGCCGACAACCTCACAATTTCAACTTCAAGCGATGTCAGAGTCGAGGCTTACGTCCCTGGTCACACTCATCTGAACGGTCCGGCCGGATTTTACCTGAACGGTGACATCAACCTTTTGACTGCGACTACAGAGCTGGGCTCCATTGCCGTGTTCGATAACAATGATGTGGTGCTGGGTGATCTGCAATTATTGGCCTCAACCGCAAGCGTCTCGTCCACCGCCGAGGGGGGCACTGTTTCTCAAGCTGAGGGCTCTCATATCGCCCTTGGTGACAGCCGGCTACTGATCAGTGCCGACAATATTGATCTGGGTGCTGACGGCACCGGGTCGATGTTAGTGAACCAGAGCGACATCGTCGGCCAGTTCAACAACCATTTGGAGCTTAGCGGCGTGATTGACGCCAGCAGCTTGTTTTCCGGGTTAACCTTCAGGGGCTCGGAGGGCAACAACACGGTCAATATCGCAGAGGGCATCAGCATTGTCCTCCCCGCCCCCGAGTTGCCGGCAAGTTCAGGCATACTCTTTGCGCTGGGCGGCGGCAGCAACACCATTCAATCATTAGCTACTGGCCTGAATTTCACCGCCAGCGGAGAAGACCTCATTATCAACTCCTACCGGGGCTTTGCTTCCGATCAAATCACTGCAGAGAACCTGACAATCTCCAACTGGGGTGAGGTATCCGCCAAAGCCAATGTCAGCGGCACCACCCATCTGACCGGGGGCGGTGAGTTCTCATTGACTGGCGACTTGAACGTTTTATCTACCGAAAATTCATCCTTCGCCAGTATCAATGTGATCGATGACAACGATGTGGTTCTGGGCGACATGGCACTGCCAGACAGCGCGGCCCGGATAACCTCGATCGCCGACGGAGGCACCGTTTCCCAGGCAGAAGGCACACATATATCAGGAAGCTCTTTGGCGATTTTTGCAGACCATATTGACCTGGGGGCTGATGGCACCGCCTCAATCGTCACAAGCTGGGGCCTGCTGGATTTGAACTTTGATCAGTCACTGAGGTTGAGTGGCTTGATAGAAGCCCGGGGGCCTTTCTCCAACATTTGGATGAAAGGCTCGGATGCAGGCACCACGGTTGACCTAACGCAAACAGCAGACATAAAAATCATACTTGAAGACGACTTCGATTTACTGCGATATGAGTTTACCCTTGGAGATGGCGATGACACTGTCAACCTTGAGGCCAACATGCCCATTGCCATGGATTTGGGCGCAGGCAACAACACCATCAACGTCGAAGCGCCGGACCTGAACTTCACCGCCAGCGGAGAAGACCTCATTATCACCTCCTACCGGGGCTTTGCTTCCGATCAAATTACTGCAGAGAACCTGACAATCCATAACTGGGGTGAAGCCTCGGCAAGCGCCTACGTCAGCGGCACCACACACCTGACCGGGGGCGGTGATTTTACATTGACTGGCGACTTGAACGTTCTAACCACCGAGAACTCATACGCCGCCATAATCGATGTGATCGATGTCAACGATGTAATTCTGGGCGACATGGTGCTGCCAGACAGCGCAGCCCGGATAACCTCAACCGCCGACGGAGGCACGGTTTCCCAGGCGGAAGGCACACATATATCGGGAGGGTCTTTGGGAATTTTTGCAGACCATATTGACCTGGGGGCTGATGGCACCGCCTCAATTGACATAGGCTGGGGGCTTCTGGAGCTGAATTTTGATCAGTCGCTGAGACTGAGCGGTTTGATCGACGGCAGGCGCACCTTCTCCCACATTTGGATGAGAGGCTCGGATGCGGGCACCACGGTTGATCTAACGCAAACAGCAGACATAAAAGTCAATATTGAAGACGAATTTGATTTACCGAGATTTGAGTTTACCCTTGGAGACGGCGATGACACTGTCAACCTTGAGGCCAATATGCCCATTGCCATGGAATTGGGCGCAGGCAACAACACCATCAACGTTGAAGCGCCGGACCTGAACTTCACCGCCAGCGGAGCCAACCTGCTGATCAACACTTATTACGGGTTCAACTCCAATCAACTCACTGCAGAGAACCTGACAATCCATAACTGGGGTGAAGCCTCGGCAAGCGCCTACGTCAGCGGCACCACCCATCTGACCGGGGGCGGTGATTTTACATTGACTGGCGACTTAAACGTTTTAACCACCGAGAACTCATACTCCGCCAATATCAATGTGATCGATGACAACGATGTAATTCTGGGCGACATGGTGCTGACAGACAGCGCGGCCCAGATAACCTCAACCGCAGACGGAGGCACGGTTTCCCAGGCAGAAGGCACACATATATCAGGAAGCTCTTTGGCGATTTTTGCAGACCATATTGACCTGGGGGCTGATGGCACCGCCTCAATTATCACAAACTGGGGTCTTCTGGATTTGAATTTTGATCAGTGGTTGAGATTGAGTGGCTTGATAGAAGCCCGGGGCTCATTCTCTTACATTTGGATGAAAGGCTCGGACGCTGGCACCACGGTTGACCTAACGCAAACAGCAGACTTAAAAATTGATATTGAAGACGAGTTTGATTTACTGCGATTTGAGTTCACCCTTGGAGATGGCGATGACACCGTTAACCTGGCATCCAGCCTTCCTATTCCTATGCATTTGGGCGAGGGCGCAGACACCGTAAACATTTTTGGGCCAGACATTGACTATGCCATAGCAGATTTTGATCCGAGCCAGGATACCATCAACCCTTACAGCCCTTGATGTTAGGCTTACCGCTGCTGCAGGGAGTATTTACCTGCAGCAGCCATTCTGAACAAAGCGCCTCTCACAACCGCCATTTCCAGTAATCACAAGGCTAAAGCCATTTTTTGGGCCGTTCGACGCCGCTTAGGCCCAATAGCGAATTTAATGTGCGGGAGGTCACACTTCTGGGAATTTCAAACTTTTGTATTTATTACACTTCTGGCGCCCGACTCCTTCATCTGCATAGAGACAAATAACGCGACACGCCAAGCGTGCGCGTGTAAACCTGTGACAGCACCCCTTAGGCTTAGTGCACTAATAATCGGCAACCCGCTCGCCAGCTCAACTGTTGCAGTGACTTCGTCGGAAACGATCTTGTTGAACCTGGCAAGTAAGGAAGTTTTAGCGGCCAGTTCGAGTTCCGACCATCGCTGACTGTTACAACCTTGCGAAATAAACACCACAACTTCTATCGCGCTTATCAATTGGTCATTTTGTATTTTTTACAGATCAAAGATTATCGGCTGAGCGGCCTGACTTTACAATTCTGCAGCCCGGATTCATGATCAATTCAAGGTGGAATGAACAGGCCGACAACATCCGGCTGCACACGCATTTTCTGCCTGTTAAACTA
>CAYNST010000129.1:7656-9459 GCA_964399955.1 uncultured Cellvibrionaceae bacterium | reverse complement strand
ACATGCGGCCGAGCCGGTAGTGCATGTGGTGGCCGGCCAGCTGATTGACTGCTCGAACAAGCTGGCGGATCTTCAGCTGAAGTCCAGAAATTTTCAATAGGGGCCGACTCTGCGGGCACAAAAAAAGCCGCAAACCGAACCCGGTGCGGCCTTTTTGCAGGCATTTAACCTTAAAAGGTTTTACTCAAACCCACGGTAAAGCCGCTAATTTCAGTATCAGCATCCAGCAAAACAATGTATTCAAGATTGGCGGCAAAGCCTTGACCAAAACGAATATCAGTGCCTATGCCGTAGGAGATATCGTCAACGGTGGAAGTTGGTCCTTCACCAGTTCCTAAAATATCAATCTCGGTGGTGGCACGCGTATAACCGATAACGGCGTAAGGGTAGAACATATCGGTTACCGGCAAACCACCACGGGCATAGATACCGTAATAGTTGCCAACTTGAATGGAAGAATCCTGGCCATTAAACTCAATATTGTCATCGCCAAGACCTGCACCCAGGCGCAGCTCTGCCGAAAGGTTGGGATTGATAAAAGTGCCCAAGCGGCCATGGATGGACATCACAGAGCCTTCATCCTCAAAGACTCCAAGCCACTCTCGCGAAGCATTCAAGAATGCCACATTGGCACCGGCATAAACATTCATCTCGCTCATAACTTGAGCATGAGATACAGAAGAAGCCACTGAAAGCGCAGCAACAGACAGAATTCCAGAAACCCAAGTTCTTTTCTGCATAGCCAATATCCTTAGACAGTTAGTTGTTCATGATAGCTTGATACATTTTACACCCCGGCAAACGCTATGGATTTGCCAGCCCTTTTGAAACCTGAAACCGAAGAGCAATACCGTGATTTTTGGACCTTCACCTTAGCCCAAGCAACAAAACCAGTGTTCTGAGCCATTCAGACACAAAGACACGGAATTTTCTGCCCTGCGCCCACTACCGATAAAATCAGGGGTCGACCTGCAAAAAACCTCTGCCCGACGCAAACCATCATGAACAATGATATTTAACGCAGGGTCACAGGAGAGAACCGACAGCTTGAGCCAAAACGCAGCCTGAGAATTAACTACAAGCTGCGCGAGCGCACAGGCTGTATCCCATGCCCAGCAGCCCGCTACAGTAAAAACCCGCTCCCGCACTAAAACGCCAGGCTGACACCTAAAGAAATGCCGTCCAATTGTGCGTCAGACGTATCCAACAGCGACGCGTACTCAAGATTGGCTAACACCCTGCGGTAGCTCTATGTCCACACCCAGGCCGTAAGACAACCCGAACACAGTGTCGGATCTGGACACTTCGGCATAATCAAGCGAGAAGTGACCTCGGGTTACGCCTAGCATAAGATAAGGGTAGAAAGACTCATCCAGTGGCAACCCACCGCGCAGATAAAAACCGTAAAACTGGTCTAACTGAAAGGAACCGGGCACCGCCGCATCCCCAACACCCACAGTCACATCGTGATCACCTAGCCCCATACCCAACCGCACTTCAGCGGATACATTCTCATTAACAAAAGCGCCAACCCGTCCAAAGATGGCCAAACTGGTCGGGTCGTTCGCCGCGTCACCAGAACCAATGCCGTACCAGCCCAGGCTGCCGCCAAAATACCAGTCGTATTCGCCAACGATATCCTGCACTGTGGTATCGCCCGACTGGCCGGCCTGCCCCTGACCCTGGCCTGCCTGTCCAAACTGCCGCTGGCCCGTTTCGTCTTCGTCAGCCTGGTTTTGCATCTGCCCGCCGGCCTGCCCCTCTGTCTGCCCCATTTGATACTGTGGCTCACCGGCACCCGGG
>CAYNST010000129.1:0-7556 GCA_964399955.1 uncultured Cellvibrionaceae bacterium | reverse complement strand
GCCGGCCTGCCCCTCTGTCTGCCCCATTTGATACTGTGGCTCACCGGCACCCGGGCTGGTTTGCCTGGTCTGGTATTGAGGTTCACCTGCGTCTTCGTAGCTCGGCCCGGTTTGATACTGTATTTCACCGGCCTCATTCTGCATTTGCCCGGTCTCGTATGGAGCCTGCTCGTCCAAATTCTGTGACTGGGTGTTGGTATACTGCGCGTGCGTCAGCGAGGAGGCTGCCGCCAATGCAGCAGCCGAAATTACGCCTGGTAATTTTTTCTTCAACATAAGCCGTCTCCTTAGTCGTTCGCGTTAGTTGGTTCGCTTTAGTACAAGCCCCAGTCCCGTTCGGATCTTTGCAGCGGCCAACCAAACTATTACAGACTTCAAGCGAACTGCTTTTCACGCCTCCGAAGAAAACTGCCAAGACGTAAGACACAATGATGATAAAGGCGGGACGACCCAATTTTTTAATGTTGAACAACGCAATGAAAGTTGCTGATTAATAAAGGTATCCACATCCGTTGTTCGTCGTTTTGGTCAAAAACCAACCCCGCCCCGTCACGATTACCACCTAACATACGCAATACCCGCACAGGCCGATGTTTTGGCCCGAAGTATCCGAGAGCAGTGCGAAAAGGGTTGATGCTGGGCAGGACTGGGCTTACCGCTGCGGGGAAAGGAGGTATCAACTACCGATATTCAAAGAGGATCATCTATTGCAAGGCCTGCAAGGCACTGCGATAGGCAGGCGCCTCGGGCCCGGCCAACTGTGCAGCCTTGCTTGCAAAAGGCAAAGCCTGCTGATTTTGCTGTTGTTTTATCAACGCCCAGGCAAGGTTGTGCCAAGGGGCAGGGTTGTCTTCGGCGAGCACTGCCGCCTGCCGATAGGCCGCTTCCGCCTCCTGGTAACGATGCTGCTGGTAACGGCTATTGCCCAACCCCATCCAGGCGATCATGGACTCTGGCCAATGCTGCACAGCAGCCTGATAGGCGAGCGCGGCCGCATCCAGCTGACCGGTCGCCTCCATACCCGCCGCCGCCTGCACATAATTTGCGACCCTTGCGCCCGCAGGCACGGTGCCCGGCGAGTGGACCGTAAGCGCCCAGTAATCACTGTACCGCCAAGTACGCTCGAACTCCTTGAGCGGCATTTTTTGCAACCGGGTGCGCCCCGAGCGCAGCAACACCTGGCCTTGCTGCGGGTTGTAGCCGACCACAACGGCATAATGCCAGGTAGGCGCCCAGGCAAAGCCAAGATTTTGCAGCACCAACACCGGTTGCTCTGCTTGCAATTGCTCAAGCAATGCAGCAAACGAAGCATTTTGCGGGTAAGGAAGCAGGCCGTGACGACGCGCAGCAGCAACCAATTCCAGTTGCAGGCTACCCTTACGGCCGTCCAGGTATATTTGAGGGGTGAGCGCTGCAGGCGTAACCGATGCGCCTGCAGCATTCAAGACTGTGGCCAGCGCAGCGGGGCCACACTGAAATTCGTCTTGCGGGAAAAAAGGCACATCTTGCAGCTCAGCTATGAACGGTGCATCAAGGGCCTCTAATTGAAAGCGCTGGTGGTGACCACCGCTTGCACAACCCCACAGCAGGCTGCATGTCAAAACCAGCGTCAGAGCGCGAATGATCGGAAGCCGCACAAATTATTCCATTTTGATCAACGCAGCAGCATCACCAATATGATGACCACCAACAGTAATACAACGTTTCCGCCGGCGGGTAGCTCGTCAATTTGGGCGGCCAACAGTTGCGCTTCCTGGTCGGTCAAGGCTGCTACACGTTTGGCTGCGTCTTCCGGGTTAACTCCGTGCGCCTGCAACTGCTGCAGCACATCTTCACGCTCCAAAGCGCTGCTCAAGCGCTCGCGCAAAGCGTCGCTCTGAGATTGCTGGATCAGTGCTTGAGTGGGAATGATATCGGCGTTGGCTTTGTGCGTGAGCGTACCGGCCCAAACAAACAGTCCCAACAAGGCGTAAACGGGCGCGCGGGCAATACGAAGTCTGGATAACATGGCTGCTCCTATGGCTGGTTTGATAATGAGGATAGCCGTACTCTAGCAACTTGTCGCCAAGCTGAACATAGGCAACGGCCGATTACCGATACGCAGCACGCCTTTTGGGGGCTTAGCCTGCAACACGGGCGGGCATTAAATGGTATTATGCGCGCAGACCTGAATCTGCGCATTTCGCGTACAACAACGAATTCGGGAAGCTCTTACGATTGTCCCGCAGGACAATAGACTGGGCCGGGGCAGCTGCATTAGTCAGTTTTGCCGTCGGCCGGAACCGCTGCCTTGTACGCTGTAGCTCAAGGAGAGATGGTTCAAGGGGTATGGTGTTCAAGAGGATGAGAGTCTCTCGCGTAAGTCGACGAGGGTCGCGTACATTTTCAGTAATCGAGACCTGAATTGTTCAGGCGTTTTTAAGGAGAGACTATGTCTTCATCAATCGGTAGTAATTCAGTTGTAGCCATCCACTATAAATTGCAGGACGATCAGGGCAATACCATTGACAGCTCCGAAGGGGCAGAGCCACTGACCTATCTGCAAGGTGCCGGCAACATTATTCCTGGGCTAGAGAAAGCCCTGGTCGGTAAGTCTGAAGGGGATACCGTCAACGTCAGAATCGAGCCAGAAGAAGCCTACGGTGACATCATCCCGGAACTGATACAAACGGTTGACCGAAGCGCCTTTGAAGGCGTTGACAGCATCGCTGAAGGCATGGCATTCGAAGCTCAAACGCCAAGCGGTCAGGTACAGCGCATTGTGGTTAAATCCGTGCAGGGCGACGCCGTCACCGTAGACGGCAACCATCCGCTGGCAGGCGTGCCTCTAAACTTTGATGTGGATGTAATCAGCGTACGCGAAGCAACTGAAGAAGAAATTGCCCACGGCCACGTGCATTAATTCACAAGCTGGCTCAGGGACGAGCCAGGTTAACTATTGGCTTATTTGCTGCCCGTTCACCGCAATTGTTTGTCAAATGAGCCCGGCTGTGCTGGCATGGACCAAGCCCTGCTAACTACTCCCAGCTGCAGGTTATTGTCAAAGCTCTGGAGCCTCCGGTGGGAATTCCTGCCAAATCAACTCCCCGTGGTCTGTCAGGCTCGCCAGCATGGCGCAACGGTCTGCCTCCAGTGACTCGTTACAGAACATGCGTTCGTTTTGGATGAACCCAATGCTCCTCACATTTGACGGTTTGAGGATGGTGGACTGAAAAACCGGCACACCTTCTATGGTGTCCACCTGCACTTCATTGGCATGGCAAACGCGGCAGATACTTCCTCCCGCGCGCAGATCTTCCAAGCCCTGATAGGGCACACTGGCCGAAATCTGCTCCGTCACGGGGAACTTGATCTCTGCCTTGATGCTTTCTACCCCTTCTGTTATGAAACTCAGTTCAAGCAGCTCCTTCACCCCCGGCTCCAGGAATCGGTCGGCAAAAGGTGCCGATTTTGTCACTATGGACAGAATCAGGCGGTCAAAAAATATGAACACTCGAGGATTGGCAGCGCCGTCGGAAGGTTGGGCGCTGAACAAACTCTGAGTGGCGTTGAGGTGCAGGGGCCGCGGCAGGCTGGAGAGAAAACACGACAGCGCCAGCGGTTTGGGCATGGCGTTAATCCAGTCCACAGTACTTGCTATGTCTACCAGGGGTATACCCGAAGGGGCAGCGCAAAGGTCAGGCTCGCCGCCTACGGGCGGCAAAATCGGATCAGGTATCACCTGCTCACCACCACAAGCCGACAGCAAGGTGCCAGCACCCAGCCACACTAGCGGGCGAAGGCCCCGGATCACGCGGAGTTTCAGTCGAGTCAAAGACATGGCAGATACCGCTTCGTCAGTAGAATGGCCCAAAAATGCAATTTATATACACCTTAAGGAATATAGCTTCCACTGAAGACGCTGGCAATACCTGACGCCCTTGCGAAGACGAGTGTGTGACAGGAGGCACAGTAGCCTTTTCCCGTGAGCCGGCAGACAGAGACGAGCCTCAGGTAAAAGTGGACGCCCCTGCGCCCAGATTTACTTATAGTTGCACTGCAACATGTGTATTGCCCAATTGTACGTCTACCTATAGGCCCGACTCTGGGCAAGTCCGGGTGCAGTCCCAAAGGTAGGATCAGAATCTGGCAGCCTGGTCAGTGGATTTGTCTGATAGTGCTTTCTATCCAGGCCCGGTGAGCGCGTTCGTCGCGCAGGTTTTCCTCCAGCAAGGTTTCCACTTCGACCAGCCCGCTCAGGCGAATCACCGCTTCTTCGTAGGCTTTGTTGGTTTTGTCCTCATTGGTTTTCATGGCTTTGAGAATGGATTCATCGTCTCCCATGATGCCCGCCGCTATCACCAGGCCCTGGGTCAGCACCTGCTGGAAGTCTGCACCCTCGCGGGGCTGTCCTCCGAGGGAGCGCACCTTGGACTGAAGAAACTCCACATGACGGTCGTGGTCCTCCCGGTAGAGCTGCATCCGCCTGCGGATTTCCGCGTCCTGCAGATGCTCAATGGCCGAATCGTAGGCCGCGATAGCGTCGTGGTCCAGAGCAATCAAATCGTTCAGTTGACCAATAATGTTCTGCCGTGTAGATGCGTCTAGCATAAATAATCCTCTTCAGGCACTCAAAAATTCAGCAGCCAGAAAAACTGCATGCTGAGCAAGGCCCTGCAATGCTTGCGCCAGATCCGCCGGCCAAGTTCACGGGAGCACACCCTGCACCAAACGCTGCAACAGGCTCTTGTCGCCCACCAACTGCAAATAACTGTCCAGCGGCGGCGCCAACAGAAAAAACACCGCAGCCAGAGCAAGCATCAGGATGGACGCCGTGGCATCACCGTAATGCCAGACCTTCATGGCGCTGCCAAAGCTGCGCTTTACCTTGGCGTTCATAAAATCCACGCTGTAAAGCTCATCCAGCAACAAGTGCAGGCAAAAACCAAAACCGGTAAATACACCAAAAAACCAACTGGCATTAGGGTTGGCGCCCAGAAAAGCCGAAGCTGATGCCACCAGAAACACAAACAGCAGGCAGGCGATCAATGAATGAAATACACCCCGGTGTACGGTAAAAGATGCAAAAATTGGCCGTATTACAAGCTGCATGGCTGCAAAAACAAAGAGGCAGGCCGCCCAAACCCAAAGTAACGGCCACTGCTCTATCAGCGTGACCACGCAAAAAGCGCAGGCAACCATGGTAAAAATGGCAAAAATGATGCTTAAACTGTGAGAGTTGTCGGAATCGATATCCGGCAGTATCCCGCCCAGTGTTCCCGCTACTGCGCAACACAGAGCTTCAAAGGGGTTCAACACCTTGGCACCCAGCAGCAGCGTGCTCAAAAAACTGCTGCCAACCGCAGCAAACTGTATATGTGTTCTGAAATTGGCCATTTACAAGGTACAAAAAAGCGTGAGTGGAGCCGTCAATGCTGCCAGTTTATACTCAAATCTGTATGCCCGTACAGCCAGCCCCGGTTAACCAATAGCTTGGGCTTTGGGGTTGGGCAGGTCGGTGATGGTGCCTGCAGCAATTTGCGCAGCCAGACCTACCGACTCACTGAGTGTCGGGTGCGCGTGAACCGTCAGTGCCAAATCCTCTACCGTCGCTCCAAATTCAATGGCCAGGGCCAGTTCGGCCAATAGCTCGCCCGCATTCAACCCCACCAGCCCAGCACCCAGAAGTCTGCCGCTGCCGGGCGAGTAGATCAACTTGGTGCTGCCGTCCGGGCGATGCGCGGCCAATGCCCGGCCGCTGAAGCGCCAGGGGAAGATGGCAACCCGATGCTCCGTCCCTGCCGCCCGGGCTTGCGCTTCTGTCAAACCCACCCAGGCAATTTCCGGGTTGGTATAGGCAATCGCCGGCATGGCACGCGACTGAAAGCCGTGCGACTGCCCCGCAGCGGCCTCGGCCGCTATATGGCCTTGATGACTGGCCTTGTGTGCCAACATGGGGTCTCCGACGATATCACCCACTGCGTAGATGTGCGCCACCGGCGTTTGCATCTGCCTGTTCACCGGAATGAATCCACGCGCGTCGCAGGTGATGCCCGCACGGTGTAAATCCAGTCGATCGCCGTTGGGACGGCGACCAACAGCCACCAGAACGGCATCGAACTCGGCACTGGAGGCACACTGCCGGGTATCATCCTGCATGCGCACGTGCAGTGCCTGTGGACGGGCCTCCACCTGCGTTACCCGCGTTGCCAGCCGCACCTCAAAAGCCGCCCTGTTACTGCGCTGAAAAACATCCACCAGGTCCTTGTCGGCTGCGGGAATCAGTTGACCGGCGGCTTCAACCACAGTCACCCGACTGCCCAGCGCCTGGTATACGGTACCCAGTTCCAGACCGATAATGCCTCCGCCAATAACCAGCAGCCGCCTGGGTATTTTGCTCAGTTGCAGGGCGCGGGTGGAATCCCAGATGCGTGGGTCCTCCGGCAGAAATCCCAGGCGCACACTGCGGGAGCCGGCGGCAACAATGGCTTTTTCAAACTCCACCGTCAGCGCACGGCCATCTTCAGCTTCCACCTGCAAACTGTGCGGGCCACTAAAACGCCCCTCCCCCTGCACCACCCTCACCCGGCGCTGACCCGCCATAGCGGCAATGCCCGCCGTCAGTTTGGCAACACTGTTGTGCATAAAAGCGCGAATCTGCTGCAGATCAAAACCCTTATCCTCTACAGCAAGCCCCAGATGCCCGGCTGCGGAAATTTCCCGCCTAAGCTGAGCTACGTGCAGCAAGGCCTTGGATGGGATGCAGCCGACGTTGAGACACACGCCGCCCAGGCTCGAATAACGCTCCACCAGGGTTACCTGTAGACCCAGGTCGGCCGCGCGAAAGGCCGCCGAGTAACCACCCGGGCCAGAGCCGAGCACCAGCAATTGAGTTTTCAAAATCTGTGTCATTAACGCTACCTCATTGGCCAGTTGACACCGCCTATACTAAAAGCCTGCAAAATATGTTAAAGATCATATTCACAGCGCGATAGAGGATGTTCTATGCCCTACCCCCCAGAACACAAACAGCAATCCCGCGAACGCATCATTCGCGCAGCGGCAGAGCTGTTCGCCACACAAGGTTATGATGCAGTGTCAATTGACCTGGTCATGGCCCATGCCGGTCTGACCCGCGGGGCCTTCTACGCGCATTTCAGCTCCAAACAGATGCTCTACCAACAGTCCATCAGCGCCGCCCGCGACTACAGCATGGTCAGTAGCGTGCTAAGCCAAAACCTCAGCCCCGCTCAAACCGCCCGGGAAGTTATTCAGAACTATCTGAGCCAGCAGCACTTTGCCCCCCATGTATTCCCCTGCCCCATGGCGTTTCTGTCTGCCGATGTGGCTCACCGGGACGAGGGCGTGCGGCGGGCCTACAGTGAAGTTTTCGACGGGCTGACGCAGATCATCGAACAGGGCCTGGCGGCGGAGGATACAGGCACAGAAGCAATTCGCCGGCAACGCGCACTGGCCATTACCGCCATGATGATTGGCGGCATGGCCGTATCCCGCGCACTCCATGACCCGCAATCCCAGCAAAATTTGCTGGAGGCCTGCATGCACACTGCGCTGGG
>CAYNST010000128.1:0-9523 GCA_964399955.1 uncultured Cellvibrionaceae bacterium | reverse complement strand
CCTCATCCTTTGCCGTTAGGTTTCTGCAGGGACGGATTAGCCCGGTTTGCTCCGATTCTTAGGACAGGCGTCCGTTTAGCAGGTCGCAGGCATCCGTTCTGTGCAACAAGGAGCACCCTGTTGCATTTGCTACAAATAATGTTATATTGGTTGCATGTTGTCACCTAGAGGAGGCGATCATGAAACCGGAGCGCGATCTTCCCGCCACAGAGCGGGGCGAGATAGCCAAAATGATCATGACGTTATTTGAGCATTGGGGCTTGAGCACCGAAGAAAGCCTAGAACTGCTGGGACTTGCGCCCAGCAACCGCAGCGCCCTGGCGCGTTATCGTCGCGGTGAGCCGCTGGCGCAAAATCGCGATCTTTTGGAGCGCGTTGGCATTTTACTGGGCATTCACAAAAACCTGCGCCTGCTCTTCCCGCACAATCGCGAGCTGGCTTACGCCTGGATGAAAACCCGCAACCGGGCAATGGGGGGGCTTTCTCCCGCGGATGCCGTGAGAGATTACGGCTTTGCGGGGTTATTGATGGTCAGGGCCTATCTCGATCAGGCCCGGGGCCGCTGATGACCGATATATTCGACCAGATCAAGAATTACAATTGCGACGCAGACAGTTTCCGCAACATTGTCTCACTGCGCGAAAGCCAGGACTTGTTTGACGACCTGAGCCCGTCCTCCGCCGCTTGGGCTGCAGCTCAAAAGCTGGAGATGTCCGCCAAGCCTTTTACCCATGGCAGTCATCAACCCGTTATAGACCGGCCCTTTGAAGAGTCCGAGTATTTTCAGGCAATACGCTACCCCTTTTCGCACTGGGCGCAGTCGCGCTACAGCGACGGTTCTTATGGCGTCTGGTACGGAGCAGACAGCCTGGAAACAACAGTGCATGAAACGGCCTATCATTGGGTGAAGGGTTTGCTGAGTGACGCCGGCTGGGATAAAAAAGACGGTGTGAAGGTAGAGCGTAAGGTATACCTGGTTCATTGCCAGGCGCTGCTACTGGATTTTCGCGGCCTGGTGCGGTCTCATCCAGCGCTGGTGGCGCCACAAAACTACAGCTACACCCAGCAAATTGGCGGAAGAATTCACCGCGAGGGCCATCCCGGGCTGGTTACCCGCTCGGCGCGTTGCAGCGGCGACATCTACGCGGTGTTTTCGCCCGGCGTTCTGGCCAACCCTCGCAACCACTGTTATCTGACCTACAGCTTGCAGCAGCAACGCATTGTGGTGGAAAGAACACCCGGCGAGACGCTGCTGACAATCGCCTCCTGATACGTCTATGGCTGGATAAGCCGCATACTTTCACTGTGTTGCAGCATCACAAAAAAGCTGTCAACCATGGCCACAGCACTGCCTTCCAGGTCAAAACTGCGCGGCATGAATAGCCAGTTGGACATCAAGCCAATGAACAGTGCCTGAAACGCCACCGCACTTTTGTGGGCGTCCAGGTTGCGGGGGAGTTGGCCTCGGTTGGCAGCGCATTGCAGGCTTTGTTGCACCCGCTGCAGGCCGTCCAGGAACGCCGCCTGTTGCCTAAGCTCCACGCTGCGGACCTCTTCGTTGAATTCGAACCGGTGAAATAATATGGTAAACACCCTTCTGCGGCGCTGATTGACGGCGGTTTCTTTCAGCGCCTGCACGGCAAACTGACGCAGACGGTCCAGAGGCTCCAAATCTTCACCTGCTGCACCGCAATCTCCAAGGGTCTCCGCCGGCAAACGGACGCGCTCTATCAGCGCCTCCAAAAGGTCTGCCTTGTTCTTGAAGTGCCAGTAAACGGCTCCGCGCGTAAGGCCCGCAACCAAAGCCACATCCTTCAGGCTGGTGTGCGAGAAGCCTTTCTCAAGGAATGTCTTCTCCGCTGCGTCCAGCAACTGATTGCGGGTTTCAAGTGCATCTTCTTTTGTTTTGCGTACCATTTTGCTCCCAACCCATCGTGTTTTGATGTCCCGGCACAGTGTGCGGCTAAGGCTGCATTACGCTTAGTATACATTCACTTGCGAATGTATGTGGAGAATCCTGCGCCTGGAGCTGAGCTGGGAGAACTCCGCAAGCCGGAGTCGGAACTCGCTCAGCGGTTACTGCAGAGCAGCATAGCTTAACGCCTGGTTAAATCAATGACCAGCCAAAAGCTCTTTCGTCAGCAGAATAAACTTGAAAAACGTCAATGGCTGCTGTTTAATGTTTACATTCATCTGTGAATGTCGTCGCCCCTGAAAGTGGGCGCGCAGCCGCATCTGTATCCATCCTACCCTGAGGAGAATCCATGAATTCCACTTCCAGAACCGGGCTGCTGGCGCTCGTAGCCGTGGTATTGGCAAGCCTAGCCGCCTGTCAAAGCGATGAGCAAGCCGCAATGCAGCCCGGTCCGGCGACGGTAGAGGTTGTTGCACTCAAGCGCACCGATGTTACCCTGACCACGGAATTGCCTGGGCGAACTACAGCACTGCGCACGGCGCAGATCCGGCCACAGGTCAACGGCATCATTGTCAAACGCCTGTTTCGTGAGGGTACGGAAATAGAGGCCGGCGAGCAGTTGTACCAGATCAATGACGCCCCGTACAAAGCCGCTCACGCAACCGCTCAGGCACAGCTTGCCCAGGCCAATGCCAATCTGGTGGCCGCGCGCGCGCGGGAGAAGCGCTATAAAGATCTGGTCACTACCCAGGCGGTAAGTCAGCAGGATTACGACGAAGCCCTGGCTACCTTTCTGCAGGCAGAAGCTGCACTGGAAGCCGCCAAGGCAGCTGTAGATTCGGCCGCAATCAATCTTGAGTACACCCGGGTGCTGGCCCCCATCAGCGGCCGCATCGGCAAATCCAACGTCACTGAAGGCGCTCTGGTTACCGCGGGCCAGGCGCAGCCGCTGGCAGTCATTCAGCAATTTGACCCTATCTATGTGGATGTTTCGCAGTCGGTTGGCCAGCTGATGGATATCCGCCGGCAAATGCTGCAAGGCAGCCTGACCGGCGACGCCAATGCCCGCGTGCGCCTGAGTCTGGACGACGGCAGTGTCTACGAGCACGAGGGGCGGCTGGAGTTTTCAGAAGTGGATGTCAACGAGTCCACCGGCACGGTTGTACTGCGTGCCCTCTTTCCCAACCCTGACCAATTCTTGTTGCCGGGGATGTTTGTCCGCGCAGAAATAGTTGAAGGGGTGCGTGCCAATTCGGTATTGGTGCCCCAGCGCGGCGTAACCTTTGACCGGCAAGGACAGGCGACGGCCCTGGTCGTCAATGATGAAAGCACGGTGGAACTGCGGGTGCTGCAAACCGGACGGGCCTTCGACCAGCACTGGCTGGTGTTGTCGGGCCTGGAAGCCGGTGAGCGGGTAATTGTTTCCGGTCTGCAGCGCATTGCGCCTGGCGCACCGGTCAACGCAGTACCTGTTGGAGGGGCCGCACAAGCCGACCGCCCATCAGCACAGGCGGGGGGCAATTAAGTGGCACAATTTTTTATAGGTCGCCCCATCTTTGCATGGGTGCTTGCGATTGTGGTGATGCTGGCAGGGCTTTTATCTCTGACCAATCTGCCGGTTGCTCAATACCCTGAGGTGGCACCGCCTGCGGTAACCATTCAGGCACGCTACCCGGGCGCCTCCGCGCAAACCGTGCAGGATACCGTGGTTCAGATCATTGAGCAGAACCTCACGGGCATAGACGGCGTGCAGTATATTTCGTCCACCAGTGACGGCAGCGGCACCGGTCAGATCACCCTCACCTTCATTGCCGGTACAGACCCGGATACCGCCCAGGTGCAGGTGCAGAACAAACTGCAGGGCGCCATGCCGCTTCTGCCGCAGGAGGTTCAACAGCAGGGTATAAGGGTAACCAAGTCCACTGCGGGCTTCCTCATGGTAATGGCGTTTGTCTCCGAAGACGGGGGCATGGACCGTTACGACATTGCCGACTATGTGGCCGCCAATGTGCAGGACCAACTGAGTCGCGTTGACGGCGTGGGCAGCATTCAGTTGTTTGGCTCACAGTACGCCATGCGCGTATGGTTGGACGCCGACCGCCTGGCCACCTTCGCCCTGACCACCAACGATGTAACCAACGCCATCCGCGCGCAAAACGCACAGATTGCAGCGGGTGAACTGGGAGGCACACCTGCCCTGCCCGGCCAGCAAGTTAGTGCCAGCATCATCGTGCAAACCCGGCTGGAAACACCGGAGGAATTCAGGCAAATACTTCTGCGGGTCAACCCGGACGGTTCGCAAGTGCGCCTGGGCGATGTTGCCCGGGTAGAGCTGGGTGGCGAGAATTACCAGTTTGAGTCCCAGTATAACGATCAAACCGCGACAGGTTTGGCGGTAAGCCTTGCCTCCGGCGCCAACGCACTGAATACCTCCGCGAGCGTGCGCCAGCGCATAGACGAACTTTCGCAGTTTTTCCCTCAGGGGCTCAAGGTGGAGTACGCCTTTGATACCACGCCCTTCGTGCGCTTGTCGATCATGTCAGTGGTCTACACACTGATCGAAGCGGTCGTGCTGGTGTTTCTGGTCATGTACCTGTTCCTGCAAAACTTCCGCGCCACCTTGATTCCTACCATTGCCATTCCGGTGGTACTACTGGGTACGCTTGGTGTGCTGTCGGTATTGGGCTTTTCCGTTAATACGCTGACCATGTTTGCCATGGTGTTGGCCATCGGGTTGCTGGTGGACGACGCCATTGTGGTGGTGGAGAACGTCGAGCGGGTAATGGAAGAAGACGGCCTACCCCCCAAAGAGGCCACTCGCAAATCCATGAAGCAGATCACCGGTGCACTGATTGGTATTGGTCTGGTACTGTCTGCGGTGTTTGTTCCCATGGCTTTTTTTGGCGGCTCTGCGGGTGTGATTTACCGGCAGTTCTCAGTGACCATTGTTTCTGCCATGACCCTGTCAGTGCTGGTGGCATTGATCCTCACCCCGGCGCTTTGCGCCACCATGCTCAAACCTATAGCGCCGGGTCACCACGCAAAAACCGGGTTTTTTGGTTGGTTCAACCGCAATTTCAATCGCGCCAGCAAGCGGTATCAGTCTAGTGTAGGTTACATGCTTGGTCGCGCGGGCCGCTTCATGCTGCTGTATTTGGCACTGGTGGGTGTACTGGCGTTTTCCTTCACGCGCCTGCCAACGTCCTTCTTGCCGGAAGAAGACCAGGGGCTAATGTTTATTCAGGTGTCGATGCCAACCGGCGCAACCAAGGAGCGGACCGAGCAGGTCATGGACAAAGTTGAGCAGTATCTGCTGGAGCAGGAGGCCGACTACGTGGCATCGGTCTTTTCGGTAGTAGGCTTCAGCTTCAGTGGTCGCGGGCAAAATTCGGGTATAGCCTTCGTGCGGCTGCAGGATTGGTCCGAACGCAGTGACAGTGTGCAGCAGGTAGCGGGCCGGGCCATGGGTGCTTTCTCGCAAATCAAGGAGGGTATGGTGTTCGCGTTTGTTCCGCCCGCCATCAGCCAGTTGGGCACCTCTTCTGGCTTTGATTTGCAGTTGCAGGACCTGGGAGGCAACGGCCATGAGGCCTTCACTGCGGCACGCAATCAATTGCTGGGTATGGCTGCGCAAGATAGTCGCGTGGCAAACGTACGCCCCAACGGGCAGGAAGACACCCCGCAGTTCAAGCTGGATGTGGACCAGGAAAAGGCAGCGGCACTAGGCGTATCACTGGCCGAGGTCAGCGCCACCTTCACAACCGCCTGGGCATCCTCCTATGTCAATGACTTCATTGATCAGGGGCGAGTCAAGCGGGTATTTGTCCAAGGTGAGGCTAAAAACCGCATGTTGCCCGAGGATGTGGGTGACTGGTATGTGCGCAACAATCAAGGCGAAATGGTGCCCTTTTCGGCCTTCACATCCGGCCGCTGGGTGTATGGCTCGCCACGGCTGGAGCGCTTTAACGGAGTGCCCTCCATGAACATTCAGGGTCAGGCCGCACCGGGCCTGAGCTCTGGCGTGGCTATGCAGGCTATGGAGGAAATGGCGTCCAAGCTGCCTCCGGGATTCGGATTCTCCTGGTCCGGTATGTCCCTGCAAGAGCAGGAAACCGGCGACCAGGGCGCCTTCCTTTATGCCCTGTCCATTTTAGTGGTGTTTCTCTGCCTGGCAGCCCTCTATGAGAGCTGGACGGTGCCTTTTGCAGTGATTCTGGTGGTGCCACTGGGGGTGTTGGGTGCCGTGGCTTTTGCCTTGTTAAGGGGCCTCAACAATGATATCTATTTCCAGGTTGCACTGCTGACCACCATCGGCCTCTCCGCTAAAAACGCGATCCTCATCGTGGAATTTGCCAAGGACCTTTACCGCGGGGGCATGGACCTGGTTGACGCCACACTGGAAGCGGTGCGAATGAGGCTGCGGCCCATCATCATGACGTCCCTGGCGTTCGGTTTGGGAGTTGTGCCGCTGGCCATTGCCACCGGCGCAGGCTCCGGCAGCCAGAACGCAGTAGGTACAGCAGTACTGGGCGGCGTTGTAGCAGGTACGTTCCTGGCTATTTTCTTTGTGCCGCTGTTCTTCATTGTGGTTTTCAGAGCCGCCAGTCGGCTGTGGGGCAACAAACCAGCAGCCAAGTTAGATGAGGAAACAGGGCCATGAAGCCAGAGCTCAAGAAACTGACCCTTCTGGGTATGGCGGCGAGCTTGGCCGCCTGCTCCCTGGCGCCGCAGTACGACCGCCCGGATTCTCCTGTAGTTCAGCAACTGCAGCAACTGGAGCCCAACGTCGCCACCGCCGCACGGCTGTCGGAGATAAGCTGGAGAGACTTCTATCGCGACCCGCAGCTGCATCAATTGCTGGATCAAGCGTTGCAAAACAATCGTGACCTGCGATTGGCTGCGCTCAACGTTGAGCAGGTACAGGCGCAATACCGCATCCAGCGCGCAGCGCTGCTGCCGGGTCTGAGCGGCACGGCAAGCGCCACCCGCCAACGGGTGCCAGAGGCGGTCTCGCCCACTGGCAGCCCCTATATCAATACGCAATACTCTGCCGGCCTGGCTGTAACCGCTTGGGAGTTGGACCTTTTTGGCCGGGTCAACAGCCTGCGAGACAGCGCTCTGCAGCAGTATTTTGCCACTCAAGAGGCGCGTCGCAGTGTGCAGTTGAGCCTGGCCGCACAGTTGGGTGAAAGCTACTTCTCCTGGGTGTTTAGTCGCTCGCAGTTGGATTTGGCCGAAGCCACACTGGCGCGGCAACAGTCGGCCTACCAGATGGTGCAGCAACGCCAGGCTGCCGGCCTCGCCTCCAGCCTGGAGCTCAGTCAAGCCGCCAGTGAGCTTCACGCGGCACGGGCAGACATTGCGCGTTATCAACGCCAGCTGAACCAAAGCCTTACCGCCCTGGAGCTGTTGGTGGGTTCGCCCTTACCGCCAGGGCAGTTGGATGGGGCGCTGGCCAATGCCGATCAATCCGTGGCGGACATCCCGGCGCAGCTGGATTCACAGGTGCTGTTGATGCGTCCAGACATTCTCCAGGCAGAGCATCAGTTGCGCGCGGCCAACGCCAACATTGGTGCTGCGCGGGCGTCCTTTTTCCCTCGCATTGCCCTGACTGCCAATGGCGGCAGCGCCAGCGCAGACCTGGACGGCCTGTTCCACTCCGGCTCTACTGCCTGGAGTTTTGTACCGCAAATCTCGCTGCCTATCTTTACCTGGGGGGCTAACCGAGCCACTCTGGATGTGGCGAAATTGCGTAAAGATGCGGCGGTAGCGCAGTACGAGCGCGCCATTCAAGTGGCATTCAAAGAAGCATTGGACAGCCTCCAGGCATCACAAACACTCAATGATCAGGTAGTGGCACAACAGGATCTTGTTGAAGCGGCCAGCCGTACTCTTGCGTTGGCGGAGCAGCGCTATGAAAAAGGCGTGGACAGTTTTCTTGAGCTGCTGGTTTCGCAAAGAACGCTAAGCAATGCCCAGCAGGCCCTGATCATCGTACGACAGGCTCAGATCAACAACAGTATTGCCCTTTTTCGCGCTCTGGGGGGCGGAATGGCTACGCTTTAACGGCGTATATCCGTGCTCAAACTGCCTATTGGTTCCTTGGAGACGGATTGGGGGCTGGGTTGATAGAGAACTGCCTAAACGCCAGGGGCTTCAGCCAGGTTACACGCGGCTGAAGCCCCAATGGGGCGCTACTTCCAGACAACTTCTATTTTTTTGATGGTTAGCGACATTTCTTTGAACGTTTCCGGGATATCCAGGGAATTGTACAATGCATCATTGCCGGGCGAGCCGATGTAGTTCCGCAATACGTCGCCGTATTGTGTCTCCTCCTCTCCTGTTCCGAGTATTTCACCGACAATGTGCAGACGATTGATCACCGTGCTGGCCTGCTGCTCAACCGTAGTCGGGGTTTTCTCCCAAACTTCGCCCGTGAAGAAATCCATGCTTGCAAATGGAATAGTTACTCGGATCCATCTGTCCGCATGTTCGGAGGGGGCAATCTCAATGTACCTTTCTGCCTGGACGTTCTCAGCACCCGTTTCAGCATTCTGCACAGAAACGGCAACTACAGCCTTCTCTTGATCCAGCCTACTGAAGTCAAAGTCCGTGAGGTCGATATCGTCTCTAGGGGAAAATTCCGGGTCTGTTTCTGCTTCTTCACTTTGTGCCAAACTGGTTTGAACAACCGCATGAACTTCTGCAAGCTTGTCCGCGTATATAGTTTCCAGCTCTTGACTACTGTATATCTCTGTATTTTCAGAATTCAATTTAAATTCGAGGATAACGCTATCAATATCCGCGAACGTTTTGTTCTCATCTAACAAGGGAGGCACAAATTCATTGGAATGCTGATGATGCCAGTCGGCGTATTTGGTGACGAGGATGCCTGTTTTAGTTAGGAGCCCGTTGCAGTCTCCATCTTCACTGGCCTCAAGGTTGGCAAGATCATACAAGGGGTTATTCCAGCTGAGGGCAAGATTGCTCCACGGTGGCAAGACTCTTGATGGGTCGTCCGGAAACATGGGGTCCTGTACGGGATGCATGGTAATACCGCCGCCCCCTACGATGTTTTCGATTGTATCATCTTGAAAGACCGTGGCGTTCTCGGCACTTACAGGATTTACACCGCAGTTCTCAATGTGCTCGATGGTGTATCCGTTAGCGCTCATTTCGGCTAGCGTGAAACTTTCCTCGCCGTTGCCGTTGCCTCCACCGCCATCGCCGGAAGAATTATTGCTTGAACTGCACCCGCTGATAGTTGCTGCCAACACTGCGCACAGCAAAGTTTTCTGGGCGAAGGGGGTGCTGAAGCTAGTTTGTTTCTCCATTATTGATCCTCATTACGGTTGTTATATTATGAGTAATTCTTGGATGATTAAAAGCTTGCGAGCCCGAGGATAACCGCGTTGGCGAGACAAGTCCATAATAACTGGCCAATTCTGTGATTAGCCAATAAGACAAGGTCCTACCTAAGACCTCCGCCAGTGTCATGTTGCTCTACGGGACTGCCATGGACGTATCAAACACGTAGCTACGTCCAATTCCCGTCTCAAAGAGGTTACCTTTTTGCCAAGTCCTTCGGCAGAGCAAAAGCGCGTTTTG
>CAYNST010000127.1:4169-9733 GCA_964399955.1 uncultured Cellvibrionaceae bacterium | reverse complement strand
CAGCAGTGGTGATGAGGAAACGTCAACAGACCCTAATACCCTCCCGCAGACTGGAGCCGCACAATCTTTGCTGCCGCGAACTGCTGGGCACCATCAACAACCTCGATACAGGATATGGGTAAAATCGCGCCCCAGCATGCTCGCTGGAGCGCAATCCTCGATCTAGGCCAGCACCGATCCCTGAGGGCCGAAGTCGGTGATGGTCCCGGCAGCAATGGATGATTCCAAGCCCAGGCCGCGGGCAACATCGCCCAACAGGCTCACATTCGTACCACCGCCACCTACCGTGCCTTTTCTGAAGCCGGGCATGTTGGTGGCCAGAATGTTGGGTGCGTTGGCATTGGTGTGGCTCATGCCGTCGCCCATGTCCGTCACCTGCACAAACACCGTGCTGTCAATCAAGCGGCCGCCGGCCGGGTCGGGGGTGTCGATAAGCCGTTGAATCAGGTAAGCGGCGCTTTCACTGAGATAGCGGGTGATCTCCACCACATCTGCACGGCTGCGGCCATGCTGTGTCTGGTGATGCCCCTCAGAGAAGCTGCCATCGTAGCGCCAGTCGCACTGGCTGTCGTCCACCTGGATAGTGACGACGTTGGTTAGACCACACTGCAACGCGGCTACGGCCATATCTGCCTGCAGCTTGATCTTGTCGGCAAAGCGCGGGCCGGAGCTGGGCAGTTCAGGCTCACTGCAACCTTCAGCGGGCTGAAACACGGTGGCCTCCTGCAGGCGGCGCTCAATGCGCTCGATCGCAGCAAAGTGGACATCCATCCGCTCGCGCTCGTCCTGCCCCAATTTGCCCTTCAATGCTTCCAAGGCGTCTTTGTTGGCGTCCAGGGCAGTTTTTTGCTTCTGGTAGATGGCGTCCGCCTCGCCGGCCGGCGGTGCACTTTGAAACAGCTGGGCATAGGCTGCGGCGGTGCTGTCTTCCGGCCGGATACCCTGACCGTTTCTGCGACCAATGAGATCGCCGGTCATGCCGGTTTCAACGCCCAGGTTAAGAGCGGAGTAAGGCGTTGCAGAACCAATGGCAGAGGACGCCAGCTGCGCGTCCAGTGTGGTATTGCTTACCCGGCCGCCCAGGGCGAAGTGGCTTTTGCCATGATCGCCGCCGGGGCCCATCTCCGTTGAATAAAAATTGCAGTACTCGGCCACCGGCGCATAGGGCATGGTGCACTGATTCATGGAGCCGATGCCGCTGGGCATCCAGGAGCCATTGGGTGCACCGCCGGGGAAAAACAAAAACACCACACGCTTGTTGGCGCCGTCCTGTGCGTGGGCAAAGCGGTTGGCCATGATACCCGCAACCAGAGGCGAGGCGCGCAGCAAATTGGTGGACAGGCCGGCCTTGCCGACCATTTCCAGAAACTTCCGGCGTCCGATTATTGCAGATTTATCTTCTTTTCTCATTTCAAGCTACCTTTGAATTTTGCGCAAGAACGTTGAGTTTTACTCTGCCCTGCCGGCGTGCGTTTTCGCGCACCGCGGGCAGGGCGACTCGTTGCATTATCCGAATATACCTATTTTCTAAAGCGAATCAGGTCTTGCAGAACCAATTCGGTCAGTGCCGCTCTTGGGTTGTTGCTATTGCTTGAATAAGCGTTCATGGCCCGCTGTGCGCCGCAGCCAAAATCCTGCTGCTGCTCTTCGGTCAGAGGCGGCTCAAAAAAGGTGTCTACCGCACCGTTCCTGACGGGCAAACCGGTCACAAAGCGGAAGCTTTTCTCCACCAGACATGAGTGAATGCTGTTCAGCTCACCCAGCTTCTTCGACAAGTCCTTGGCACCGGTGAAGGGTATCTGCGTCGCCAGGTCATTGACGTTTTCAGGACCATACAACACGCCGGTGTTGTCGATCGGCAAGGTCATGCCGGTGCTACCCTTTTGCGAATCGCGCCACAAACCTACCTGGTTGAAGTCTTCCATGCCAAACAGCGGGTTGATTTTTTCTTTATGGCAGCTGTCGCAAGATCTGGCGTCAGTGATCACTTCGTAGTAGCGGCGATCTGTCGCTATACCAGCCTGGTATTCCGCCTCTGCCAACTCCAGCAGCTCGGTACGGTCTTCCACCAGTAGCGGCGGCGGGTCAATGTGCTGACACAACATCTGCTCGCGCAGGTTGACGGCGCGCTTGATCGGCGAGGTCTTATCCGGGTGTGCGTTGACGGTCATGAAGGCGCCGGTGGTCACAATACCGCCGCGCTCATCCAGGTTGTCCACCACTACCCACTGATCCGGCGAGCTTGGCCCGCCGCTCAAGCCGTAGTAGCTGGCCAGCGTGCTGTTAACAACGGTAAAGTCGCCGCTGTAGAACTTCTCGAACGGCAGGTCCCCGGTTGTGTCGTAAAAGATGGTGCTGAACAACTGCCGCACTTCTTCCGCCATGGCTTCACGCACTTCGTCGGTATAGGTGGGGAAGAGCTCATTGTCCCGATCAAAGTTGGAGCTGGTGATCTTGTCGGTATCAAACCAATAGCCGGCGAAACGCCCCATCTGCTCCCGCCCTCTGGGGCTGTCCAGCAAACGGTTAACCTGTGCCAGCACCTGCTCTTCAGTGTCCAAGCCTTCATTGGCGGCCGCTTCCAGCAACTCGTCGTCCGGAGTACTGCCCGTCAGCACGTAGCTCAGATTGGCGGCGTACTCGTAGGGCGTCAGCACATAGGACTCTGGATCCGCCTGCATCAATTTGACCACATCCCCCACGCTCTGCTCTTTTTCGACGGCGCCGGCGATAACCATGCCGCCAACGTAGATTGAGCGGCGCCCATTTGGTGGATGATCCGCATCAGCAATATTATTGTTCAACTGGATATTGGCTTCGCCCGACATGCCGTTTACGTTGAAAGTGATTGTGCGTACTCCACTGAAATCAATCAGCCGCGTAGCAATTTCTTCATTGTTCACCACCAATCGCAGCGTCGGCCAAGCACCACCGCCCTGATCGCCTTTGATTTGAACTTGAATAAGGTCACGACCGGTCAAGGTGTAACTTACGCGCTGGCTGTTCAATCGCGAAGTTTGGTAGAGACCAATTTCTTTGAAACCATCCACTACCGAACCACCATCAGAGAGATCACCCGGTTCTACTGTCACGGCATTATCTGCCGGCACATAAATCGGCTCTGGCGGCGGCCCATTGAGCACATCGTCCACCATACGGCCCAATTCGGAACGGTAGAGGAACTGAGGCGAGTTCAAAGCCGCAGTCAATGCCAGCTCCATACCTTCCGCACCGGGATAGCGGTTGAACATCTCGGTATAGGCTTCTTTTTCAGCAGCGGTCAGCGGCCGGCGAAACAACTTGTAGGCAAACTCTTCCACAAACTGCGTGCCGCAGTCCACATCGGGCGTGCAGGCAAAGGGTTTGTCGTTCTCCACTGCCCAGGCGGCGATCTCCACGGCGTTGTTCCAGTAGCGGTTGGCACCGTTCTCGTCAACGTTGGCGGTAGCGTTGTTGGGCATCTTGCCCTTGCGGCTGTCCTGCAATACCTGAGTGGTGTAGTCCTTGGTGACGCCGAGCAGGTCTTCCAGACTGTTCTGATATTCCGCTCGGGTGAGCAGTTTTAATGCCTGCGGGCTGTAGCTGATGGGCTTGTCAGGGTTGCAGGAGAGTTCAACCGAGACGACCCAGGTCTGCAAATAGGCATTGATGTCGGTGGCGCACTGCTCCCCGCATGCGGCGGGGTCAAGCAACGGCATGGTTTCAATAATCTTGCTGATCATTTGTGGCTGCGTATAAGCGCTGACATTCAAGGGCGACTGGGCGTCTCCGCCGTTGGCCACGGAAACGCCGTCGGTACCATGGCATGACTGACACTGCTCTTCGTAGAGGGCCTGACCGCGTGTACGGTCACCCAATATTTCTTCCGCGCCCGCCCCAGAAGAGCTGCTTGAACTGGACGAACTGCTTGAACTTGAGGAACTGCTGGAGCTTGAAGGCAGACTGGCTCCCGACGAGCTGCTGGAGCTTGACGAACTTGACGAGCTGCTGGAGCTGGAGGGCAAACTGGTTCCCGACGAGCTGCTGGAGCTTGATGAACTGCTTGAGCTTGACGAGCCACCCGGCAGTTCTTCATCGGTATCACTACCGCCGCAACCGGCAAGGGCTATTGAAAGCATCGCAACCGACGCAAGTTTACGCATGGCACTTCCCCGTATCTTTTTGCTTTTTTGATTGTATCTATTCAGCTCAGCCCGTGGCTGTTCAGTTTGCGTCCGCATTGTTGCAGAACCAGGCGAAAAGCGTGGATCTACACGCTCCGCCCCTATCCGGGGCCGCCTGGCAGGCGCTCCATCCTGTTCCTGACAGGATGCTCGCCATCTATCAAACCGCTATGTGCTAATTCGGGGTTAAGCTGAATAAGTACTTTTAATTTAGCCGCGCCACCCACCGTCGAGCGTTTGGCGGCATAACACTCCCTCGCCCATACTACAGGAAGACCGCCGGTTCATCTGTGATGGGGCCAGCTTTTTTGTGAACGGCCCGGCCCGCAACCTGACTTGCCTGTGGTGGCGATGAGCAATGGTTTCTACTCTCTCATGAACCCGGATGTCCGGGTCTGAGGCATCAACTCACGCCTCTAGCAGACAGGCGCAGACACCCGGAAGGAGACCCGCATCTCCCTGCCCCTGCGGCAGCCCTCTCGGGGGCAGAATGCGCCAGTTGGCACTTCGTACATTCTTCGCGGCATCTGTTGAATAACGCGACATCTTCCGCTAGCCTCACCTTCAATCGTTCGCTTTTCATACGATCGCAAGTCGCTGCACGCTGTCTGGCAGGCAACAAATAACAGAACCGGCGCCGGGCCATGCCATAGCCCGGCCACAAGGGGAGATACGGGCAATGAAAAAGACACTGGACCCTATAGGTCTCGCTTTACAGCAGCGCCTGCTGTGGCTTGGTGCGATCCTGACCCGGTTCGCGAAAGCGGCAACGGCAACCGGTGCCTGTGTGCTGGCCCTGAGCGCGTGCGGCGGCGCAGGCGAGGAAAAACCGGGCGGCGACACTGGCTTGTCTGGCCCCTCAAGTTCCTCAAGCAGCTCCAGCTCCTCTAGTTCTTCCAGCAGTTCCAGCTCCACCTCCGGTGCGGGCAGCAGTTCCTTGGCGGTGGTTTACGCCATCAATGCCGGCGGCGCCAGGTATACCGCCCGCGACGGACAGGTTTATGAAGCCGACCGCTACTTCAGTGGCGGATCTGCCGCCATGACCCAGGATGCGGTGTCGGGCACCCTTAACGGTCCGCTTTTCCAAAGCGAACGCTGGGGGGAGTTCAGTTACAACTTTCCGGTTGCGGCGGGCAGCTACGATGTGACCCTGCACATGGCGGAGACCTACTGGACGGCAAATGGCCGGCGAGTCCTGAGCGTGGAGATTGAGGGCGAGCGTGTCGCCGATGCCCTGGATCTGCACCGCTCGGTGGGTCACGATGCCGCGCTTGACCTTGAATTCACCAACATTGAAGTTACCGATGGCATGCTCAACATTCGCTTCGGTGCTACGGTGGATGCCGCCAAGGTGTCGGCTTTGATGGTTCGCACTCTGGGCGGTGCGGGATCAAGCTCCAG
>CAYNST010000127.1:0-4069 GCA_964399955.1 uncultured Cellvibrionaceae bacterium | reverse complement strand
AGCTCTTCATCAAGCTCTTCATCGGGCGCATTGGGCAGCGCCTCGAATGGTGCCGAGCTATGGACCCAATCGCCGCCATACTGTCACCTGTGCCATGCCATCAATGCCGACGGTACAGCGGGAAGAGGCGAATCGCTGATAGACCCCAACAACCTAAAACACACCACGCTCAGCGGTCTGGCGGACTATATTGCCCGAACCATGCCAGCCAACCTGGGCCCGGAGCTGTGCACAGGTCAATGTGCCCTGGACACCGCAGCCTATATTCGCAGCTGGACGAGCAGTTCCGGTTCGTCCAGTTCCAGCAGCTCATCTGGCGGCAGCGCGGTCATGCTCGACGGCGCCAGGCTGTACACCGAAAGAGGCTGCGCCGCCTGTCACGGCGCCGACGGTCAAAAGGTGACTCAGCCGATCATTGTCGCCAACTGGACCCTGAGCGCGTTGACCAAGCGCATTGCCGACACCATGCCCACCGCCAACCCTGCGTCCTGCGTGGGTGACTGCGCTGCAGCCATCGCCCGGTACATTCTCAGTTGGCAGCCAGCCGTTGCCTGCGATTCCACGCCCCAACTCCTGCCGCGGCGCCTGCGCCTGCTGACCAACCTGGAGTACGCCAACACCGTCAACGACCTGTTGGGCCGCACCGACGGCAAAACCTACACCGCGCTATTTGAAGCCAACAGCGTCATCGGCGGGTTCGACAACAACGCCAGTGGCGCAGGCGTTACCAACAACCGTATGAACGCCTATTGGAATGCCGCGCAGGAACTGGCCTCCAAGACCAACCTTGCCAACGTCATGCGCTGTGACAACAACGTTCAGCTGGACACCTGCGCGGCCATCTTCGTACCGGAGTTTGGCAAAAAAGCGTTCAGACGCCCACTGACGGCGGCGGAGCGCACCCGCTACACGGATTTGTACAAGCTGGGAGGCACCAAAGACGAAGGCGCTCGCCTGGTGATCAACGGCATGCTCGCCTCACCCAGCTTCCTCTACCGGGAGGAAATTGGTACCCAAGCCAACGGCAGCTATCAGCTTACGCCCTATGAAACAGCCAGCCTGTTGTCATACACCTTTTGGGGCTCTACGCCAGATACCGAGCTGCTGACCGCGGCAGACAATAACCGCCTGCAGACGGTGGCGGATATCCGCGCCCAGGCCACTCGCCTGCTCAGCAGCGCCAAGGCGCGCCCGCAGTTTATTCACTTTGGCAAGCAGTGGCTGCACGTGGGAGATGTGGCCGGACTGCAGCGCGACCCCGGCCTTTACCCGGCATTCACTCCGCAACTGGCCGGGGCCATGAACACCGAGCTGGAGCTTTTCCTGCAGGAAATGTTCTTGCAGACCGGCTACACGGTAGCCGATCTTTTCACCAGTAATTTCACCTTTGCCAACAATACGCTGGCCAATTTCTACGGCATCAATAATGTCAGCCACAACGACTTCCGCAAGGTGGCCACCAATGCCCAGCGCGGCGGTTTGCTGACCATGGGCGCCATCCTGGCGACCAACGCTTCATTCAAGGAGTCCCACCCCATCCACCGAGGGCTGCTGGTAAGGCGCAACCTGCTTTGCCAGGAATTTGGTACGCCGCCACCGGATGTAGGCGAGATAGAGCCGCTGGACCCCAGCAAGCCCACCCGTGAACGCTTCGCCGCTCACACCACTTCGGCGGGCTGTCAATCCTGCCACCAGTACATCGACGAGATCGGGTTTGCGTTCGAGAACTACGATGCAGTGGGGCACTACCGGGAGTATGAAGGCAACAATCTGCTGATTGACGCATCGGGCGCCATCTCGGGCCTGGCAAAAATGACGGATCTGGACAGCCATGATTTTGGCAGCGCCAAAGACCTAGCTGCAGTACTGGCAGGCCCCGGCGCGCCCAATACGGCCAGTTGCCTGACGCAGCAGTTTCACAAGTATATGGAAGGCGTGAAAGAACCCGATGCCTGTGCCGTGCAGAGCACAGTGAACCGCTGGAGCGGCAATGCCGGGTCGCTGCGCGACCTTTGGCTGCAAGCCGTTTCGTCCGACTCGTTCCTGAAGCGTCAATAGGAGAATAACAATGAAACGACGTTCCCTGCTTAAAGCGATTGCTGCGGGTTCGATGACAGCCGCAGCCCCCATGACCACATTGTTGGCGCGCTCGGCCCTGGCGGCGACCGGTGACCGACCGATCCGCACCATATTTCTGTTCCACCCGAACGGTTGCGTGCCGGATATCTTTTTTCCCCGGCCGGGCAGCAGCACCCTGCCGGCCATGACCGCGCCCCTGCAGCGGGTATTCAAGCACTGCCTGTTTTTGGACGGCATTGGCTACCCGGGCCGCGCTCACACTCACGAGGGCGGAGCGGCTAAGTGCCTGACCGGATACAGCGGCACTGTTCACGATCGCGGCTCCCAAGGGTTGTCATCCATTGAGGTGCTGATGGGCAAAGAGGACTGGGCCAACCGCACCCGCACGCAGATACTGGTGCCGTCCATCCAGATGGGCGTGGGCACTCAGTGGGGAGACAATCTCAATAAACGCATCAGCTTTGACGGCACGCGGGACCTGCACGCGGTGGACGACCCCCGTATTCTGTACCCCCAGCTGTTCGGCACCGTCAACCCCGGCAGCGGTGGTGGCGGAGACAAGAGCACGCAGATATTGTCTGCAATCCGCGCAGACCTGAGCAGCATGCGCGCGCGTTTGGGCGCCGTGGAGCGTCAACGCCTGGAGCAGCACGGTGACGCGCTCTCGGTGCTGGAGGCACGCCTGGAAACAACCACACCGGAAGAAATGAATGCCATGTGCGCAGGCCCCAACATAGGCACGGTGGGCACCGGTGGCCCGGACGCCACCCTGTGGCGAACGTCGGTGCTGGAAAAAATATCCGGCCTTCAGCAAGACATGGCCATTGCGGCCCTGTCCTGCAACCTCACCCGCAGCATTGCCTTCAGTTACGGCGTCTCGGTATCGCCCATTATTGTGCCGGGCACCTCGACCAACGACCACGACTTATCGCACCAGGACGCTGCCGCCCACACCACCAGCAAAATCTGGTGGATGGGACAGATAGCCCGCTTCATCGAGAAGCTGGCCGCCACCCCGGACGGTCCCGGTTACAGCCTGCTGGACAGCACCATTCTGTGTACCGTGTCAGACCTGGCCCACGGCAACCGCCACAACCATTTCCGCATTCCGATGTTTTTGGCCGGTGGTTCACGCACCGGCCTAGTGGGCGGCCGCGGTATAGACCTGGCGCCTTACGGCCAGGCGCGGGTGCAGGGTGATCAGGACGCGACGCAGAGGTCCATCAGCCACACCGATGTGCTCAACACCATCGCCGAAAAAGCCGGTTACCGCAATGTAATACTGCCGGCCTCCAGCGGCCGCATCAACACCGCCTGGGCCGGGGGCAGCAGGCCGTAAACAACAACGGGCCGCGCCAACTGCCAGGCGCGGCGCGCCTGATCAGCGCTGTTCGACCGTGTCCCCGAAATAATATTTCATTCTTTCTTTCTGCAGAAGGCCTTCACGTTTGGGGTCCAGCCCCTGGGAGCGGGTCTCGATTATCGGGTACCAGGGCAGGCTCTGACTTTCTGCGAGCAGCCGCTGCACTAGCTCATCGGTGGTGCAGATCAATTTGGCTGGCACGCCCCCCACCACGGAATTTGGCGGCACATCCCGGGCCACCACTGCACCGGCGGCCACCACACAGTTATTACCAATGGTGACATCACGCAAAATAACGACGCGATCGCCCACAAATACGTTGTCGCCAATATCAATCTTACCCACTGCGTCCAGCTCAATGCCGTAGGCGCGGCGCAGCATGTTGATGACGCCATCGTGCGCCAGCAAGCGGCAACTGGCCAGCCGCACATTGTTGCCCAGGCGAATATAGCGCGCATCGCCAATATGAGCGTCAAGGTTGATGCTGCAATGCTCCCCCATGGACTGAAAAAGTCCAAGGTGTTTGACCATCCCCGCGTATTGGCTGCTGTTGGGACGACAGAGCCTTTTGTAGTAGGGCAGGTATTTCGCGTTTCTTTTGGTCAAGTAGGTGACCAGTTTTCTTAG